>NZ_JBFOCM010000032.1:0-3425 GCF_040907825.1 Aeromonas sp. s7(2024)
TTGACGAGTATTACCCGGCATTCGCTGCGCTTATGGCAGAGCAGGGAAAGGAATTGCCGGGCTATGTGCAACGGGAATTTGAAGAATTTCTCCAAAGCCCGCGACGCAGCGCCGGCAGGCAGAGCAAGTAGAGGGCAGCGCCTGCAATCCATGCCCACCCGTTCCACGTTGTTATAGAAGCCGCATAGATCGCCGTGAAGAGGAGGGGTCCGACGATCGAGGTCAGGCTGGTGAGCGCCGCCAGTGAGCCTTGCAGCTGCCCCTGACGTTCCTCATCCACCTGCCTGGACAACATTGCTTGCAGCGCCGGCATTCCGATGCCACCCGAAGCAAGCAGGACCATGATCGGGAACGCCATCCATCCCCGTGTCGCGAAGGCAAGCAGGATGTAGCCTGTGCCGTCGGCAATCATTCCGAGCATGAGTGCCCGCCTTTCGCCGAGCCGGGCGGCTACAGGGCCGGTGATCATTGCCTGGGCGAGTGAATGCAGAATGCCAAATGCGGCAAGCGAAATGCCGATCGTGGTCGCGTCCCAGTGAAAGCGATCCTCGCCGAAAATGACCCAAAGCGCGGCCGGCACCTGTCCGACAAGTTGCATGATGAAGAAGACCGCCATCAGGGCGGCGACGACGGTCATGCCCCGGGCCCACCGGAACGAAGCGAGCGGGTTGAGAGCCTCCCGGCGTAACGGCCGGCGTTCGCCTTTGTGCGACTCCGGCAAAAGGAAACAGCCCGTCAGGAAATTGAGGCCGTTCAAGGCTGCCGCGGCGAAGAACGGAGCGTGGGGGGAGAAACCGCCCATCAGCCCACCGAGCACAGGTCCCGCGACCATCCCGAACCCGAAACAGGCGCTCATGAAGCCGAAGTGCCGCGCGCGCTCATCGCCATCAGTGATATCGGCAATATAAGCGCCGGCTACCGCCCCAGTCGCCCCGGTGATGCCGGCCACGATCCGCCCGATATAGAGAACCCAAAGGAAAGGCGCCGTCGCCATGATGGCGTAGTCGACAGCAGCGCCGGCCAGCGAGACGAGCAAGACCGGCCGCCGCCCGAAACGATCCGACAGCGCGCCCAGCACAGGTGCGCAGGCAAATTGCATCAACGCATACAGCGCCAGCAGAATGCCATAGTGGGCGGTGACGTCGTTCGAGTGAACCAGATCGCGCAGGAGGCCCGGCAGCACCGGCATAATCAGGCCGATGCCGACAGCGTCGAGCGCGACAGTGCTCAGAATTACGATCAGGGGTCTGTTGGGTTTCACGTCTGGCCTCCGGACCAGCCTCCGCTGGTCCGATTGAACGCGCGGATTCTTTATCACTGATAAGTTGGTGGACATATTATGTTTATCAGTGATAAAGTGTCAAGCATGACAAAGTTGCAGCCGAATACAGTGATCCGTGCCGCCCTGGACCTGTTGAACGAGGTCGGCGTAGACGGTCTGACGACACGCAAACTGGCGGAACGGTTGGGGGTTCAGCAGCCGGCGCTTTACTGGCACTTCAGGAACAAGCGGGCGCTGCTCGACGCACTGGCCGAAGCCATGCTGGCGGAGAATCATACGCATTCGGTGCCGAGAGCCGACGACGACTGGCGCTCATTTCTGATCGGGAATGCCCGCAGCTTCAGGCAGGCGCTGCTCGCCTACCGCGATGGCGCGCGCATCCATGCCGGCACGCGACCGGGCGCACCGCAGATGGAAACGGCCGACGCGCAGCTTCGCTTCCTCTGCGAGGCGGGTTTTTCGGCCGGGGACGCCGTCAATGCGCTGATGACAATCAGCTACTTCACTGTTGGGGCCGTGCTTGAGGAGCAGGCCGGCGACAGCGATGCCGGCGAGCGCGGCGGCACCGTTGAACAGGCTCCGCTCTCGCCGCTGTTGCGGGCCGCGATAGACGCCTTCGACGAAGCCGGTCCGGACGCAGCGTTCGAGCAGGGACTCGCGGTGATTGTCGATGGATTGGCGAAAAGGAGGCTCGTTGTCAGGAACGTTGAAGGACCGAGAAAGGGTGACGATTGATCAGGACCGCTGCCGGAGCGCAACCCACTCACTACAGCAGAGCCATGTAGACAACATCCCCTCCCCCTTTCCACCGCGTCAGACGCCCGTAGCAGCCCGCTACGGGCTTTTTCATGCCCTGCCCTAGCGTCCAAGCCTCACGGCCGCGCTCGGCCTCTCTGGCGGCCTTCTGGCGCTCCTGCTGCGGCGTCCGCTCGTGGGCCGTGGCGCGGGTCCGCGCGCCGGCCTCGTGCGCCTGGCGCTCGCGGGCGAGGTCCAGGGCGGCCGTCTTCACGTTCTGCCTTGCGCAGATGAGATAGGGGAGCCCGCAGAATTCGGAAAAAATCGTACGCTAAGGTTTTCCGGGCATCCGTAAGGGCCGAAACTTCCCGTCTTCCAGTCTGCGGCTCTGCCGCCAGACGTAATCGCCGGTTAGGTTGATGTGCTCCCAGCCCAGCGGCGACAGGAATTGCAGCAGCTCGCCGTCCACCGGCTTGCCGGCCTCGACCAACCCCTGGGTGGCGCGTTCCAGGTACACCGTGTTCCACAGCACGATAGCCGCCGTCACCAGGTTGAGGCCGCTGGCCCGGTAGCGCTGCTGCTCGAAGGGCACTGTTGCAAATAGTCGGTGGTGATAAACTTATCATCCCCTTTTGCTGATGGAGCTGCACATGAACCCATTCAAAGGCCGGCATTTTCAGCGTGACATCATTCTGTGGGCCGTACGCTGGTACTGCAAATACGGCATCAGTTACCGTGAGCTGCAGGAGATGCTGGCTGAACGCGGAGTGAATGTCGATCACTCCACGATTTACCGCTGGGTTCAGCGTTATGCGCCTGAAATGGAAAAACGGCTGCGCTGGTACTGGCGTAACCCTTCCGATCTTTGCCCGTGGCACATGGATGAAACCTACGTGAAGGTCAATGGCCGCTGGGCGTATCTGTACCGGGCCGTCGACAGCCGGGGCCGCACTGTCGATTTTTATATCTCCTCCCGTCGTAACAGCAAAGCTGCATACCGGTTTCTGGGTAAAATCCTCAACAACGTGAAGAAGTGGCAGATCCCGCGATTCATCAACACGGATAAAGCGCCCGCCTATGGTCGCGCGCTTGCTCTGCTCAAACGCGAAGGCCGGTGCCCGTCTGACGTTGAACACCGACAGATTAAGTACCGGAACAACGTGATTGAATGCGATCATGGCAAACTGAAACGGATAATCGGCGCCACGCTGGGATTTAAATCCATGAAGACGGCTTACGCCACCATCAAAGGTATTGAGGTGATGCGTGCACTACGCAAAGGCCAGGCCTCAGCATTTTATTATGGTGATCCCCTGGGCGAAATGCGCCTGGTAAGCAGAGTTTTTGAAATGTAAGGCCTTTGAATAAGACAAAAGGCTGCCTCATCGCTAACTTTGCAACAGTGCCG
>NZ_JBFOCM010000033.1:0-53582 GCF_040907825.1 Aeromonas sp. s7(2024)
TGACCGTGGCGGTCAAGGTCAGGGTTTGACCATCAGCAGGGGCATCAACGGCCAGGCTCAGGCCGTTATCCAGCATGGCTTGAGTGACCGCACCATTAAACAGCTCGTTACCGTCCTGGTCGACAATCACCAGGGTATCACCAAGGGCAGTACCGGCGCCGAGAGCAACCTGGTAGTTCACTTGACCGCTGAGCTCAGCGCTGCTGAGCAGGCCATCATCGTTGGTATCGTCAGTGATCGTGAGGCTCACCGCTGGTGCCGTGGCGTCAACGCTGCCGCCGTCGGTAGCACTACCGGAATTCCCCGCAGGATCGGTCACCGTGGCGGTAACGGTATAAGAACCCTCGGCCAAAGGAGTAACCACATCCACGGTGAAGGTACCGCTGGGTGTGACGATAGCGGTCAGGGTTTGTTGATTACCGTTTGCATCGGTGACCAGCAGGGTGACGATGCTGCCAACAGGAGCATCTGTGGTTCCGGTCAGGGTCGGAGTGGTGTCATTGGTATTGTCTGGCGCGACGACGGAAATGGTAGGGGGCGTAAGGTCAAATACTTCATCTTCGCCAGCAGCACCAAGCGGCGGCTCACCATTGGCGTTGTAGGTGGTATCGAAGGTGGCCTCTGCGATGGTTTCGGAACCGGTACGGTCGATGGTGACAAAACCGCCGTTGCCACTGGCACCGGCGACACCACCAATACCGCCACCACCGGCAGCAGGCGCACCGCCTGCGGCAGATGCTTCAAAGGCCTGGGTCGGATCAGCGCCACCCAAGATCGCCTGTTGCAGGGCATTGATATCATCAGGAGTGCCGGCTGCACCATTTTGCGCCAGCTGGGGGACATCCCCCTCTTCGGCAGGCTCACTCTGTTCGCTGGCCGGTTGCACAGTGAACGACTGTCCGCCCCCCATGAAACTGGCGCCATCCGGCGACATGATCACAGCCCCTTTCGGCAGCACATCCCCTTCAGCCAACAGCTTCCGGCTGCCATCTGCGGCAACCAGATAAATTTGTCCTTTAAGTTGGGTTACGGTTACGCCCTGTTCCAAGGTAACGGCATTGGTAATCATGTTCTCTCCTGAATCCTGATTTGAATGCAACAAGCCACATCTTACTGTGCATACACATGGCAAAAATAACCAGCTCGAAAATTCGAAAGGATAGGGAGATTTGAGGCTGAACTGTTCAGCCAGACAGAAGTGTGTAAAACGAGGTTGTGAGAATAGCAAAAACCAAAATTATCAATAGATTACAGAGTAATGACAGGAGCATGACAAGGCATGCTCCCGTCAGGATGAACCCTATGCTCCCGCCCAGAGGATGATAGCCAGCAGCTGTGGCGAGATGATCCGCAGGAACATCACCAGCGGGTAGACAGTGGCGTATGAGAGCGCACTGGCGCCACTGGTCGGGTGCATGGCGTTGGCAAAGGCCAACGCGGGAGGATCTGTCATGGAGCCGGCCAGCAAGCCGCACAGGGTCAGATAGTTCATCTTGCCATAGAGGCGCGCCAGCACACCGACCACCAGCAGCGGGATCAGGGTGATCGCCATGCCGTAGAGCATCCAGGCTGGGCCATCACCATTGATCAGGGTATCGACGAAACCGGCACCGGACTTGAAGCCGACCACAGCCAGAAACAGCACGATGCCGATCTCCCGCAGCGCCAGGTTGGCACTGGGGGGCATGAACCAGTAGAGCTTGCCGATGCTGCCAATCCGCGACAGGATCAGCGCCACCACCAACGGCCCGCCCGCCAGACCCAGCTTGAGGGCGGCCGGGAAACCGGGCAGATAGAAGGGGATGGAGCCGAGCAATACGCCAAGGCCAATCCCGATAAATACCGGCAACATCTGCACCTGCTGCAGCTTTTGCTGCACGTTGCCGACCACATTGGTCACGGCCTCGATGGCGTCGAGACGGCCAACCAGGTTGAGGATGTCACCAAACTGCAGGCTGGTCTGGCTGGTCGGCACCAGTTCGATACCGGCACGGTTGAGACGGGAGATCACCACGTCATAGCGTTGTTTGATGTCCAGATCGCGGATCTTCTTGCCAAGAACCTGCTCGTTGGTCACCACAACCCGCTCGACTCGCAGATCGGTGCCGCGGGTCGAGAGCGAGGTCTCCACCTCCTCCCCCAATACCAGCAACACCTTGTGCAGCGCGTGGCGCTCACCCACCAGGTGCAGCAAGTCACCCAGTTCGATACGGGATTCCGGCCGTGGCACCATCAGCTCATCGCCCCGTTTGAGCCGTGAACAGATGACATCAGACTCGTCGAGACTCGGGATCTCGCTCAGCATCAGGCCGTGCATGTTGGGGTTGCGCACCGCGATGTTGATGGTCTGCAAGCTCTCCTTGGTTTTACCGGTTTGTAGCTCGAACTGGGCGGCTTCATCGTCGATCTTGATGCGAAAGAAGACCCTAACCAGCCACATGGTGAGCAAAATGCCACAGATACCAAACGGATAGGCAACCGCATAGCCCATTCCCATCAGGCCGGTCGAACCGGGCGCGGCGCCCAGCTCGGCCAGGATCTGCTGGCCCGCACCGAGGGATGGCGTATTGGTGACGGCACCGGAGAAGACCCCCAGAATGACCGGCAACGGCACATCGAAAAATTGATGCAAGCCTGCGGCCACCACGCAGCCAAGGATGACCAGCAAAGCGGCAAAGGCGTTGAGTTTGAGACCCGAACTGCGCAATGACGAGAAGAAACCCGGCCCAACCTGGATGCCGATGGTATAGACAAACAGGATCAGGCCAAATTCTTGAATAAAGTGAAGCGTTTGTGCATCCAGCGCGAGATCGGAGGCGCCTGCAAAGTGACCCACTATGATGCCGCCGAACAGCACCCCCCCTATTCCCAAGCCAACGCCATAGACTCGCCAGTTTCCCAGCCAGAGTCCTAGCACTGCCACCAGCGACAACATGCTGATGGAAAGCGCGATTTCACTCATTTCGTGCATCCTTTGCGAATTGAACTGGCCCTAGCTTGTCAGCAAACGCTGATGCCAACTGTGTGATACCGCACGAATTTATCCTTTTACGCGCCAAAAATACCAATTAAGGGCTAGTTGCAAGACGTTAGGCGATGTAGCCGTAAATGGCCACAAAGTGACAAACGCTGCCACCCAGCACAAAGAGATGCCAGATGGCGTGGTTATAGGGGATCTGCTTGGCCACATAGAAGATGACCCCGAGGCTGTAGATAAGGCCACCAAGCCCGAGCAGCAGCAGCCCCTCACCGGCCAGATGGATATAGAGCTGATAGATGACCACCAGCGACAGCCAGCCCAACATCAGGTAGGTAAAGAGCGACAACTTCTTGAAGCGGTTGATAAACACCAGCTTGAACACCACACCAGCCAGCGCCAGGGCCCAGATCACCACCATCAAGCCCTTCGCCAGCGGCGTGTCGAGCGCCACCAGCAGGAAGGGGGTATAGGTGCCGGCAATCAGCAGATAGATGGCGCAGTGATCAAACACCTTGCACCAACGTCTGGCCCGCCCTTCCGCCATGCTGTGATAGAGGGTCGAGGCGAGATAGAGCAGCACCAGACTGCCGCCATAAAGGCTGTAACTCACCAGCGCCTGCGTACCCTGCCCCCATCCTTTGATGAGCAACAACACCAGTCCGACAATCCCCAGCAACAATCCCGCACCATGACTCAGCCGGTTTGCCAGCTCCTCCCGGGGGGAGTAATCCATCACACCACTCATAACATCAACTCCACAATAACTGTGGCTCACTCTACCCAGCACCATTTCGGAGTACAAGTGTTCGCTTAAAAAAGGGGATGGCTGTCACCCGCCCCCCTTTGGTGTATGCTCTGCCGCCGATGCCCGAGACAAGCGGCATAGACACCTACCCCGGTGACCTGGTCTGGAGAACCTGATGAAGTTGACTGAGCTGTTTGCACAAGCGGATCCCGCCTTTGGCGAGGCGATGAACACCTTGCTGGAGAGCTTCCACCACTCCGACGACAGTCAGGCCCCCTATCAGCGCGACCTGTTCACCCACCAGCTCGATCAATCCCGCATGCCTGCAGTCGGCCAACCTATCGAGGAGTATCTGGCGCGGCTGGCTACTCTGGTACCCGGTGCCTCTCACCTCACTTCGCCACGCTACATGGGCCACATGACCGCGCCACTGCCGGCCTATACCGCCGAGCTGTCGCGCCTGCTGGTGATGCTCAACCAGAATCCGATGAAGATGGAGTCCTCCCGCCTGCTCAGCTTTCTGGAGCGGGAGGTGCTGGCCAAGCTGCACCGTCTCATCTATGGCAGGGACGATGCCTTCTACGGCGAGCAGATGCATGCCAAGGATGCCGCTCTCGGCGTCATGACCAGCGGCGGTACCATCGCCAATGTCACGGCACTGTGGCTGGCCCGCAACCGCGCCTGTGGCGACAACCTGTTCGCCCTCTATGAGCAGGGCTATCGCGGCGCCGTCATTCTGGGTTCCCGGCTGATGCACTACTCCTTCGACAAGGGGATGGATCTGCTGGGATTGGGCGCCCGAAGCGTCTGGCGCCTTGAGACTGACGAGCAGAACCGGCTCAGTCTGGCTGCGCTGGAGCAGGCACTGATCCAGTGCAAGGAACAGAAACTCAAGGTGCTGGCGCTGGTCGGCGTGGCGGGCAGTACTGACTTTGGCTCCATCGATCCGCTACCAGAACTGGCGGCCATCGCCGAGCGCGAGCAGATCCACTTTCACGTGGATGCCGCCTGGGGCGGCCCGACCCTCTTCTCCCCCCGCTATCAAGGCCTGCTGACCGGCATTGAGCAGGCCGACACCGTCACACTGGATGGCCACAAACAGCTGCTGGTGCCACTCGGTACCGGCATGCTGCTCTGCCGCCAGCCCGACCTGATGATGGCAGTCAAGCGGGAGGCGCCCTATGCCATTCGCGCCACCTCGTTCGATCAGGGTCGCTTTACCCTGGAGGGCACCCGCCCGGCCAATGCCCTCTATCTGGACGCCGCCTTCCAGCTCTTCGGCCAGCGAGGCTATGCCGAGCTTATCGAAGCCAACTACGACCGGGCCCGACTGATGGCAGAGCTCATCGAAAGCGATCCTGCCTTCGAGTTGATGTCTGCTCCGGTGATGAACCTGCTCTCCTACCGCTGCATCCCGCCCCATCTGCAGGGCAAGGTGCTGGACGAAGCGGCCAACGAGCAGATCAACGCCTTCAACGTGGCGCTACAAAAAGCCCAGCGGGCCGAGGGGCACAGCTTTGTCTCCCGCACCCAGCGCGCTGTGTTGCGCTACGGCGCCCAACCGCTCACCCTGCTGCGCGCCGTGCTGCTCAACCCGCTTATCGAAGAGCGCCATATCCGTGAACTGCTGGCCGATCAGCAGCGACTGGGGATCTCCATTGCACGCCAACTGTTTGGCGACGGCGCGGAACCGGCGTAAAAATGAGCGGTCTTATTCATTTGCCGTTGTCTGCTGTACAGGTAGACTGGGCGAAATTTGCAGGCCATCTTTGAGGACTAGGCGCCAACAATGAAGCAATTTATTGAATTTATTCCACTTATCGTTTTCTTTGCGGTCTACAAGTTTTACGACATCTACATGGCTACCGGCGCACTGGTGGTGGTCACCGGTCTGCAGCTCGCCTATAGCTGGATCCGCTATCGCAAGGTCGAGAAGATGCAGCTCTTTACCTTCCTGCTGGTCGGCTTCTTCGGCGGCCTCACCGTCTTCTTCCACGATGACACCTTTATCAAGTGGAAAGTGACTGTCATCAACGTGCTGTTCGCACTGGGTCTGCTTATCAGCCGCTACGGCTTTGGCAAGAATCTGATCAAACAGATGCTGGCCAAGGAGCTGCAAGCACCCGATGCAGTCTGGGACAAGGTCAATCTCGGCTGGGTCGGCTTCTTTACCGTCTGTGGCCTGCTCAACCTCTACGTGGCGTTCAACCTGCCGCAAGAGATGTGGGTCAACTTCAAGGTGTTCGGTCTGCTGGGGATGACGCTGGTCTTTACCCTGCTGAGCGGCGTCTATCTCTATCGCCACATCCCTGCCGAGCAGTTGTCCCAGCAAAAAGACGAACCCAAAGAATAACCCTCATCAGAAAAGGATCCTCTCATGTGGTATCTCATCTACTCCGAAGATGTCCCCGATAGCCTGCCACTGCGCAAGCAGGTTCGCCCTGCCCATCTGGCCCGACTGCAAGCCCTGCAGGATGAGGGTCGCCTGCTGACCGCCGGCCCCAACCCGGCCATCGATGCCGAGGATCCGGCCGATGCAGGTTTTACCGGCAGCACCGTCATCGCCGAGTTTGCCTCGCTGGCGGATGCCCAAGCCTGGGCCGATGCCGATCCCTATGTGGCAGCTGGCGTCTATGCCAAAGTGACCATCAAGCCGTTCAAAAAGGTCTTCTGACCCGAAGCGCATAGCGAAATAAAAAAGGCCGGACTGGAAGTTCACTCCAGTCCGGCCTTTTTGCATCCCGACATCAGGCTTACGCCCTGGCGACAAACCAGGGGTTGAGAATATCGGGCTTGTTGTAGACAAGGGACGAGCCATCGAGTTGGGTGACGCTGCCACCGGCCCCCTCCAGCACCGCCTGCGCAGCGCCGGTATCCCACTCGCAGGTGGGGGCGAGGCGCGGATAGAGCTCGGCCCCCCCCTCGGCAATGATGCAGAACTTGAGGGAGCTGCCCATGGAGACCAGCTCGAGCTCGCCAAAAGGAGCCAAGAAATCGAGGGTCTCCTGCGACAGGTGGTTGCGACTGCCCACCACTCGCCACGCCTCGCCTTCACGATGAGGCCGGGTCTGGATAGGCTCGCGCTTGCCATCGGCGATGCGCCAGGCACCGAGACCCTTTCCGCCATACCAGAGCTTGTCCAGCACAGGGGCATAGACTAGCCCCCAGCGCGGTGCCCCCTCTTCAATCAGCGCGATATTGACGGTGAACTCACCGTTGCGGGAGACAAACTCCTTGGTGCCATCGAGGGGATCCACCAGCCAGTAGCGGGACCAGCAATGACGCACCGCCATCACCTCGGGCCCTGACTCCTCCGACAGCACAGGGATATCAGGAGTCAGCCGTGCCAACGCCTGCACTATCACCTCATGAGCCCCCTTGTCGGCCGCGGTCAGCGGACTCTCGTCGCTCTTGTACTCCACAGCGAAGGGCTGGCTGTAGATGGCCATGATGGCCGCCCCCGCCGCGCGGGCGACAGGTTCAAGTTCGGTGATATCGGGGTGGTACAGGGGATGATCCATAACAATCTCGTCCAACTCACAGGGTCAACCAGTGTAACCCTTTTGACATCAACTGCTTATAGCCGATTGTGCTGGGTTATTACAGCTCGGTGGCCGCCAGCCCATTGTCCTCACTTGAACAACACCTGAAATAACAAAGGACGCCGTGGCGTCCCTTGTTATTTCTAGCGGCCAGTCTCAGGCCGCGGGCCTATTTTGCAACTCAGATCCCCTGACGGGCTTCCTGCATCAGCAGGCGCATATCGCTCACGGCCTTGGCCAGGCCATCGAAGGCGGCGCGGCCGATGATGGCGTGGCCGATGTTGAGCTCATAGAGCTCGGGGATGGCGGCGATGGCCTTGACGTTGTGGTAGTGCAGGCCGTGACCGGCATTGACCTTCAAGCCCTTGCCAGCGGCATAGGAGGCACCGGCGGCGATGCGCTTGAACTCGGCGTTACGCTCGGCATCGGTGGTGGCATCGGCGTAACGGCCGGTATGGATCTCGATAAAGGGGGCGCCACTCTCGGCAGCCGCATCGATCTGGATGGGATCGGCATCGATAAAGAGCGAAACCTGGGCCCCCACAGCGGAGAGACGGGCAACAGCGTCAGTCACCTTGGCCAGCTGACCGGCCACGTCCAGACCGCCCTCAGTGGTCACTTCGGTGCGCTTCTCCGGCACCAGACAGACGAAGTGGGGCTTGATGCGGCAGGCGATGCCGATCATCTCTTCGGTCACAGCCATCTCCAGGTTCATTCTGGTCTGGATAGTCTGGCGCAGGATCTCCACATCGCGGTCGGTGATGTGGCGGCGATCTTCACGCAGATGCACGGTAATGCCATCGGCCCCGGCCTGCTCGGCCACGAACGCGGCCTGTACCGGATCAGGATACTGGGTGCCACGGGCGTTGCGCAGGGTGGCGATATGGTCGATGTTCACACCCAGATAGATTTCACTCATTGAGAACTCCTTGAAAGGCTTCATCTGTTGACTGCGCGGTCAGCGAATCACACCGCGCCAATATCCGTATGTCTGTAATCTGTGTCAGCCTTGCATACTGGCTTTGCGTTTTAAAAACAGCTCCCGGCTCTTTAGCTGGCGCTTGCCCAGATAGGGTTGCAGTGCCAATCGGCTGAAACGTTTGGCCGCCTGCAGCAAGGGAGGGGTATCGAAACGTCCCTCGGCAAAGGCGAGCAGGTGGGCACCGAGAAACAGGGTACGGGGATCCGGCGCCCGCTCGCAAGCAACAAAGCCCAATTCACGCTCGAAGCCATAGAGCAGGGTCGGCTCGATGGGCGACTCGTCGTCCGCCGTGTATTCGAAATCCACCGCATAACCGAGCGCCTGCAACAGCAGGAACTCGAAGCGACGCAGCGGCAGCTCCGGCGTCTCGCCGTCGGCCAGCGCCATGATGGCACGAGCATAGGCGTCGAATACTTCGGGGAACGGGGTGTGCGCTTCCAGCAGGTAGTAGACCAACTCGTTGAGATAGAGGCCGTAGAAGAGGCGATCGCCACCGAGACGCAGGGAGTGATCCGGGCATTCGACTTGGGTGAGGTTCTTGAGATCCCCCTTGCCGCGCCAGGCGATGGTGAGCAGGGTAAAGGGTTGCAGCAGCCCCTTGAGAGGGGAGCGTGGCCCGCGAGAACCGCGAGCCACCAGAGTAAATCGGCCACTATCCTGGGTGAAGACCTCGACCAGCTGGCTGGTCTCCCGATAGGGCCGACTGTGGATGACGAAAGCCGGGGTCAGCAATCAGTCGTCGCCATACCCGAGGCTGCGCAGGGCGCGCTCATCGTCAGCCCAACCGGATTTGACCTTGACCCACAGCTCGAGGTGCACCTTGTTCTGGAACAGACGTTCCATATCGAGGCGCGCTTCGGTGCCTATGGTCTTGATCTTCTCGCCCTTGTTGCCGATGACCATCTTCTTCTGGCCATCGCGCTCGACCAGGATCAGGCCGTGGATGTGGTAGAGGCCGTTCTCTTCCACCTTGAAGCGCTCGATCTCCACCGTCACCGAGTAGGGCAGCTCCTCACCGGTGAAGCGCATCAGCTTCTCGCGGATGATTTCGGAGGCCATAAAGCGGGAGGAGCGGTCAGTCACGTAATCTTCCGGGAAGAAGTGGACGTTTTCCGGCAGCAGATCCTTGGCCCACTCGCGGATCTTCTCCACGTTGGTGCCCTTTTCGGCACTGATGGGCAGAATATGGGCGAAGTTCATCTGTTGGCCCAGCCACTCGAGGTGGGGCAGCAGATCTTCTTTCTCTTTGACGTTGTCGATCTTGTTGACCGCCAGCACCACAGGGCACTTGAGATTGCGCAGCTTGCCCAGCACCATCTCGTCGTCTTTGGTCCAGTGGGTACCGTCGACCATGAACACCACCATGGCCACATCACCCAGCGAACTGGTGGCGGCACGGTTCATCAGACGGTTGATGGCCCGTTTCTCTTCAATGTGCAGACCCGGGGTATCTACATAGATGGTCTGGTAGTTCTCCTCGGTGTCGATCCCCAAAATCCGGTGACGGGTGGTCTGGGGCTTCTTCGAGGTAATGCTGACCTTCTGGCCAAGCAGCTTGTTGAGCAGGGTGGACTTGCCCACGTTCGGGCGGCCCACGATGGCGACAAAGCCGCAGTAGGTGGTATCTGTCATGACAGTTTTTCCAATGCTTGCTGCGCCGCGGCCTGTTCGGCCTTGCGACGGCTGGTGCCGACCCCGACGAGGGGACCATCCAGACCTTCCACGTCACACTGGACGGTGAACTCCTGGTTGTGTGCCTCGCCCTTGACGTTGGTCACAGTGTAGGTCGGCAGGGATTTGCGGCTTCCCTGCAAAATTTCTTGCAGACGGGTCTTGGGATCTTTCTGCTCGATGCCCGGCTTGATCTCTTCCAGGCGGCTGGCGTACCAGCTCAGCAGCAGTGTCCGCACCGTCTCAAGATTGGTATCCAGATAGACGGCACCGATCACCGCCTCGACCGTATCGGCCAGAATGGATTCGCGGCGAAAACCGCCGCTCTTGAGTTCGCCGGGACCGAGGATCAGGTGATCCCCGAGATCAAACTCCCGGCCCAGTTCGGCCAGGGTCTTCTCGCGCACCAGGGTGGCGCGCATCCGGCTGAGATCCCCTTCCGCCGCTTGCGGGAAGCGGTGGAAGAGATCGTCGGCAATCACCAGACTCAAAATCGAGTCACCCAGAAATTCCAGTCGTTCATTGTGACGGGAGCCGGCGCTGCGGTGAGTCAGCGCGCGGGTCAGCAGTTCCAGATCCGCAAAGACATGCCCGAGACGGGACTGCAGTCTGTTCATCTTGATATTCATTTACTTGATTCCGCCAATGCGGTTGAAGCGCACACCTGTCGGTACCCAACTTGGCAGCAGGGAGCCTTCTTCGCGCTCGAATTCAAAACTTATCCAGATAGCGACCGCCTTGCCGACCAGATTCTGCTCGGGCACAAAGCCCCAAAAGCGGCTGTCGGTGCTGTTGTCGCGGTTGTCGCCCATCACGAAATACTGGCCTTCCGGTACCACCCACTCGTCGGGGTAGGTGCCGGGCTGGCGATAGTAACGGCCAACCATGTCGGGCATCAGTGGATTGCGCAGGGTCTCGTGGGAGACATCACCCAACTGCTCGGTATAGCGGTCAAGGGGGATCCCCATCTGGGTAAATTCGCCTCTTTGTTCAAACTTGACGTCGAGCTTCTTGAAGCCCGGGCACGTTTTCCCTTCCTGCTCCTCGCACTTGGGCCGGATCATCAGCTCCTTGTTGCGATAGATAACCCGATCACCCGGCATGCCGACCACCCGCTTGATGTAGTCAACGCGCGGTTCAAGGGGATACTTGAACACCACCACGTCGCCACGCTTGGGCTCGCCAGTCTCGAGGAACTTGGTGTTGGTCACCGGGTCCCGCAGACCATAGGCAAATTTTTCCACTAGGATGAAGTCGCCCACCAGCAGGGTGGGCATCATGGAACCTGACGGGATCTGGAACGGTTCAAAAATGAACGAACGCAGGATCAGCACAAAGGTGATGACCGGGAAGACCCCGGCGGTCTGCTCAATCCAGACCGGCACGGGGGCCACCTTGGCCAGGGTCTTCTCATCCAGGTGGGCACCGCCATGGGCACGAGCCACGGCAATCTTGGCGGCGCGCTGCTTGGACCAAATCATCTTGTCCAGACACCAGATAACACCGGTGATCGCGCAGACCACCACCAGGATCAGGGAAAACGTGCTTGCCATCTATTAATCCTTTCCGACGTGGAGAATCGCGAGGAAGGCTTCCTGCGGCACGTCGACACGGCCGAGGGACTTCATCCGCTTCTTACCTTCTTTCTGCTTGTTCAGCAGTTTCTTCTTACGACTCACGTCACCACCGTAGCACTTGGCGGTTACGTCTTTACGCAGAGCCTTGACGGTGCTGCGTGCGATGATCTGGTTGCCGATGGCCGCCTGAATGGCGATATCGAACATCTGGCGCGGGATCAGCTCGCGCATCTTCTCCACCACCTGACGACCGCGATACTGGGCGTTGTCCTTGTGGGTGATGATGGCCAGGGCATCGACGCGCTCACCGTTGATCATGATATCCAAACGGACCATGTCGGAGGTTTCGAAACGCTTGAAGCCGTAGTCCAGCGAGGCGTAACCGCGACTGGTGGATTTCAGACGGTCGAAGAAGTCGAGCACCACTTCCGCCATCGGGATTTCATAGGTCAGCGCCACCTGCTTGCCGTGGTAGACCATGTTGGTCTGCACGCCACGCTTCTCGATACAGAGGGTGATCACGTTGCCCATGTACTCCTGCGGCAGCAGGATATGACACTCGGCGATCGGCTCGCGCATCTCCTTGATGCTGGTGATGGCGGGCATCTGGGCCGGGCTGTCGATATGGATAGTGGAGCCGTCGGTCAGCTCGATCTCGTACACTACGGTCGGCGCCGTGGTGATCAGATCCAGATCGTATTCACGCTCCAGACGCTCCTGAATGATCTCCATGTGCAGCATGCCGAGGAAGCCACAACGGAAGCCGAAGCCCAGCGCAGTGGAGCTCTCCGGTTCGAAGAACAGGGAGGCATCGTTCAGGGAGAGCTTGTCGAGGGCGTCACGGAACGACTCGTAGTCATCGCTGGAGATGGGGAACAGACCCGCATAAACCTGCGGCTTCACCTTCTTGAAGCCAGCCAGCGCCTTGTCGGCACCGTTCTTGGCCTGAGTCAGGGTATCGCCCACCGGCGCGCCGTGGATGTCCTTGATACCGCAGACAACCCAACCTACCTCGCCGCAACCCAGACCCTGGGTATCCACCTGCTTGGGCGTGAAGATACCGATACGATCGACACCCCACACCTGACCGGTGCTCATCACCTTGATCTTGTCGTTCTTCTTCAGGGAACCGTTCTTGATCCGCACCAAAGAGACAACGCCCAGATAGGAGTCGAACCAGGAGTCGATGATCAGCGCCTGCAGTGGGGCATCCGGGTCACCTTCCGGTGCCGGGATCTTGGCGACGATCTCTTCCAGCACCAGATCAACACCCAGACCAGTCTTGGCGGAGCAGCGCACTGCATCAACCGCGTCGATACCGACGATGTCTTCGATCTCCTCGGCAACCCGCTCCGGCTCTGCAGCCGGCAGGTCAATCTTGTTCAGCACCGGCACCACTTCCAGATCCATTTCCATGGCGGTATAGCAGTTGGCCAGAGTCTGTGCCTCAACCCCCTGGCCGGCATCCACCACCAGCAGCGCCCCTTCACAGGCCGCCAAAGAGCGGGAGACCTCGTAGGAGAAATCCACGTGGCCCGGGGTGTCGATAAAGTTCAGCTGGTAGGTGTTACCGTCTTGTGCCTGGTAGTTCAGGGTCACACTCTGTGCTTTGATGGTAATGCCGCGCTCGCGCTCCAGATCCATGGAGTCAAGCACCTGAGCCTGCATCTCGCGGTCGGACAAGCCACCGCAAGTCTGGATCAGACGGTCCGACAGGGTCGATTTACCGTGGTCGATGTGCGCAATAATCGAAAAGTTACGAATGTGTTTCATCGAGCAAGAGTCACTCAAAATTAGTTAAGGTCAGTTATGGAGGCGCGATTTTACTGGATAACCCGGCTGACGGCCATTCTTTAGTCGCCAGCGCCAGTGAAATAGCGCCTGTTCAGTCAGGGGAGGATGCGGACAGGGACGACAACGCCGAGCATCTGCGGGCCGTAACGCCCCTGATCCAGGCGGTTGGAAAAGTAACGAACCAGTAAAAAGCCCAGCATGCCCCCCAGCAGGCAGCAGAGGATGGTGATCCCCTCCCCGCCCGAGAGCAGCGGCGCCAGCCAGAGCTGCCCCAGCAAGGCGCCAGCCAGCAGGCAAAACAGCGGCAACACATAGACCAGCGCAGCCCCGCGCAGCAGACTCTCCTGCGGGATACCGAGCCTCACTTGCTGGCCAACCCACACCTCGGCGGTCAGCCTGACCCGCAAGCGGGGAGCTTTCAGGGGAAACGCCTTCGCCACGGTGCCGGTACCGCAACTGGATTGCTGCTGACAACCACTGCAGGCAGAGCGCCGTTCGCACTCCACCCAGGCATGGTCACCCTCAATGGCCACCACGGTCGCCAGCTCTTCACTCATCTCATTCACGGCAACACCTCGGGTTCACACAATCAGGGGATCTGACCACGACTCGCCACGCTCGGCAAGCGGGGAAGAACCCCGCATCCCCCGTTACTGCACCGCTTCGTTGCGGGCCAGCGGCTGGACCGACTCGGCGATGCGCTTGGCAGTCTCGGCAGGCACCTCACCGACCACGGTGATCTCGACCCCCACCTCGTTGACATAGCTCACCAGCGAAGTCGCCCCCTGGCGGATCAGCTGCTGGCGCACCGCCTGCTTGGGATCCACCCGGGAGACGTAGACCGAGAGATCCACCAGCCCATCGGAGAGCATCATGTAATCCACCGGCATACTGGTGGTCACCAGCTGGTGCCGGTCTTGCGACAGCACCTTGAAGCCATCGGGCAACCAGGTGATCTGCCAGTTCAACTGCTGTTGCGGCGCCGGATAAGCATCCTCCAGCGCCAGCGCCGGAGGCTGCTTGCTGTTGGCCAGCTTCACCAGCCAGGGGGCTGGTTTGCTCTGCAGATCCAGTTCGACACCAAGTACCTGCTCCACCAGATTGCCTTCCCGCTCGACCATGTCGATCCGCAACAGCAAGTGGCTCTGCTCGTCAATCCAGAGCACGAAACCATATTTATCGGCCTCTTTAGGCACCAGCCTCACCACCTGTGCCACCACACCGGCGACCCGGCTGCGACCAGCCAGCACTGGATCATAGCTCTCCAGCACCTGCGCCAGCGGCATCTTCACCAGGGTCGACCAGATGCCGGGGAAGCGGGCATCCTTCAGGGTGTAGGGATCGTGGCTGTTTTCAAAGAAGGTGTATTCGTTCTGGCGCTGGAGATACTCGATCGCCTTGCCGTCGAGGTAACTGAGGTGGGCCACTTCCTTGCCATTGATCACGGCATGGCTGATCCGGATCGGTTCAAGACGCCCCTGACGGGCCTTGACCATGGACAACTCGAAATTCTGTTGCTGCACGGCACTCTGCATCTGCTGCAACAAGGCCTCGGCCGACTTATCGTCGGCCGAGGCCTTGGCACTGATCAGCAGGAGAGAGGCCAGCAAAATACGGCTGGACTGGCGCACGTTTGTATCCCTGACAATTCGTTATTGTTGGATCTGTCTGTCTTGCAACAGGCGCTGCTGCAACTGGTGGTCACGCAGGAAGGCGTTGATCCGCTCCCGCTGCTCCTGCATCTGCTGTTCGGTCAGCCCCTGCTGACGGGCACGGGCACCCTCCTGTTGCGGATAGTGAACACTCACAGGCGCCGCACTGCCACCGATTGGAATGGTATTGAGCACCGGATTGGCCGGAACGCCATCATGCCCCTGATACTGCTGCACCCCGAAGATAACGGCAGCGGCCACGGATGCCGCAATGGCATATTGACCCAGCTGCTGACCGACACGGCGGAACAACGGAACCACATTGGCATCTGTCTTGACCGGTGCAACGACAGGTTGCAGCACGGGAGCCGTCTCGACCGGCTTGGGTGCCAGTATGGTGGGCTCATCCTCCAGCGCAGCCATAATGCTGTCACTGAGATCCAGTTGCAGATTGACCGGCAGGTCACCCCGCATGGCATCGCCGATCAGGTGGTAACGACCCCAGGTATCTTGCAAGTCGGAGTCCATCTCCAGCTCGTTCAGTACCTCTGCGTCACTCAGGTCACCATCCATCAGGGCAGAGATTTGCTCTTTATTTGCCATAAGTTAACCCGTCTTTCCCCAGTTAATTCTCGATCAGAGGTTGCAGCTTTTTATCGATTGCTTCCCTCGCCCGGAAGATACGGGATCTGACCGTACCCACTGGGCAATCCATGATTTCGGCAATCTCTTCGTAGCTCAGCCCTTCCAGTTCGCGGAGGGTGATAGCTGTCCTCAGGTCTTCCGGCAATGCCTCTATGGCTGAAAACACGGTGCGTTTGATCTCGTCAGTCAGCGCCAGGTTTTCGGGGGTTGAGACCTCTTGCAAGGCTTCACCACCACCATAAGACTCCGCTTCGTCAGCCTCCACATCACTGCTGGGCGGCCTGCGCCCCTGGGAGGTGAGATAATTCTTCGCCGTGTTCACGGCAATTCGGTACAACCAGGTGTAAAAAGCACTTTCGCCACGGAATGTCGGCAATGCACGGTAGGCTTTTATAAAGGCCTCTTGCGCCACATCGGGCACATCACCGGGATTGTTGACATACCTGGCAACCAGGTTGACCACCTTATGCTGGTATTTTTTTACCAACAGGTTGAAAGCTGCTTTATCGCCGCGCTGGACCCGTTCAACCAGCTGTTCGTCCAGTAGATTCTGGTCGCTCATCAGAGCCGTAAAACCCCCATCAGGTTATCGTTTTTCTTTTCCGGCCCTTCCTAAGCGCACAAGTTCAGACAGGGAGAATCAGAGAAAGTTCGCTTCAATTGAAAAAAATGTGATGCAGGCTGCATCCTCGCCCTCGCTTGGGCTACCATGGTGCCAGTTCTTAATCCAGGCCAATGATACTTATGAAAGCAAGTGTTGAATACCTTTGCGATGTACTGATCATTGGCAGCGGTGCCGCTGGTTTGTCCCTCGCGTTGCGATTGGCAGACCACGCCAAAGTCCTGGTTCTGAGCAAGGGGCCCATCAGTGAAGGGGCCACTTTCTATGCGCAAGGAGGCATCGCTGCCGTTTTCGACGAAACCGACAGCATCGAATCCCACGTGAGCGACACGCTCAACGCGGGCGCCGGGTTGTGTGACCCGGCAGTAGTCGAGTTCACCGCCCGCCACGCCCGCGAATCCATCCAGTGGCTCATTCAGCAAGGGGTCCCCTTCGATCAGGAGGAGAACGCCGACGGCGAGTCTCAGTACCACCTCACCCGGGAAGGGGGCCACAGCCATCGCCGCATCTTCCACGCGGCGGATGCCACCGGCAAGGCGGTGCAGCTCACCCTGATCGATCAGGTGCGCGCCCACCCCAATATCCAGCTGATGGAGCGCTTCAACGCGGTCGACCTCATCACCACCCGCAAGCTCAACCTGCCGGGCAACAAGGTACTGGGGGCCTACGTCTGGAACCGCAACGCCGAGCAGGTCGAGGTGATCCGCGCCCGTTTCGTGGCGCTGGCCACCGGTGGCGCCTCCAAGGTCTACCAGTACACTTCCAACCCGGATGTAAGCTCTGGCGATGGCATCGCCATGGCATGGCGGGCCGGTTGCCGGGTGGCGAACCTGGAGTTCAACCAGTTCCACCCCACCAGCCTGTTCCACCCGGACGACCCCAACTTCCTGCTGACCGAAGCGCTGCGTGGCGAGGGGGCCTATCTGCGCCGCCCGGACGGCAGCCGCTTTATGCCGGAGTTTGACGAGCGGGCCGAGCTGGCTCCGCGCGATATCGTCGCCCGCGCCATCGACCACGAGATGAAGCGACTCGGCGCCGACTGCATGTATCTGGATATCAGCCACAAACCGGCCGATTTCATCATCAAGCACTTCCCGACCATTTATGAGCGCTGCCTCGCGGTCGGCATCGACATCACCAGGGAGCCGATGCCCATCGTGCCGGCCGCCCACTACACCTGTGGCGGCGTGATGATCGACAACAACGGCCAGACCGATATCCCCGGCCTCTATGCCATCGGCGAAGTGACCTACACCGGTCTGCACGGCGCCAACCGCATGGCCTCCAACTCCCTGCTGGAATGCGTGGTCTATGCCCATCAGGCGGGGGCCGACATTCTGGCCAAGCTGCCGATGAGCGTGGAGCCGCCGCGCCTGCCGGTATGGGACGAGAGCAAAGTGGAAGATTCCGACGAACTGGTGGTGATCCAGCACAACTGGCACGAGCTGAGGCTGATGATGTGGGACTACGTGGGGATAGTGCGTACCAACAAACGCCTGGCCCGCGCCAAGCGCCGCATCGACCTGCTCAAGCAGGAGGTGCAGGAGTACTACGCCAACTTCCGCGTCTCCAACAACCTGCTGGAGCTGCGCAACCTGCTGCAGGTGGCCGAACTTATCGTCAACTGCGCCCTGCAGCGCAAGGAGTCTCGTGGCCTGCACTACAACCTGGATTATCCGGATATGCTGCCGGACTCCAAACCGACAGTGCTAACTCCGGAGCGGGATTAATCCTCCTTCCTGCCAAGCGTTGCAGCTATCAGTGACCCCGCCCCGGCGGGGTCACTTGTTTTCAACCGCTTTTCAGCCACAAAAAGAGTGCCGCCAGCCACATGGCAACAGCTTATCGCGATAAATCAGCGCATGGTCATCACGGAAAGCAGGCGTCAGCGCCGGGACGGCAGAAAGTGGATGGCTCGCGCCAGCAGGCGGTAATGTTCGGGGGGAAGGGCGTCGGAGAAGAGCCACAGTTGCCGTGGCGACGCCGATTCAGAGCCTTCCGGCTCGGGGCAAAGCGCCAGCCTGAGCACGCCGGGCAAAATGCGGCTTTTCTTGCCGAGCTGATAGCGGCAACCTTGCCACTGTAGCCACTGACCATCCCAGACAAGCTCGAACGGGGGCTCGGCGAGCGCCCGCCAGCTCAACCAGAGCGCCGCCAGCCAGACGGGCAGCAACAGCGCCCACTGCCAACCGGCAATCAGGCCAGCCACCGGCCAGAGCAGCAACAGAAAGAGGGCCACCAGCAAACATTGCTGATGGCGGGAGGGGTGAACCGTCATGATCACCCGCTCCACAGGATTACCCCTGGCGGTCGTGGCGCGCCTGATTGCGCTCCAGGATCATCGGGATCATGGCGGCAAATGCGGGATCGGCAGGGACGCCATGCCCCATGCACCATTTGAACAGATCCGGATCGTCGCTCGCCAGCAGGCGGATAAAGGTCTGCTGATCGGCTTCGCTCAGGGCGTCGAACTCGTGTTCGAAAAAGGGCATAAAGATCACATCCAGCTCGAGCATACCGCGACGGCAGGCCCACTTCAGGCGGGATTTTTCAACTGGGCTCAACATGGCACTCTCCTTACAAAGACCGGGGGATGGTACCAGCTGGATTTTCCGGCTGACAAACATTAGTTACGTCTTTACCATGCAGCTCACATACTTTCTCTCTGGAATACCATCGTGAGCCTGCAACCACCTGTTTTTCCTGCCGAGCCGACCCGCTTCCCCCTGACCAAGCTGGCCATCACCCGTATCAGCGGCCAGGATCGCGCCAAATATCTGCAAGGTCAGGTCACCTGTGATGTCAACGCCCTGCAACCGGGGCAACAGACCCCGGGTGGCCACTGTGATCCCAAGGGCAAGCTGTGGAGCAATTTCCGCCTGCTCTGCCTCGACGACAGCCTGCTGCTGCTGACCAGCCCTTCAGTGTTGGAACGTCAGCTGCCGGAGCTGCAGAAATTTGCCGTCTTCTCCAAGGTCGAGATCGCCGCCGATGAGCGTCACGCCACCGGGATCGCCGGTACGGGCAGCGATGGGTGGATCGCCGAGCAGTTTGGCCTTCTGCAGAGCGGTCTTATCGACGGCGGCATGGCGGTGAAGATTGAACAGGATCGCTGGCTGCTGGTAAGCAATCAGCAAGCCGACGCCCTGCCGCAAGGTGACGAGTCACTCTGGTGGGGGCTCGAGATCAAGGCGGGCCTGCCACACATGGAAGCGGTGCATCAGGGGGAGTTCATCCCGCAGATGCTCAACCTGCAGGCACTGGACGGCATCAGCTTCAACAAGGGCTGCTACATGGGGCAGGAGACGGTGGCCCGCGCCAAGTATCGCGGCGCCAACAACCGCGCCCTGTTCCTGCTGGCGGGCAGTGCCAGTGAGCCGGTCAATGCGGGCGATACCCTGGAGCTGCAACTGGGTGACAACTGGCGCCGCAGCGGCATGGTGCTCAACGCCTGGCAACAGGCCGGGCAGGTGTGGCTCACCGCCGTACTGCCGAAAGATACCGAGGCTGACGCCCAATTCCGCCTCAAGCAGGACGAAGGCTCCCGCCTCACCCTGCAACCCCTGCCTTACGCCCTGACCGAGTAAGGTCGGCTAGCGAGGCACGCGCGCCAGCAGTGCCTCCTTCAGCCAGCGCCCCGCCTGCCCCAGCGGGCGGGCGCGATGCCACTGCAACTCCAGCGCCAGCGCGTGGCTGGCGATAAAGTCCGGCTCCAGCACCACCACCTCGCCCCGCTTCAGCGGTTGATGCAGCAGAAATTCCGGAATGGCGGACCAGCCAAGGCCCCGCTTGACCAGCTCCAGCACCCCGAGATCCCCCTCGACCCACCACACCTGAGCCGAGATGCGAAAACGCTGACGCTCGCTCCCTTCCCGTCGGCCGGTCACCATCAGCTGACGTGCCCCCTGCAGATCGACCTCCCGCAGCGGCTGCTTGCGGGCCAGCGGATGATCCGGTGATACCACCAGCGGCATGGTCACCTCCCCCAGCGAATGGGCAACAATCTCCCGCTGCGGATGCACCTTCTGATAGCTGATGCCGAGCTGGGCCCGGCCGGTCACCAGCATCTCGGTCACATCTTCCATCAGCGGGAAGAGCAGCTCCAGCTCCACGGTCGGGTAGCGAGTGGCGAACTCCTCCAGCAGGGTGCCGAGCCAGGGGAGGTGGGAGTCATCATCGATGGCCAGAGTGAGGCGCGTCTCCACCCCGGCCGCCAGCTCCCCGGCAATGGACTGCAACCGTTCACTCTGCGCCAGCAGGATCCCCGCCTCCTGCACCATGCGGGCCCCCGCCTCCGTCAGCTGCGGATAGCGGCCGCTGCGGTCAAACAGGGTGAGCGCCAGATCGATCTCCAGATTGGCGATGGCGCTGCTCACCACCGACTGCGCCTTGCCCAGCTTGCGGGCGGCAGCGGAAAACGAGCCGGTTTCGGCGGCAGCCAGCAAGATCCTCAGTTGTTCCAGTGATGGCGTCATCTTATGGCCCTCCGGCAAGCCCTCTCATCCATCTATTTTAGCGATGGATACCAACATGAATCTATCGCTAAAGTTCTATAGATTAACCAGCAATCCGTGAATAAATCTGATTGAGAGAGTGACTTATGCGTACCCGTAACGATCGCCTGCGCCATGCCATTGGCTTTGAATTCATTGGCCTGCTGATTGCCGCCCCGCTGGCCAGCTGGGTTACCGGGGTCGGGCTAAACCATATGGGCCCGCTGGCACTGTTCTTCTCGGTGCTGGCCACGGTCTGGAACTACATCTACAACATCGGGGTCGACAAGCTGCTGCTCAAATATCAGGGCCATACCCACAAAACCCTGTGGCAACGGGTGCTGCATACCTTCGGCTTTGAGGGCGGTCTGCTGATCGTCGCGCTGCCGGTCATGTCCTGGTGGCTGAGCGTCAGCATGCTGGAGGCGCTGGTGCTGGACCTGGGCTTCGTCGTCTTCTACCTGATCTATGCCTTCGTCTACAACTGGGGCTATGACAAGGTGTTCCCCATCCCCCGCGAAGTGCCGCACGGCATGCCACAAGAGGCGCGCTAAGGCACGAATCAGTTGGACTGAAGCCGAGACGTGAAGGTCAACAAGGAAAGACTACAGAAGAAACGACACGGCCCCATCATGGCAGACATGATGGGGCCGCAAAAGGCGTCAGCGCTGGCAGGCCGGCTGATTCAGAGGTAAGGATTCAAGCCTGCCCGTCGCTCAAGCCTGGGCTTTGAGCTCTTCGCCGCTCTCGTCGGCAGCGGCAGCCTCTTCAGGCTGGGCCTGAGCGGCCTGCAGCGCTTCCAGTTCGCTCTGATAATCGCTCAGGATCTGCTGGGCAACCGCCATATCTCCCTTGTGTTTGCGCTCGAACAGATGGTGCTGCACCACGCCGTTGAGATACTCCACCGTGATGGGCTGCTCCAGGGTGGCCATCAGCTCCTCTTTCTCCAGCTCGGCATTGATTTCATCGGCGGTCGTGCGCAGCAGCCCGGCCAATTGAACCAACATGCGGCGCTCACCTTCGCGCAGCAGGCTCAACATGCGGTTTCTCTGCTGCTCATTCTGTTGGGTCATACATTTCCTTACGTCAATTGGGAACAAGCCCGCTCATTCTGCCCTGTCCCCATGACAGCGTCTATCTCATGCCCCCCACAAATTTTTGGCGCTGGCTCACAAATGGCTACAGATGCTATTTGAAGTGGCTCTGGGGTATAGTAGCCGCTGATTTTCAGGCGCTTTTTTCACCCTCATCCGCAAACAGGGATGAGACGGCAAGGGCGCCTGCCCGGTTTACCCCAACGAGGTGAAGATCCGCTTTATGACCGACGCCATTGTGGTGCTCTGCACCTGCCCAGATCAAACCAGTGCCGACCTTCTCTGCGAACAGCTGCTGAACCAGCGGCTGGCCGCCTGCATCAATCAACTGCCGGGCGTCACCTCCGTCTATCGTTGGCAAGGCAAGGTGGAGCGCGCCACCGAGATCCAGCTCATCATCAAATCCCGCCAATCGCGCTTTGCCGAGCTGCAGGCATGTATTCAAGCCAATCACCTCTATGAGGTGCCCGAGCTGCTGGCCCTGCCGGTGAGTGCCGGACTACCTGCCTATCTCGACTGGATCAATGGGGAGACCTCATGACGTTCACCCGCTTGCTCTCCCCCCTGCTGCTGCTCTGTGCCCTGTTGATGACAGCGGTGGGCAGCTCCCCTGCCCACGCCAGCGGCGCCGATCTGCTCAGCTCGCTGGGCATTGAGGCCAACGCCAAACCCAAATTTTTGCAGGTCGATGAGGCCTTTCAGATCGAGAGCGAACAGCGCGGCGATCAGCTGCTGCTGACCCTCCACATCGCCGACGATTACTACCTCTATCGCCACAGCCTGCGTTTCAAGGGGAACAACCTCACCTTCAGCGAGCCGACCCTGCCGGAAGGCACCGAGCACGAGGATGACTTCTTCGGCAAGACCCGGGTCTACTACCAGCAGGTGAGCATCGTGGTGCCGCTAAAGGAGGTGGGGGAAAATGCCACCCTGCGGGTGCGCTATCAGGGCTGTACCGACGGCCTCTGCTACCCGCCGACCGACAAACTGATCGACGTGGCCCCGCTGGTCACGGCAACCACAGCGTCCACTGCTGATACGGCACAAAGCGTCGCACCGGTTAGCCAGCAGGATCAGCTGGCCGCCGCCCTCGGTAATCAGGGTTTTTGGCTCAGCATCGTCGCCTTCTTCACGCTGGGGCTGGGGCTCGCCTTCACCCCCTGCGTCTTCCCCATGTATCCCATTCTGACCGGCATCATCGCCGGCGCCGGTCATCGCCTCTCCACCGGTCGCGCCTTCCTGCTCTCCATGGTCTATGTGCAGGGGATGGCGGTCACCTACACCTTGCTGGGGCTGGTAGTGGCCTCAGCGGGGCTGAAATTCCAGGCGGCGCTGCAACACCCCTATGTACTGATCGGCCTATCGGTGATGTTCGTGCTGCTGGCCCTCTCCATGTTCGGACTCTATACCCTGCAACTGCCGAGCAGTTTGCAAACCCGTCTCTCCGGCCTCTCCAACCGCCAGCAGGGGGGCTCGGTAGTCGGGGTCGCCATCATGGGGATGATCTCCGGGCTGGTCTGCTCCCCCTGCACCACGGCGCCGCTCTCGGGGGCGCTGATCTACGTGGCCCAGAGCGGCGATCTCTGGCTCGGCGGGGCGGCGCTCTATGCGCTATCACTGGGGATGGGCCTGCCGCTGCTGCTGCTCGGCACCTCGGGTGGCAAGCTGCTGCCCAAAGCGGGCGCCTGGATGGATGTGATCAAGCAGCTGTTTGGTTTTGCCCTGCTGGCGGTGCCGATCCTGCTGCTGTCACGGCTCTGGAGCGATCAGATTGTCACTCTCACCTGGCTCGGCTGGGGGCTGCTGCTGTGCGGCTATCTCTATCACCACAACCAGCACCAACCCCACTCGGTGGCCAAAAGCGTGCGCGGCTTCGTGCTGTTGCTGGCGATGATCAGCGCCGTGGTCGTAGGCAAGGATCTGCTGCAACCGGCCACCCCTGCTGCCATCACGGCGGATGCCAGTCAAACGGCGCCGCGGTTTATCCGCGTCAAGACGCTGGATGATCTCAAGGTGCAGCTGGCCGCCGCCCGCGGCAAGCCGGTGCTGCTCGACCTCTACGCCGACTGGTGCGTCGCCTGCAAGGAGTTCGAGCACAAGACCTTCAGCGACCCGGCGGTGAGGGCGCGCTTCGGCCAGATGGTGCTGCTGCAGGCGGATGTCACCGCCAACGACGATGCCGATGTCGAGCTGCTCAACAGCCTCAATGTGCTGGGACTGCCGACCCTCATCTTCTTCGACCGCGAGGGCAAGGAGCTGACAGGCCAGCGGGTCACCGGTTTTATGGGGCCTATCCCCTTTGCCAAACATCTCGAGATGGTAAGTGATACACACTGAGTTGCGTCGGCTGCAGACAAGCGATGCACCTGCCTTGCAGCGGCTGTTCGAGCAGGCCCCCTCCTATCAGGCGGCGGTGAGCAATGACCCTCTCTCTGCACAGGCAGGAGAAGAGGAACTTGTCGCCTGCCCATCCGGCCTGCCTCTCTCCGACAAACATCTCATCGGCCGCTGGGAGCAGGGAGAACTCACCGCTGTCATTGATCTGCTGCGCGGCTACCCCAATCCAGACACCGCCTATCTGGGTCTGTTACTGGTGGGGGAACCCTGGCAAGGGAGTGGCCGTGGTCAGTCGCTCTATCTTCACGCCTGCACGCTGGCAAGCTCATGGGGGGCTACCCGGCTTCGCCTGTCAGTAATTGCCAGCAATGAGAGTGCTCTATCCTTCTGGCTGCGCAGAGGGTTCACCGAGTGCTATCGCCGCGAGCTGGCTGGTTATCGGGCCGAGGCCATCGTGCTGGAACGTTCACTGGAACCGTGAGCCGAGGTTTGCCGCCGCGCATTCGCGTGGCACAATCGCCCCTCTCGTTTTGCACTTGTCCGGAGTTTTGATGAAAAAGTGGTTCATCCCCCTGCTAGCCCTCTGGCTTTATGGCTGCAGTGCAGGGCCCGGTGAAGAGGATATCCGCCAGCAGGTCACCGCCAAGCTACTGGCCGAGACAGACGCCAACCTGTTCGATATCAGCGACTTCACCATCCTCGGCAAGGAGGAGCGGATGGAGGGGGTCTATCTGGTCAAGGTGAGTTACCAGCTCCACTTCAAGCAGGGGCTCGATCAGTTGCAGGTGTTGCACGACGAGGATCTGGTCTACGACCGGGTTGGCCCCTTCCAGCAGGAGATGGGTCTGATGGAGCTCGAGCGTAAATATGGCGAGTTCGAGGCAGGCCAGGTGCTGCCACAAGAGGCCGAGGTGTGGATGATGAAGGACGAACAGGGGTGGCGGCTGGCGGAACCGGCGCAATAAAGGGCAACAAGCCCCTCATGTCTATGCAACGGCGGGACTGCCGTTGCCAACCAGCTCAAACTTGGGTATCGACCCGATACCCTTTTCGCTCGGCAGGTTCGTTCGGCAGCTTGCTGGCCAACCCTGACAGCACCTCCTTGAGGGTGACCCCGCTCTCTGCCGCACCACTGCTCTCCAGCAGCTTGGTCAGCTGGCTCTGCAAGGGGTTGACCGCTTCACGCTCGGCTCCTTGCTCGCTCTCTTTTTCCTGTCCGCCCTGCTGATCCAGCGTCTCCAGCAGGCGCTCCAGATCCCGCTTGAGCGGGTTCTCGCTGCTGTCGGCGATGGCGAGTTTGCGCTGTTCCTGCTCTTGCCGCTGTTGTTGCTGCAATGCCAGCTGTTGTTCCTGCTGCTGTTGCAGGGAGCCCATCATGGTGTTGATGAACGCTTCCAGCGAATCCCTGATTGAAACAGTGCCACCGCCACTGCTCTCCCCTTGCGGTGACAGCCCCAGTTCATCCAGCACAGCGCCAAGGTCGCGCACCAGGCTGTCACTGCCCGTTGATGGTGAAGTTGCAGCCCGCTCCTGTGCCTGCACAGCGGGAGAACCCTGCCGTTGCGCCAGCGGGCTGAGCCCGCCTGACGCGACCACATTTATCTCCATCTTGGCCCTCCTCTCCCCGCCCTCTGGCCCTTTTTCGGCAAATATTCCGGCAATCTGACAAACTCTTGCCCCTTGGCAGATAACCGCACTCACACCTAAAAGATAGCGCCAACCAGACGAGATTGGCGCGAATGCATCTTTTGGTCTATCAGGCGGAACGATAGTGCCAACCCGCTATAAACAAGGGGTTGGCAAAAAGGGGCCACGTTCAGCCATCACTGCGCAGGCTGACAATGGGGGTCAGAAGATATCCTTCATCCGGTGCCACAACATTCCCAGTGCCAGCAGCGGGGAGCGCAGCGCCGGGCCGCCGGGGAAGGTGATATGGGGCACGCTGGCAAAGAGATCGAAACCCCGGCTCTCGCCGCGGATCGCCTCGGCCACCAGCTTGCCCGCCATATGGGTGGCGTTGAGGCCGTGACCCGAATAGGCCTGGGCGTAGAACACGTTTGGGTATTCCTTCAAGCGGCCAATCTGCGGCAGCCGGTTGGCGCCGATCCCGATCATGCCGCCCCACTGAAACTCGATGGCGGTGCCAGCCAGCTCGGGGAATACCCGCAGCAGCTTGGGCAACATAAAGGCCTTGATATCGCGGGGATCCCTTCCCGAGTAGTTGCAGGCGCCGCCAAACAGCAGGCGGCCGTCGGCGGAGAGGCGGTAATAGTCGAGGGCAACATTCTGGTCGCACACCGCCATGTTTTGCGGCAGCAGGCGCTGGCGCAAGCGGCGATCGAGCACCTCGGTGGCGAGGATGTAGGAACCGGCAGGTAGCACCCGCCCCCCCAGCTCCGGATTGAGGTCGTTGAGATAGGCGTTGCAGCCGATCACCAGATAATCGGCAGTGACCCGGCCATGAGCCGTGGTCACCTCGACCTGCTTGCCGTAATCGATATGGGTCACTCTGGAGTGTTCAAACAGGGAAACCCCGAGGCTGGCAGCGGCTCGCGCCTCACCGAGCGCAAGATTGAGAGGATGCAGGTGGCCGGAGCCCATGTCGATGAGGCCGCCGATGTAGCGATCCGATCCCACCACTGTATGGATATCTTCCCGCGGTACCAGCTTGAGTTCGTGCTCATAGCCGAGGCTCGCCAGATGGTCGAGATCCTCCTCGAAGCCAGCCAGATGACGCTGACGGGTGGCGAGGTCGCAGTAGCCCCAGGTGAGATCGCACTCGATGTTGAAGCGCTCAACCCGCTCGCGCACCAGCTGCACCGCCTCCAGCCCCATCAGATCCAGCTCGCGCACCCCATCCTCACCAATCCAGCGGGCGAACTGGCTGGTGTCATGGCCGATACCGCGAATAAGCTGGCCGCCGTTGCGCCCGGAGGCACCCCAGCCGATACGGTTGGCTTCCAGCAAGGCGACCTTGTAACCGGCATCAGCCAGATTGATAGCGGTATTGAGACCGGTAAAACCGCCGCCGATGATGCAGACGTCAGCCTTGTGCTCCCCCTCCAGCTCGGGCCACTGTTGCGAGTCGTTGCGGGTGGCCGCGTAGTAGGAGGCGACGTGCTCCTGATATCCGTTGTGCTTTCCTGCCTGCATACTCAGCATCCTGCCTTGGTTGCAAATTGTTTAATAAAATAAGCAAACTTGTTTCGATAATACCCAGCTACGGCACGGCAAACCAGCTACCACGGATCACAGAAATGCAAAAGGCGCCCCGAAGGGCGCCTTTTCATGCAATCAAGGTGCTGTAACGAATTACAGTACGTCGATGGCGTTCAGGTCGGAGAATGCTTTCTCCAGACGAGCGATCATGGAAGTCTGACCTTCACGCAGCCATACGCGCGGATCGTAGTACTTCTTGTTCGGCTTGTCGGCGCCTTCCGGGTTGCCCAGCTGACCTTGCAGGTAAGCTTCGTTCTTCTTGTAGAAGTTCAGCAGACCTTCCCAGGTTGCCCACTGGGTGTCGGTGTCGATGTTCATCTTCACTACGCCGTAGGAGATGGACTCGCGGATCTCTTCCAGAGTGGAACCTGAACCACCGTGGAATACGAAGTCCAGAGACTTGGCAGGGATGCCGAACTTCTCGGAAACGTACTTCTGGGAAGCGTCCAGGATGGACGGGGTCAGCTTGACGTTACCCGGCTTGTATACACCGTGTACGTTACCGAAGGAGGCAGCGATGGTGAAACGCGGGCTGATCTTGGACAGACGCTCGTAAGCGTAAGCAACATCTTCCGGCTGGGTGTACAGAGCGGACTGATCCATGTGGCTGTTGTCGACGCCGTCTTCTTCGCCACCGGTGCAACCCAGTTCCAGCTCCAGAGTCATGTTCATCTTGGCCATGCGGGTCAGGTACTCGCAGCAGATGTCGATGTTCTCTTCCAGAGACTCTTCGGACAGATCCAGCATGTGGGAGGAGAACAGCGGCTTGCCGGTTTCAGCAAAGTGCTTCTCGCCCGCTTCCAGCAGACCGTCGATCCACGGCAGCAGCTTCTTGGCAGCGTGGTCGGTGTGCAGGATTACCGGCACGCCGTAGGCTTCGGCAACAGCGTGAACGTGCTTGGCACCAGAGATGGCACCCAGGATGGCAGCTTTCTGACCTTCCAGCTTCAGACCCTTACCGGCAGTGAACACGGCACCACCGTTGGAAAACTGAACGATAACCGGCGCTTTAACCTTGGCGGCAGCTTCCAGTACGGCGTTAACGGAGTCGGTACCAACGCAGTTTACGGCCGGCAGAGCAAAGCCGTTCTCTTTAGCGATGGCGAACACTTTCTGAACGTCATCACCAGTGATCACGCCGGGTTTTACGAAGTCGAAAATTTTCTTAGACATGTTTAATCGTCCTGTCTCGTATGCCGTTAATAAAAAATGGGGGGTTCATCATGAACCGGCACAGCGGGCACATGATAAACGAAACGGGAGGCTTTTGCCCCCCGTTCCGGGTCAATTAGGCTTTGGCGCGCTGTTCCAGAATCGCAACAGCCGGCAGTACCTTGCCTTCTACGAACTCCAGGAAGGCGCCGCCGCCAGTGGAGATGTAGGAGACTTTGTCAGCGATGCCGAACTTGTCGATAGCAGCCAGGGTGTCACCACCGCCAGCGATGGAGAAGGCCGGAGAAGCTGCGATGGCTTCAGCGATAACCTTGGTGCCTTCAGCGAACTGGTCGAACTCGAACACACCGACCGGACCGTTCCACAGGATGGTCTTGGCGTTCATGATGATGTCAGCCAGGGCCTTGGCAGAATCCGGGCCGATGTCGAAGATCATGTCGCCGTCGGTCACGTCAGAGACGGACTTGATGGTCGCCGGAGTGGACTCGGAGAACTCGGCACCTACAACCACGTCGGTGGTCACAGGAATGTTGGTCTCGGCAGCCAGTTTCTTGGCGGTGTCGATCAGGTCGTGCTCGCACAGGGACTTGCCGACGTTGTGACCAGCAGCAGCGATGAAGGTGTTGGCGATGCCACCACCGACAACCAGCTGGTCAGCGATCTTGGAGAGGGATTCCAGAACGGTCAGCTTGGTGGAGACCTTGGAGCCGCCAACGATGGCAACCATCGGGCGCTCGGGCTTCAGCATGGCTTTGCCCAGGGCTTCCAGTTCACCCGCCAGCAGCGGACCAGCACAGGCGACCGGAGCGAATTGTGCAACACCGTAGGTGGAACCTTCGGCGCGGTGAGCAGTACCGAACGCATCCATTACAAAGACATCACACAGGGCGGCGTATTTTTTGGCCAGCTCTTCGGTGTTCTTCTTCTCGCCTTTGTTGAAGCGGCAGTTTTCCAGCACAACCAGCTCACCGGCAGCGACTTCTACGCCATCCAGGTAATCCTTGGCCAGGCGAACTGGGCAGGACAGAGCGTCTTTCAGATAGTTGACAACCGGAGCCAGGGAGAATTCTTCGTTGTATTCACCCTCGGTCGGACGACCCAGGTGGGAGGTGATCATCAGCTTGGCGCCCTTTTCCAGAGCCAGCTTGATGGTCGGCAGAGTCGCAACGATACGTGCATCGGAGGTGACCTTGCCGTCTTTTACCGGTACGTTCAGGTCAGCACGGATCAGAACGCGTTTACCCGCCAGATCCAGGTCAGTCATCTTGATAACAGACATATTCAGTCCTCTATATTTTCCAGGTAATGTTAAAAACAGTAACCTTTCGCCCGGGGCAGGCTCAGCCTGCGGCCATCATGGCCCGGGTGGTATCCAGCATCCGGTTTGCGAAGCCCCATTCGTTATCGCACCACATCAACATCTTGACGAGGTTGGCATCGCTCACCCGGGTCTGGGTACCATCAATGATGCAGGAGTGTGCATCATGATTGAAGTCTACGGAGACCAGCGGTTCTTCCGTGTAATCCAGAATACCGTGTAATGTACCTCTGGATGCCCGTTGCAGGGCTTGATTTACGTCACTAACTGTCACTTTTTTACGAACAGTAATACTCAGATCCATCGCTGTTACATTGATGGTCGGCACCCGCACCGCGATCGCCTCGAACTTGCCGGCGAAGTGGGGCAGGATGCGCTCCAGCCCCTTTGCCAGCTTGGTATCCACCGGAATGATGGACTGACTGGCAGCGCGGGTTCGGCGCAAGTCACTGTGGTAGGCATCGATGACTTGCTGATCATGCATGGCCGAATGAATTGTCGTAATAGTACCACAATTTATCTCGAATTCTCGATGCAATGTTTCAATCACCGGCACCACGCAGTTGGTGGTACAGGAGGCGTTGGAGACGATCCGCTCCGCTCCGGTGAGGGTATGATGGTTGACCCCGTAGACCACGGTGGCATCCACATCGGCATCCGCCGGGTGGGAGAAGAGCACCTTGCCCGCCCCCGCCGCCAGATGCAGCTCGGCATCGGCCCGCGAGCCGAATACCCCGGTGCAATCGAGCACCACATCGACTCCCAGCGCCCGCCACGGCAGCTTTGACGGATCCCGCTCGGCAAACAGAGAGATGAGATCCTCCCCCACCAGCATGCTGTTGCCCGCCAGTTGCACCGGATGGTGGAAGCGACCGTGACTGGTATCGTAACGGGTCAGGTGCACCATGGCCTCGGGGGCCGCCAGCTCGTTGATGGCGACGATCTTGATGGTCTTGTCGCGCCCGCTTTCATAGAGGGCTCGCAACACGTTGCGACCGATCCGCCCGTAACCATTGATGGCAATCTTGATCATCGAGAATCCGTTTCCTTGAACCAGCAACAGGGCGGCGCACCGGCCGCCCGGGAGCCCCGGCTACGACAGCAGGGCCCCCTTGAATTCACCACGGGCCAGCAGTGCGGCCCCGAATACCCCGGCACTGTCGCCAAGGGCAGGAGCAATAATGGGGGCACTGAAACGGGGATTAAAGAGGAAGGGCAAAATTGTCTGCCGTCCGGCGCTGTAAAGGCTCTGCACATTGCCCACCCCACCACCGATGACGATCACATCTGGGTCGAGAATATTGACCACATTGGCCAGCGCCTGACCAAACAGCAGGTGCAGCCGGTCGATGGTGAGCTTGGCCACATGATCGTGAGCCGTGGCGGCCGCGATTTGGGCAAGCGAGAGGCGCCGCTTAGCCTTGGCCTCGTACCAAGCCTCCAGCGCCGGACCGCTGATCAGGGTCTCGACGCAGCCACGTTTGCCGCAGTAGCACTCGGGGCCATCAGGGGAAAGCACGTTGTGGCCCCACTCACCGGCGATGCCGTGGTGACCATTGAGGATCTGGCCGTTGATGACGATGCCGGAGCCGACCCCGGTGCCCATGATGATGCCGAACACCACTTTCGCATCGGGATGATGCTGGCGCACTGCACCGAGATGGGTTTCTGCCAGCGCAAAGCAGTTGGCGTCGTTGGCGATCAGCACCGGCACGCCCAGTTTGCGCTCCAGATCCTCCTTGAACGGCTTGCCGTTGAGCTCGGTGGTGTTGCAGTTCTTCATCAGGCCGGTCTGCGGATCCCGCGCCCCCGGCGTGCCCATGCCGATCACGGCTGGGCGCTGGCCAATCTTCTCGGCGCACTCTGCTACCAGCTTGGCGATCTGGCCGATCATGTGCTCATAACCGCCCGCCCGCTCGGTGGGGATGCGGTGGCGCAGCAGCACCTCGTCGCCATCCAGCACCACGCATTCACACTTGGTACCGCCAAGATCGATACCCCAATCCAGTGACTTGCTGCTCATCTTGCCTCCTGCACTGGCGCCACGCTCTCGTCGTTGCAGCGCCTATTTCAATGTAAAACGGGGCCTGACGGCCCCGGATTTCAATCAGTTTCTCTTCGCTCGCCCCGGCCTTAGCGGCCGTGGTACTGGGCGGAGAGCTCGTGTACCGCGTTGACGAACACGCCGGCGTGCTCCGGGTTCACATCCTGATGGATGCCGTGGCCGAGGTTGAAGACGTGGCCGTTGCCGTGGCCGAAACCGGCCAGAATGGAGGCGACCTCTTCACGGATACGGGCCGGAGTGGCGTAGAGCATGGAGGGGTCCATGTTGCCCTGCAGCGCCACCTTGTCGCCGACCCGACGCTTGGCGTCGGCAATGTCGGTGGTCCAGTCCAGACCCAGCGCATCGCAACCGGTGGCGGCGATCTGCTCCAGCCACTGACCGCCGTTCTTGGTGAACAGGGTGACCGGCACACGGCGACCGTCGTGCTCACGGATCAGGCCATCGACAATCTTGTGCATGTACTGCAGGGAGAAGTCGCGGTAATCGCGCGGGGTGAGCACGCCGCCCCAGGTGTCGAACACCATGACAGCCTGCGCACCCGCCTTGATCTGGGCGTTGAGGTAAGCAATCACGCTGTCGGCCAGCTTGTCGAGCAGCAGGTGCAGGGTTTGCGGCTCTGCGTACATCATCTGCTTGATCTTGGTGAACGCCTTGGAGCTGCCCCCCTCCACCATGTAGGTGGCCAGGGTCCATGGACTGCCGGAGAAGCCGATGAGCGGCACTTCGCCCTTCAGCTCACGGCGGATGGTGCGCACCGCGTTCATCACGTAGCCCAGCTCATCTTCCGGATCCGGAATAGGCAGCGCCTGCACGTCGGCCATGGAGGTGATCGGACGCTCGAAACGCGGGCCTTCACCCTGCTCGAAGTAGAGCCCCAGCCCCATGGCATCGGGCACGGTGAGGATGTCGGAGAAGAGAATGGCGGCATCGAGCGGGTAGCGGCGCAGCGGCTGCAGGGTGACTTCACAGGCCAGCTCGGCATTGCGGCACAGGGACATGAAATCCCCCGCCTGGGCGCGAGTCGCCTTGTATTCCGGCAGATAACGGCCAGCCTGGCGCATCATCCATACCGGGGTCATATCCACGTCCTGACGCAGCAAAGCGCGCAGGTATCGATCGTTCTTCAGCTCTTTCATCCCAGTTCCTGAGTTCGTATCACGCATAAAATGGCGGCCATAATACCACTTTGCCCAGCCAAGCGGACTGCCCAAAACGTGGCAAATGGGCGCGCGGTTGCAAAGATGTGAAGGGGCGCAAACCTGACCGCCCCGCTTGTAACAAGAAGTGCAAAAAGATTGGCGAAAAGATAAGCGCCTCGTTACCCCTCGCCCGCCAGCGAACGCTCGATCAGCCGTCGGGCAATGGTGCCGTGGGGCGGCAAACGGGGCAGCCGGTCTGCGGCAAAGAAATCGGCAGCCACCAGTTCGTCATCCTGCACCCGGATTTCGCCGCTCTCGTAGTCGGCGGTAAAGCCCATCATCAGGCTGTGGGGGAAGGGCCAGGGCTGGCTCGCCACATAGCGCACATTGCGCACCCGGATGCCGCTCTCCTCGAACACCTCCCGCGCCACGCACTGCTCGAGGTTCTCTCCCGCCTCCACAAAGCCGGCCAGCACGGTATACATGGGATCGTCCGCCTGATAGTGACGGCGATGGGCCGCCAAGAGGATCTCCGGCCCCTTGCGCACCGCCACGATAATGCAGGGGGAGATACGCGGATAGGCCGTGTGGCCGAGGTGGCACACCTGCGCCCACTCCCCCGCCTTCGGGGTCATGGGGGCACCGCACTCGCCGCAGAAGCGGTGGGTGCGGCGGAAGGTAACGAGCTGCCAGGCACGGCCTGCGAGGCGAAAGCCCTCTTCGTCTCCCGCCACCATCAGCTGGCGCAGCGGGCTCATGGCGCTCGTGTCGGCCTCAGCCCCCAGATCCAGCAGATAGCAGGGCAGCCCCTGCCACTCGTCAAAACGCTCGAAATGGGCGTCAGCCAGCGCTGCGGGCAGACACGCTTTACTTCCTTGTGGCACCTCTCCCTGCTGATCGAGCAGTACCAGATGATCGCCCCCCAGCACGAACCAGCAGGCTTGTTCGGTTAATGACATCGGATAAACACTCTCGTTAAAACAAAACCCCGGCTACGGCGGGCCCGCCAAGGGGCAAACGCCACGCGAATGGCTTCCATCTTACGACCAGCACGGGTCGCTGACGACCCCGCCGTGGCCGATTGTCCCATTCGTAAAAAACGGATGGTGCAAATAAAGAGGCCGCCCGAAGGCGGCCCGTTGTTATCCGGCATCCCGTATCCGGCCTCTATCTACGCGGGTCAGGCATCACCCATCGCCAGCAGGGAGGCATTACCGCCCACCGCCGTGGTGTTGATGGTGCGGGTCTTCTCGGTAACGAAGCGGCTCAGGTAGTGGGGGCCACCCGCCTTGGGGCCGGTGCCGGAGAGCCCCTGGCCGCCGAACGGCTGCACCCCGACCATGGCGCCGATCTGGTTGCGGTTGATGTAGACGTTGCCGACGTTGATGCGGCTCGCCAGCTCCTCCGCGTGGGATTCGTTGCGGCTGTGGATCCCCAGCGTCAGACCGTAGCCGGTGCCGTTGATGTCGCTGATCACCTTGTCCAGATCCCGGGTGGCGTAGCGCACCACGTGCAGGATGGGGCCGAACTGCTCCTTGGCCAGCTCGCGGATGGAGCCGATCTCCAGCGCGGTCGGCTGGACAAAGTGCCCTTCCATGGTCGCGGCCGGCATCGGCGCCTGCGCGATCAGGCGAGCACGCGGGATCATGTAGGCGAGGTGAGCATCGAGACCGGCCTTGGCATCGGCATCGATCACCGGGCCGACGTCGGTGTTGTGCTCGGCCGGGTTGCCCACTTTCAGCTCCTGCATGGCGCCGGTGAGGATCTCCAGCACCCGCTCTGCGATCTCCTCCTGCAGGTAGAGCACCCGCAGGGCCGAGCAGCGCTGACCGGCGCTCTGGAAGGCGGCGCTCACCACGTCGCGCACCACCTGCTCCGGTAGGGCGGTGGAATCAACGATCATGGCGTTCTGGCCGCCGGTCTCGGCGATGAGTGGCAGGATGGCGCCATCGCGCTGGGCCAGGGTCATGTTGATGAGCTTGGCGGTCTCGGTGGAGCCGGTGAAGCAGACGCCGCCGATGCGCGGATCCGCCGTCAACTTGGCACCGACGGTGGCACCATCACCGGGCAGCAGCTGCAGCACGTCGCCCGGAATACCGGCCTGATGGGCCAGAGTCACCGCCAGATGGGCGATAAGACCGGTCTGCTCCGCCGGTTTGGCGATGACGGTGTTGCCAGTGGCCAGCGCCGCAGCGATTTGGCCGAGGAAGATCGCCAGCGGGAAGTTCCACGGGCTGATGCAGACAAAGACGCCGCGCCCCTGCAGGAACAGCTCGTTCTGCTCGCCGGTGTAACCGGGCAGCAGGGTCGCCTGCCCCATCAGGCCGCGGGCCTGTACCGCGTAGTAGCGGCAGAAATCCACCGCTTCACGCACCTCGTCGATGCCATCTTGCAGCAACTTGCCCGCTTCGCGGGTACAGAGGGAGACAAACTGCTCGCGGTTCGCTTCCAGCAGATCCGCCAGCTTATCCAGCGCGGCAGCACGCTCGCTCACCGGGGTTTCACGCCAGCGCGGGAAGGCAGCGTGGGCAGATGCCAAGGCCTGCTCCACCGCCTGCTCGTCGGCCCAGTGGATCTTGCCGACGGTAAGGCTCACATCCTGCGGGCTCAGCACGGTGCGTGCCTCGCTACGCTTGAGGGTCTCGCCATCGACGATGGGGCCCGCCAGCCACTGCTTGCTCTCCAGCTCTTTCAAGCGGGCGAAGAAGGGGCGCTGGATGGAGAGGATGTTCATGTTGACGCCGCTGGAGTTTTTGCGGTCGCTGAAGAGGTTCACCGGCTGGGGAATACGGTCGTTGGCAAAGCCGGAGTAGCGCTTGAGGGTGCGCAGCGGGTGCTCGGCCAGCGAGTCCACCGGGGTGTTGGGGTCCACCAGCTTGTGAACGAAGGAGGTATTAGCCCCGTTCTCCAGCAGGCGGCGCACCAGATAGGGCAGCAGATCCTTGTGGGCGCCGACCGGCGCATAGATGCGGCAGTGCAGGCCGGGATTGTCGTTCAGCACCGCATTGTGCAGCTCCTCCCCCATGCCGTGCAGACGCTGGAACTCGAACTGGCGATCGCCAGCCATCTCCAGAATGCTGACCACGGTATTGGCGTTGTGGGTGGCGAACTGGGGAGCGATAAAGCCGCGAGTCGGCTCGCTCAGCAGGTAGCGGGCGCAGGCGAGGTAGGAGATATCGGTGCCCGCCTTGCGGGTAAACAGCGGGTAGCCGGGCAGGCCCGCCTGCTGGGCATATTTCAGTTCGCTGTCCCAGTAAGCGCCTTTTACCAAGCGAACCGGAATGAGGTCACCCTGTTCGCGGGCCAGTGCGGTGAGCCAGCAGAGTACCGGCAGGGCGCGTTTGGAGTAAGCCTGCACCACCATGCCGAGCTTGCCCCAGCCACGGTTGGCGTCGGAGCGGTAGAGCTGCTCAAACAGATCCAGCGACAGCTCGAGGCGGTCCATCTCCTCGGCGTCGATGCTGATGGCCACATCCTTGTCGCGAGCCAGCCGCACCAGCCCCACCAGCCGCTCGCACATCTCGCCAAGCACCCGTTCGCGGTTCGCCACGTCATAGCGCGGATGGAGCGCCGAGAGTTTGATGGAGATGGAGGGGGCCGGGCCGCCGTCGCTGATCCGCTCGTTGCCCACCGCCTCGATGGCGTTGCGGTAATCGGCCAGATACTTGTCGGCATCCTGCATGGTCAGTGCCGATTCGCCCAGCATGTCGTAGGTGTGGGTGTAACCCAGCTCGCGGGATTTGCGGCTCGCCTTGAGCGCCTCTTTCATGTCGCGACCCAGCACGAACTGCTTGCCCATGATCTTCATGGCGGCGTACATGGCGGAACGCACCACCGGCTCCCCCAGCTTGTTGACCATCCGCCCCAGCAGGTTGGCCGGGTTGCCGTCGAGCTTTTTATCCAGCTTGATGATCTTGCCGGTCAGCATCAGCCCCCAGGTGGAGGCGTTGACCAGAGTAGAGTCGCTCTTGCGGAAATGGGAAGACCAGTTGGCGCCGGAGAGCTTGTCCTTGATCAGGGCATCGGCGGTCTCGGCATCGGGAATGCGCAGCAGCGCCTCGGCCAGACACATCAGGATGATCCCCTCCTGGGTATCCAGACTGTACTCCTGCAAGAAGGCGTCGATACCGTCACCGGAGCCGCTCTCCTTGCGCACCTTGGTCACCAGGGTACGGGCACGCTGGGTCACCTGCTCCAGCGAGGCGCCATCCCCCGGCAACATGGCCGACAGTTCGGCCAGATAGGCATTTTCATCCACCACGTAGTTCTGGGTAATGGCTTCGCGCAGGGCGGCCAGATCAGAGGGGATATAGTCAGCGGCAAGCACTTGAGTAGCTTTGAACATATGGGGTCTTCCTGTACGCCCTAGGGCTGATATCGACAAAGGCGGACGTGCCGCCGAAACGCCGATAATGTATACAATGTTGCACCCTATATGAAATGAATTTGTTGCCACTCTTTAACAAAGATCGCTCATTCCCCCCATGAATTCCCTTTTGAAGCCAATACGTCAGCAAGCGTGAGGGTCATCTGACTTCATTTTGTATACGATCTGCCACCGCCCGCCCTGTCGCAAAGCAGCCACGCATTCCGCCCAATAGCGGATGTCGTCAATGCGCCCCAAAAAAAGAAGGGCCGCCACGGCGACCCTTCTCAGCAATTCATTCAGCCAGATGCTGTCAGTTCATCCAGCGATCGCCACGGCTGCGACGACGGGGCAGCATGGGCAGCAGGATACCAAGCAGGATACCGGCACCCACCATGGCACCACCACGAATAAACCAGTCCATCTGCATGTCGTGCTCCTGGTTGTCGTAGCTCTGGGTCAGGGCATCATTCTGCTCTTTGAGATTGCTCATCTCCTCACCCTGACTGACCAGCTGAGCCTTGAGGGCGGCGATCTCCTTGCTCTGGGCAGCGATTTGACCATCCTTCTCGGTGAAGCGTTTCTCGTTGTCACCGTTGAGGTTCTGCAGGCGATCTTTAAGCTCATCGCGCTCTTTTTCCACCTGGGGCAGACGCTCGCGCAGGCTGATCTGGCTCTGCAGTTCGCTGTTCTTGATCCACCCCTCGCGGCCACGACCGTCCACCACCTGGGTGAAACCGGCCTCGCTGTTCACCGCCTTTACCTCCAGCGGTTCACCAGCCTTGACGCTGCCAAGGATCCGGTACTGGGTACCCGGGCCATTGTGGATATAGGTAAAGATGTTGTCTGAAACATAACGGGTATCGGCCAGTGCCTGTTGGGCACACAAGCAGATCAAAATCCCGAGAAGGGCGCGCATGGTCGATCGGTTCTCTTTTTCAGGTTTGGACAAGAGGTTGAATGTTAAGCCGCCAGCAGGTTAAAGGACAAGCAAAGAAAAAGCACCTCCCCCCAGATAAAGAGCGCAGAGTTGCGAGTCACCTCGCAACTTGCCCGTCTGCGGTCTCACTTGTTTTTCAGCTCCTGCACCTCGCTGCGCAGGGCGCGGATCTCCCGCAGCAGCTCCTCTTGTTGGTTGTTGTAGTGATGACGCCACTTGTCGGTCTCGCCATCCCCCTTGTTGGGCTGCAAAAACAGGCTGGCCATAAAACCGCTGATGGCACCGAACAGACCCACTCCGAACAGGATCAGCAGGCTGGCGACAAACCGTCCCTCCTCTGTCTTGGGCACCAGATCCCCGTAACCCACTGTCGAGAGGGTCACCAGCGTCCACCAGAATGCGTCATAGGGTGTCTCAATCTGGCTGCCGGGCTGGCCTGACTCAATCCAGTACATGACGCCGGAACCCACCCCCAGCAGCAGGAAGAAGAGGAACAGGATGCCGGAGAGAGTGGTCTCGTTGCGCTCGCGACGGAACATGGCCCAGAGATCCGGGTGCTCCTTGAACAGCTGATAGACCCGCCAAAGCTGGATCAACCGCGCCCAGCGCAACTGCTCCGCCATCGGCAGGCTACCCGGCAGATAGATCCAGTTGGCCTTGAAATAGGCCTTGCGATCGGAGGCCCGGATCCAGCCATAAGCAAAGTGCGCGAGGAAGAAGTAGCAGATCAGACTGTCGAGGTCATAGAAGAGCTGCAGGGTCTGTGGTGTCAGGCTCTCATGGCCCCACCAGCGGGCCGTCACCAGCACAACCGAGATAATCGACAGAAATGCCATCAGCAGATCCATCGCCCGCAGATGAGTTAAGTGATGTCGCATACATTTTCCAACTTTAAGCACAGTGCAAATTAATAAAAGAGAAGATAATGCCGATAGTCCTGAGGGCAAAGGAAAAAACGGCTTTTAAAAGGAGAATGACAATGCAGCTGAACCTGCTGGAGAAAAGAATGAGCAACATCCGGTTGGTACCCAAAGTGGTGCTGCTGATGGTGTTCAGTACCCTCCTGCTACTGACAAAACTCTGGTTTGACGCCAACAATCTGGAAGCGACCCTGCTCAGCGAAGGGCTCGATCCCGCCAAGGCGGATGCGATCTCCAATCGCCTGCTCTGGACCGGTCTGATGGAGACCGCCATCATGGGGCTGCTGTTCGTGATCCTGCTGCTCACCGGCTCCCGCCTGATGGTCAAGCAGGTGCACTATCTGGTGAGCCTGCTGGAACGCTTCGCCAAGCGGGACCTCAGCCACAAGGTACTGCTCAAGTCTCGTGACGAATTCGGTGACATCGCCAAGGCGGTCTCCCACTCGCAGGAGAACCTCAAAGAGGTGTTTGGCAACCAGCGCGCCGCCTGCAAGGAGCTCAACGACATCGCCTCCCAGGTGACCCTTTGCATGGAAGAGGCCAACGAAGCGATCAACGAAGAGTTCACCCAGATCGAACAGCTGGCCAGCGCCATGAGCCAGATGGTCGGTGCCATTCGCGAAGTGGCCGCCCATGCGGATCAGGCCTCTCACGCCACCGCCGAGACCAGCCAACTGGCGGAAGAGGGGAGCCGCTGCGTCGCCGACACCGTCAGCACCATAGACACCCTCTCCGGCAACATCCAGCGCTCCGCCACCGTGGTCAACGAGGTGGAGCAGGGGGTCGAGCGCATTGGCTCGGTAGTCGACACCATTCGCGGCATCTCGGAGCAGACCAACCTGTTGGCACTGAACGCCGCCATCGAAGCGGCTCGCGCCGGTGAAGCGGGTCGTGGCTTTGCCGTGGTGGCCTCCGAAGTGCGCGAGCTGGCCAACCGGGCTCAGGCCGCCACCGTCGAAATCCAGAAGATGATCGAACAGCTGCAGGGCAATGCCCATCAGGCTGGCGAGCTGATGGCCCAAAGCGTACAGCAGGCCGACAAGGGGGTGGAACAGGTGACCCAGGCCGGTACCCAGCTCGCCACCATAGTACAGCGGGTACAGGGTGTCGCCGACATGAACCGCCACATCGCCGCCGCCTCCGAGCAACAAAGCTCGGTCGCCGAAGAGATGCGCGGCAATCTGGAGCAGGTCAAGCAGATCGCCGAAGGCTCCGTCGTGGTGCTGCGCGAACTGCAAGAGGCCTCCGAGCTGGTCGAGCAGCACAGCAAGGAGCTCGACAGCCAGATCCAGTCCTTCAAACTCGTCTGACTGTTTTCATGCCCCAATCCGGTTAGACTGGAAGGCCCCTTGAGGGGGCCTTTCTCATTTCCAGCGCACGGCAAGGAGCCAATATGCAGCAGAATGCAACGCACCCACCACTCGAGCTCAGTGACGACAAGGGGCGGCTCGATGTGCCGCTGATCCACCGTTTTCTCTCCGAAGAGGCCTACTGGTGCCGCGGTATTCCCCACAGCACTGTGGTGCGGGCCATCAACCACTCCCTCTGCGTTGGCGGCTATGTCGACGGTCAGCAGGTTGCCTTCGCCCGGGTCATCACCGACAAGGCCACCTTTGGCTATCTGGCCGATGTCTTCGTGCTGCCTGAGTACCGCGGCCGGGGTTACAGCAAGGCACTGGTGGCAACCATTGTCGACCATCCCGAGTTGCAGGGATTACGTCGTCTCGCTCTCGCCACCTCTGATGCTCACGGCCTCTATGCCGGTTTTGGCTTTGCGCCCCCAGCAAGTCCAGACAGCCTGATGGAGATCTACAACCCTGCCATCTACCAGCGCACCTGATTGACTGGCGGCCAATAATTCCCACCGGATCATGCTTCTCGCCCCTGCGCTGTGACGCGGGGGCCTGACAGTGCTAGATTGGCAGCCACCATTTTGAACCGGCAGCGTTGTTAACCTCGTGTCGTTAACCCGCTGTCGTGAACCACAAGGACGGCAACCGTGGCCCAGCACTCTCCCTCTTTCTCCGCCCTCTCCCCCCTGCTGCAAGAACAGGCCGAGCGCCAATGGCAGCGACTGGTCGAGCTGGCCCCCGACTATGGCTCGCTGCCCGAGCCCGTTCGCCAGACCCTGCAGACCCTGCTCGGCCTCTCCGATTTTGTCGCCGACTCCCTCTTCAAACAGCCGGAGTTGCTGACCGAGCTGCTCGCCTCCGGAGATCTGGAGCGCTCCGAACGCTGGCCCGCCTACCAGCGCGATCTGACCGCCCTGCTCGCCGAGGTAAGCGATGAAGAGGCGCTCAAGCGTATCCTGCGCCAGTTCCGCCGCAGCCGCATGCTGGTGATCGCCTGGCGCGAGCTGCTGGGCCATGCGGCGGTGGAAGAGAGCTTTATCCATCTCACCAAACTGGCGGATGCCCTGATCTGCTCCGCTCGCGACTGGCTCTACGCCAAACAGTGCAGCGAGCTGGGCACCCCGATGGACGGCAATGGCAACCCGCAGCCGCTGCTCATTCTCGGGATGGGCAAGCTGGGAGGTGGCGAGCTCAACTTCTCCTCGGATATCGACCTTATCTTCACCTTCCCCGAGAACGGCTACACGGTCGGCGGGCGGCGCGAGCTCGCCAACCAGCAGTTCTTTATCAAGCTCGGCCAGCGCATCATCAACGCCCTTCACCAGCCCACCCAGGATGGTCAGGTGTTCCGGGTTGATATGCGACTACGCCCGTTTGGCGATGCGGGGCCGCTGGCCATCTCCTTCGCCGCCATGGAGGATTATTACCAGCACCACGGCCGCAACTGGGAGCGCTACGCCATGGTCAAAGCGCGGGTACTGGGGCCCCAGTGCGAGCACGCGGTGGAGCTGGCCGAGATGCTGCGCCCCTTCGTGTTTCGCCGCTATATCGACTTTGGCGTTATCGACGGCCTGCGCCAGATGAAGGCGATGATCGCCGCCGAGGTGCGCCGCAAGGGGCTGGAGGGCAACATCAAGCTGGGGGCTGGCGGCATCCGTGAAGTGGAGTTTATCGCCCAGGCGCTGCAACTTATTCGCGGCGGCCGTGAACCGGCACTGCGGGTGCGTCACCTGCCGGAGGCGCTGGCCGCCATCGCCCAATGTGGCGCCCTCGAATCTGCCCATTGCGACCGCTTGCTGACGGCCTATCGCTTCCTGCGCCGGGTCGAAAACATCTTGCAGGAGATCGGCGATCAGCAGACCCAGACCCTGCCCACCGAGGAGCGGGATCGCCAGCGGCTGATCGCGGCTCTGGGTTTTGCTGACTGGGACGCCTTTATGGCTCATCTGGATGAGGAGATGGCAGCCGTCCATCAGGAGTTCGCCGCCGTGGTGGGGGAAGAGAAAGAGGCCCCCGCCCATCTGGAGCAGCTCTGGCTCGATCTCTGGCGCACCGAGCTCGACGCCGCCGAGCTGGAAAAATTGCTGACTGCGCAGGGGGTGGCCGAGCCCGCCCCGCTCTGCGCCGCCCTGCTGCGCTTCAAGGAGGAGTACAAGCGCCGTCAGGTGGGGCCGCAGGGGCGCATCGCACTGGACTGGCTGATGCCGGAGCTGCTGCGGCTGGTGGTCGCCAGTGAGCAACCTGCTCGCCTGTTCGAGCGGGTGTGTGAGCTGCTAACCCGCATCTTCACCCGCAGCGCCTATCTGCAGCTGCTGGCGGAGAACCCGGGTGCCCTGCGCCAGCTGGTACGGCTGTGTGATGCCAGCCATCTGGTGAGCGAGCAGCTGGCCCGCTACCCCATCCTGCTGGACGAGCTGCTCGATCCCCAGCACCTCTACCACCCCACCCCGCTCGATCAGTACAAGCCCCAGCTGCGCCAGTTCCTGCTGCGCATCCCCGAAGAGGACGTGGAGCAGCAGATGGAGGCGCTGCGCCAGTTCAAACAGGTGCAGCTGCTGCGCATCGTGGCGGCCGACATCGCCGGCGCCCTGCCGCTGATGAAGGTGAGCGACCACCTCACCTGGCTGGCGGAGGCGATCACCGAAGAGGTAGTCAATCAGGCGTGGGCCCAGATGAGCGAGCGCTACGGGGTGCCGCCTGAGGTGGCGGTGAGCGGCCAGCGCGGCTTTGCGGTGGTGGCCTATGGCAAGCTGGGCGGCATCGAGCTCGGTTACGGCTCTGATCTCGACCTGGTGTTTCTGCACGGCGGCGACCCCAACAGCTACACAGATGGTCGCAAGCCCATCGACAGCCGCCAGTTCTACCTGCGCCTCGCCCAGCGGATCCTGCACCTGTTCAGCACCCGCACCCCCTCCGGCATCCTCTACGAGATCGACATGCGGTTGCGCCCCTCCGGCGACTCCGGCCTGCTGGTCTCGTCGCTGTCGGCCTACGAGCAATACCAGCAAAACGAGGCATGGACCTGGGAACATCAGGCGCTGGTGCGGGCCCGCCCCATCTATGGCGATGACGCCATTGTTGCCGAGTTTGCCCGTATCCGCCGTGATGTGCTGGCCAAGGAGCGGGATCTGCCGACCCTGGCCCGCGAGGTGCGCGAGATGCGCCACAAGATGCGGGATCACCTGCTCAAGGCGGGGGCTGGCGAGTTCGACCTCAAGCAGTCCCCCGGCGGCATGGTGGATATCGAGTTTATCGCCCAGTATCTGGTGCTGGCCCACGCCTGCGGCGAGCCCGATGCCCTCACCCGCTGGTCCGATAACGTGCGCATCTTCGATGAGTGCGTGATGGCGGGGGTGCTGACCCTGGAGCAGGCGGAGGGGCTGAAGCAGGCCTATCTGGAGATCCGCAACCTCGGCCATCGCCTCAACCTCTCGGAGATCTCCCGCAAGGTGAGCGACGATCAGCTGCAAAACGAGCGCAGCCATGTGCTCGCCGTCTGGCAAACCCTGCTGGGGGAGTAATTCCCGCCAGCGGCAATGCAAATGGGCCCGCCTGAATTGCTTCAGGCGGGCCCCTCTCTTCTCTCCTTACGGCTGCTCAGCCGTGATCCATTACCGTCTCCACCAGCATGCTGTTGAAACGCTGATAGGCCTCTTCCTCAAGGAGCCCCGGATAGCTCAACACCCGCAGGGCATGACCTTGATAGTCAGGATGATAGGGTGGGTGGAGATGGGCATAATCGTTGAGACAAAAGCCCAGCCCCTGATAGAAGCGCAGACGGCGAATGGCAATCTCATCCTCTGGCGGATCGATCTCGAGAATGACGGTTTTGCCTGCCCGCTCGCAAAATTCGGCCAGCAGGCGGCTACCGTAATTGCGGCCGCGCAGCGCCGGATTGATGGCCAGATGTTCGATATAGATCTGCTCGCCACACGCCCACCAGAAGATGAAACCGAGCAGCAGGCCGTCCTGATAAAAGATTTGGCAGTGATAGCGAGGATCCCGCATCTTCTGGGGCTGATGCTGTGACTGGCGCTGCTCGTAGCGGGGAAAACTCTCGCCATAGATCTGCCAGACCAGCGGCCACGCCGGATGGTTTACCTCTCTAATCACTTCACTCTCAATCATCAGAACTGCCTCTCGTTTATTTTGCAGAACGTTCATCTATACATGAAAAGTTCTACCACATCATCCTCTGATGAAATAAAAGCCAGAACGCCAGATTAGCGGGCGCCATCCGGTTGCGAGACAAACTGCTGCTGGCTGCCATCTGGCAGCAGCGCCAGCACGCTTTGAGCGGCCAGTTTGATCCCTGCCAGCTCGGTGGCCGGGCCGAAGTTGGCAATCAGTCGAGTGCCATCGGCAAACTCGCTCTGCTGCACCACGCCTCTTTTATCGAGCCAGCGAAAACCGGTGAGGGACTGGTTGTAGAGCCGCTCATGCAGCGGGCGGAAGAAGGCATCGAGCCCCCTGAGGTAGGGAATGCGCACGCTGGCGCTATCCAGACTGAGGTTGAGCAGGGGCGGCACGTTGTAGAGCTGCAGCAACAGCTCGGTCACCTGACGGCTCTCCCTGAATTTGAGGCTGTCCATCGTCCAGTGGTGGGTGGTCACTATGCTGTCGTGAAAGACGCTCTGGAACAGCGGCAACCGCAGCGCCGGATCAAAGTAGAGTCCCTGATACCCGGGCTTGAGGTGGCTCTGGCGAAAGAAAAATGCAGGCTGATAGTCGGGATACCAGGCCCCCAGATAGTAGGGAGAGCGCTTGTTGCGGCGCATATCGGGATCCTGCCAGCCAAAGCCGCTGGTCTGGGGGCCGTGGGCAAAAGCCGCGGTGCGGTTGGCTACCGCGCCGCCCTCCTCGGAGCCCACCAGCACCCCCTGACTCCTGGCAATCCACGCCATCCCGGCCATCCGGTTTTGCGCATCCTGCGCCTGACTGGTCGGCTTGGCCGGGTCGAAGTCGTCAAACACCATGCCGGTCGCCGCTACATCGAGGAACCAGCTGTTGTAGTGGCTTGCCTGCTGCAACCAGGGTACGCGCTGCTCCATCACCGGACGCACGCAGGCCTGATTGGTGTAGACGCCGCTGTTTTGAAAGCCGCTCTTGCGCCGTCCATTCTCCAGCATGATGCCGCAGCGCAGATTGATATCCTGCCCCATCTGGGCGGTGAGCCAGCTCTGCTGGCGATTCCCCTCCGGCAGCGCGGTATCGTAGGAGTCGTAAGGGGCGATGAGATAGCCCGCCTGTTTGGCAAATTCAATCCCCTCTGGCGCAGCAAAACCGGCGGTCCACTGGGGCAGCCCCAGCCAGAGTTTGGGTAGTCCAGCCTGCTTGAGAGCAGCGATCATCTTGGCCGAGCTGCCATCCCCCCAACTCTGCGGCTCGTTGAGCGCAGCCCCCAGTTGCATGGCCGCCAGCGTGCGCCGGGCAGCGAAATCGGCCGGTTGCTGACCCGGATGGCGCAGCGCCAGCGCCTGCTCAACTCCGGCCAACACTAGATTTTGCAGGTAGCGGTTACGGGCCAGATCGGGCGCTTGCAGCGCCGTTTTGTTCTCCCCCTTGAGCCAGTCGGCGGGGATCAGGCGGCGCAGCGCGGGCCAACTCTTCACATCCTGTGGCACCAGCAGTCGCTCGCCCCAGAGGTAGAGGTGAGAGGCGCCAATCAGCCGCTTGCCATCCGGTACTGCCGCCAACTTGCTCTCGAGCGAGACCAGCTCGCCCCGCTCCTGCAGCCAACTGCGATAGACCTTGGCCGCCGCCAGCCAGTCGTTGCCCGGCTGCTGCGTCACCACCACTTCATAGGGGTCGGCCAGATTGAGGCGATTGACGCTATGGGTCGCCGTCAGGGCAATACCATCTTTCCTCGGCGTAAAAGTGAGCCGGTTGTTGAAGGGGTTGGCAAAGAGGATCGCCAGCTGCTGATCCCCGTGATCCAGCCCGACCAGCGGCAGGGTGAGATTTTCGGTGGTATTGATCCCCTGATACTCCTGCGCCAGCGCCTTGCGCCACGCGGGATGATCAACCGGGATGCGAAAACCCTCGTGGATCGGCAGCATCAGCGCCTGCGCCCCTGCCGGCACTCGCGGCCACACCAGCTCACCAGCACTCGCACGACTCAAGCTGAGGATCAGACGGTTGCCCTCGAGACGGGCAGAGGCTCGCACCTCGCCATCGGCACGAGTCAGCCAGCTGGCACGCTCCCCCTCCTGCTGCAGCGTGGTGACCGGTTGGCGCGGACCGGGGGAAGAGATGGCAAGGTGCTGGCCCGATGGCAGCACAGCCTCGGCCGCCAGGGTGGCGGGATCCAGCTCGATACGCCACTGATCATTGGCCAGGGTCAGCGCCTCGGCAGGCAGAGAGAACAGCGGCATCAACAGCAGCAGGCGGATCCGGCTCGCCAGCACGGGGAAAGAAGTCATGGTCGGTGATTCCTGATAAAAACGGGAGCCGCCATTGCAGCAGATCGGCAGGCTTGGATTGTCAGGCCAATGTCAGGATTAAGCACAGATTGGCGGCGGAGGCTTCTCTCAGCCATGTCCCGTTTAATAGCCCCCACCATCCACCGGGCAATTGTTGCAAATAACATCAACAAAAAGTGACAGTCATTGCACCAGCGAAACAATCTTTGCCAGAAGCAGCGACCCAATCCCCCGGCATCACTCCACCGGCCCCGCCTGACTGTGACTTAGCTGCAACACCAGCTGGCCGCGCTGACTGGTTTGCACCAACGAAAGGGTGCGCCAACTGTCGGGCGTGGCGGCAGGCCAACCCACCTTGCCATCCAGAGGCAGGCGGTTCCACCACAGCAGGGAATATTGCGGGCGGGCCAGCACCGTCTGCTCAAGCCAGAGCGGCGTACAAGAAGCGGGATTGGCGGGGGGATTGGCCACCGCCAGCGGCGAGCGGGAGAGCCAGTCCAGATCCTGCACCGCAGGCAGCGGCAACGCCATCTGCCACGCTTTGCCCGCCACCGTCAGCCGCAGCTGATAGAGTCCGGCTGGTAAAGGCGCCGGTAGATCGGCCCCCACGACCCTGACCCCTTTATTCTCTTCCGCCTCCCACTGGGCACCTTCCAACCGGTTGCGACCAGCGGGATCGACAAGTTCAGCGACGGTGATGGGCCCCTCCCCGGTCAACTGCACCCGATAATCCCGCAGCAGCGGCGCATCGCGCTGGATCAGCTCAAGGCGCAGCTCGCTCACCCCATCAGGCAGAGTGAGCGGGAAATCCTTGCCGCAGTGCTGGGCACTCAGCGCGGCCAGCATCCCCTGCCAGCTACGGCGCTCGGCATCGCTGTTAAGGGCAGGCCAAGCCTGCTGCAAAGATTGCCAGGCGTGCCGGTTATCCCCCTGCAACAGCGCCAAGGTAGCCGGTTGCAGCGGGTCGGCGCGTTCGGTTTCCAGGAGGCGCTCGGTTGCCATCACGCTGCTTGCATTCAAAAGGCCGCCGCTTAGAGCCAACAGCAGCCCAACCAGCGTTGCACGCTTCACGCTGTCACCTCCAGCCGGTAGCCGATACCGCGCACCGTCTCGATGGCCAGCCCAGGCAGCTTCTGGCGCAGTTGCAGAATATGGGTATCAACGGTGCGGGTGGAAGGAAACGCCTGATAGCCCCACAACCGGTTGAGGATCTCCTCCCGGCTCAGCACCCGCCCCGCCATCCGCACCAGCAGGGTGAGCAGGGCAAACTCGGTGGGGGTAAAGCTCACCTCCGCATCCTGCCAGCTCGCCTGCATCCGGGCGGGATGAAGCTGCAAGCCGCCCACCGCCTGAGTGCCATCCCCCAGCTGGCGCAGCTGAGCCCGGATCCGCGCCAGCAGCTCGTCGTGGGAGAAGGGCTTGGTCAGGTAGTCGCGCGCCCCCGCATCGAGCCCGGCCACCCGATCGCTCACCTCCACCCTGGCGGTGAGCACGATCACTGGCAGCGCCTTGCGTGCCTGCCACTGGGGCAGCCAGTCGAGGGCATCCCCCTCCGGCATAGTGCGATCCAGCAGCACCAGATCCGCCGCCAGCCACTGCTGCTCCGCCGCAGTCAGGGTGTCGCACCAGAGGCAGCGATACCCCTCGCGGGTCAGATAGCGTTGCAGGTTCTCCGCCAGCAATGCCTCGTCTTCGACAAGCAAGATGGTCTTCATGATTCGGGGTCGCTCCAGAGTTGGCAGGGCAGCGTCAGGGTGAAGGTAGTGGGCGGGCCGGATAGGGCGAGGCGCCCGCCAAGACGGCGCAGCAGATGGCGCACGATGGTAAGCCCCAGCCCCAGACCATCGGCACGGGCACCGCGGCGCAGCAGGGTAGCGAGCCGGTAATTTGGCAGCTCGCCGCCATCGCTGACTGCGAGGCTCAAGCGCCCCGCCTGCCAGCTGGCACAGATCCGAACCGGCGCACGACCATGCTGGCTGGCATTGCGCAGCAGGTTGTCGAGGGCGAGATCGAGCCAATAAAAGGGGAGCGCCAGAGTCATCTCCCGCTCAAGGCAGAAGGTAGCGCCATGCCGCTCACAAGCCAGGGTGAGCCACTCGGTGAGACTGACCGCAACCCGCTCATCCTCGAGGGTCTCTGCCGCCAGATAGTGGCGACTGGCCTGCGCTAACTGATGCAGACGGGCGACACTGCCCAGCAGCTGACCCACGCTCTGCTGGGCGGAAGGGGGCAGCCGGTCGAAATCGTGGCGCAGCTCCTCGCTGATGCCAGAGAGCGCCATGATGGGAGTACGCAGCTCGTGGGTCAGCATCTGCAATGCGACGCGCCGCTCCCGCAGCAGGCACCAGCGCTGCCAGCTGGCCCACCCCAGCAACAGGATAAAACCAAGCGAGCTGGCCAGCGCCAGCCACTGCCAGTCAAGCGTGGGGCGAGTATTGAAACAGATCGCTCCGACTCGCTCTTCACAAGTACCAGCTGTGCGGCTATCCAGCGTCACGCCAAGCCGCTCGGCCAGCGGTTGCCACTGCCCGGCACCATAACGGCGCCACTGCCCATCGGCAAGCACCCAGATCTGACCCGATTGCAGCAGCCAGCGCTCGCCCCTCAGTAGGGCGTCGAGGTTGTCATCATCAAGCTCGCCAAGCTGCCCCAACCGATCGCTCCGCTCCCGCACATGGAGCAGAGCGTCGAGCCCAGCCGCCGGATGATCAACCTGCCAGCGAGCCGCACTGGAGCCGCCCAGCGGATAGATTGGGTGAGCGGCAAACCAGCTGGTCGAGGGCTTAGCCCCTTGGCCACAAAGCGCCCTCAGCAGCGGCAGCCACTCGGCGGGTAAGTCATTATCTGTCCCGCACTCCTGCTGATAGCGATAGATGGCCTGCAGCTGGCGCAGCGGATAGCGCTGCCAGGCGGGATAGAGGGAGTCGGGAGCAATCAAGCGCCGGTCGAGCCGCTGCACCTCGTCAAGAGGCAGCGCCTGTTCGGGAGCCTGCCTGGCCAGCTCGCCAGCCAGACGATCCGCCAGCTGCCCGGCCAGCACGGGATACGCCATGCCGTAGCAGATCAGGGAGCAGAGCAGCAGGATCAGGCGCATGAGTTCAACTCGAGATGACTCCGGATGAAGGCGCAGCAGATCACTGCGCCATAAAAAATGTCAGCGCCATTTTTCAATGGCGCTGACATCCGGTCAACCGCTAACGGCATTGGCGCGGCTCGCGCCAGCCCATATGAACCGTCACCTATTTGAACAGTCCCTTGAGCAGCTGGTCAGCCACCCCTTTGACGGCTTCATTGTCGGCCTTGTCACCCAGCAGCTTCTTGAGGCCGCGTTCGGCCTCCTTGCGCGCCTTATCCTCCAGCAGCTTGTTGTTGCTGAGCAGCGCCTTCACGTCGAGCTGATAGCTGGGAGCCTGCCAGTGGCCGCCGATCCGCACCGGAATGGTGATCTCTTTGAGCTCATCCACATCCTTGCCCCCCTGCCCCTTGCTGCTCTCGACAATGGAGGTGAGGAACAGGAAGTCGAGGCTCTCCGGCACCAGCGCAGTCTGCCCCTCCCCCTTGACCCGCAAGGCGGGGGCAAAGAGCTGGATATCCTTGCTGCGGGCGATGCCATCGGCAATCTGGAAGCTGGCGGTCAGAGCGCTGAAGTCGGTCTTGCGCGCCTCCTTCACCTGCTCGGCCCCCTTGCCGGTGAGGGTGGCCCGCGCCTCGCGGATCATCTCCGGCAGGTTGATGCCATGCAGGGCGCCGTCGCTCAGCTTCAAGGTAACCTTGCCCTGCATTCCGTTGCGCAATGCCAGAGAAGAGAGACCACGCCCCTGCACCTGCACATCGAGATCGCCCTTGCCCTCCAGCAGATCGCTCTGGGCCAGAGTCTGCAGCAAGGGACGAATGCTCACTCCGTCCACCTGCTTGTGCACCTTGTAGGTGGCGGGTTTCTGGCGTGCGTCGAGAACCCCTTTCGCGCTTACCTGACCGCCAGCCACGGTCGCGCTGAACTGTTTGAGCGTCAGCAGTCCCTTGGCCAGAGCCACCTGCAGATCGACAGCGCCGAGATCCAGCCCTTTCAGGCGCAGGCTGGCAAGTTGCAGCCGACCATCCAGATCCACCCCCTTGAGCGCGCCCAGATCCGGTTCAACCGCGGAGAGGGCTTCGCTCTTGCCGGTTGCCGCTTTATTGCCACTTGCAGCGGTATTGGAAGCACCGACCGCCGGTTTGTCCTCTTTCGCCTGTGCGGTCATGGTCGGTGCCGATTTGGCGAGCCATTTGTCGAGATCCAGCTTCTCCCCCTTGAGATCGAAGCTGATCGAGGGAACAGCGCCAAGCTGCACGCTTCCATCACCACTCAGCAGCGCCTCATCAGCACTCATCACCAGCTTGCTCAGGGTAATCAACTGCTTGTCGAGCTCGGCACGGGCAAAACCGGCCAGTTTCAGCTTCATCTGCGGGCGCGGCAGCGCATCACCTTCCAGCGCTGCTGTCAGCACCATATCGGAGAGTTCGGCCAGCTTCATCTCTTTATCGAGCCGTCCCTTGAGTGTTCCTTCCAGCGAACCAGCCAGTGAAGCTTGCTGCCCCTCTACCTTGGCCCCCTTCAGCGCCAACGTGAGGTTGCTCCACTCACCAAGGGCCAGTCGGTCTGCCTTGATGGAGAAACTGTCGAGTCGCAGGGACGGGTCACTCAGGCTGCCACTGAGGCTCAAGTCTTTCAGTTCACTGGCCATCACCTCCTGCGCCAGCTTGATCTGGGTCTGCCCTTTAACATCGAAAGCGAGCTTGTCGGCACTCCCCTTGGCGGCCAGCGTCACGGGTACCCACTGACCGGTGGCCAGCTGCCCCATATCGAGATCGAGGCGATCCAGTCGCAGCGAGGTGCCGCTGCGATCATCCTGTACCAGCGCACTGGCCTGGGAGAGCGCGACACCCTGCAAGCTGATCTGCCAGGGCTTGCTATCAGCGGTTGGCGCAGGGGTTGCGGGGACGACCGGTTCGCTTGCATCAGCATTGGCATCCTTGAGCAGTCCGCTCAGATTGGAGCTGCCATCCACCTTGGTCTGGATAAAGAGATGGGCGCCACTCAGGGTCACCTTGCCGATCTCCAGGCGATGGGAGAGCAGCGGCAACAGGGCCACCGAGGCCTCCCCCTGTTCGAAACGAACCAGATCCGGCTCGGCAAAGCCGGCCGGATTGCGCAGAGCCACCTTCTCCAGCGAGAGGCCAAGACTCGGCCAGAAACGCCAGTCAATCTCCCCCGCCATCACCAGTTCCCGGCCCGTGCTCTTGCGCACCTGTTCAGCCAGTTGGGGCTTGAATTGATTGGGGTCGATAAGGCTTATCAACGTCACTATGGCCAGCAAGGCCGCCACGGCGATGCCGAGCAAGATGAGAACTATCTTCTTCACGATATGCTCCTTGAATCCGGATCCACTGCAGACTATATCACTCACCGTCTGACGAATGGCGTCTGCGGGACAAAAGTGGACAAGGATGAGACAGGTATGGTCGCTGCCAATCCCCATATCATCAGCAGGGATCAGGCTTGCAAAGAGGATTGCTGCAGCCGCGCCATAGCGGTGCGCGTCGACTCGAAAGCAAAGCGGGACAAGGGGATATCGCTGATCTTCAACCACTGACAGGCGGCCACATCGTCAGCCGGCTGGATGACCGGTTTTTCACTCAGCCTGATGGCAAAGAAGGTGTCACAGGTGTGATAGGTAATGCCATCGTAGGGATAGATATTGGGGAAGGAACCAAGATAGGTAAAAGGTTGAGCGCTGACATCGAGTCCCAGCTCCTCCTGCAACTCGCGCACCAGCGCTACCTCCAGCGACTCGCCGGGATCGACAAATCCTCCCGGCAGATCCAGCAACCCCTTGCCCGGATTGCGGGCACGCCCCGCAACCAGCACCTCATCCTGCCAGCAAAGCGCCACCATTACCGCCGTCGCCACATTCTGGAAAAAATGAAAACCGCAGCCACAACGAAGCTCTTTGGGGCTGACGCTCTGCAGGGTTTGACCGCCGCATTTTGGACAAAACATGGGCTATATCCGACGAAATAAAGCGCCATTTTAAGCTGTTGCGACCGTTTTTTATGAGTAAAACAGACGGGGAAGACGAGGAATTCAAAGGGATAGTAATAAAACGGGGCAATTATCAGGCTATTTGCTGATTTTCAGACAATAAAAACCCCGCTCGATGAGCGGGGTTTCTTGTATTGGGTGCCTGGCAGTGTCCTACTCTCGCATGGCGAATGCCACACTACCATCGGCGCTACCGCGTTTCACTTCTGAGTTCGGCATGGGATCAGGTGGTTCCACGGCGCTATGGCCGCCAGGCAAATTCTTAATCTAGAAAGCTGACGTGAGTAACGACTTTGCTAGTTTGCTTTGTCATTACCACTGAATTTGAGTAGTTCGTTCATTCGCTACAAGGCCCAGAACACTTCTTGGGTGTTGTATGGTTAAGCCTCACGGGTAATTAGTATGGGTTAGCTCAACACGTCGCCGCGCTTACACACCCCACCTATCAACGT
>NZ_JBFOCM010000034.1:0-15828 GCF_040907825.1 Aeromonas sp. s7(2024)
AGCCGGAACTCAGCGGGCAGCCGCGCCTTGATGTCGATGATGCGAGAGTTGGGGTATCAGATTGGCCGATTCAAAGTACGTAACCTGATGAAGGAAGCCGGTCTGGTATCCAAGCAACCGGGCGCTCATCGCTATCAGGTCGCTCGGTCTGAACGACCGGATATTCCCAATCTGCTGGCTCGCGAATTTGATGTCCAGCAACCCAATCAGGTGTGGTGTGGCGATATCACCTACGTCTGGGCAGGTGGACGCTGGCATTACCTGGCAGCGGTGCTTGACCTGCACACCCGGCGGGTCGTGGGCTGGGCGATGTCTGATAAACCTGATGCAGAATTGGCAATCAAAGCACTGGAAATGGCCTATCAGCAGCGGGATTGCCCATCCGGTGTGCTATTTCACTCCGACCAGGGCAGCCAATATGGTAGCCGGGCACTTCAGCAACGACTGTGGCGCTATCGCATAACCCAGAGCATGAGTCGGCGTGGAAACTGCTGGGATAATGCCCCGATGGAACGGTTGTTCAGAAGCCTGAAGTCAGAGTGGCTCCCGGCTATGGGATATATGAGCTTGCGAGAAGCGAAACGAGATATCAGTTATTACCTGATGGATTACTACAACTGGCGGCGTCCACATCACCACAATGACGGGATGCCGCCAGCAAAAGCCGAGGATCGGCCTAACCAAGTGTCCGGATTTAGTTGACCACTACATTTCCAGAGGATGCGGGTAAAAGGTTAACCCCACAAAGTGCCGCAAGCGATGCTTCATTTCTTAACCGTTCCGGGTTATCGCCAGCCGTTGAAAGCAGCACCGCTGCGGTTTGAGGGTCGACGCCAAATTGCTCGCGCAGACGGCGAGCATGTTGATGGGTCAAGGCATCCAACATGGCATCAAGTTTTTCAACTTCGTCTGCCAATAGCAACCAACGCTTGGCCAGCAGGCACAGGGTAGTCGTTAACGTATGCAGGAATTCTGTGCTACCCAATGACCTCACTCGTGCACATCCCTTTGCACAGTCAGCGGGTTTGCTCTTCCAGAGCCGTTCACGAACATCCTGGGGGGCACTGACAAGCAGCGCTCTTAGTTGATTCATTGCCTGCGTTTTGGCTTTGACGGCGCTGCGTCTGGCCACTGATACCACACGCATCATTTCTGCCGCACCTGACTGGGTCTTTGCTATCGCGGTAGCACTACCGGAAAACACTGATCGCGCAGCATTTTCAGCATCGGTAGGATCCGATTTCCCCTAGAGCCTACGTTTGGAGCGGTCAGGACGATTAACTTCGAAGACCTCGACACCATGCTTACGCAGTACACAGGCCAAGCCAGCCCCGTACGTGCCTGTGCCTTCAATGCCTGCTCTCTTCAAGCACCCGAAAGAGTTTGCCCAAGTCACGAGTCTCTCATATCCGCTGATATTGGTCGTGACCATCAAGCATCCCAGCAGATGTCCTTGTGCGTTAAGCAAAACCCCAACATGGGTATCCAGATGGGTGTCTACACCAAGGATAACTTCAGCTTTGTTTCTGGAATTGTTCATGGCTCATTCCTCCAAGGAATATGCACTACCAACCCCATACGCAGGACAGGACACTCAAGATGCAGCACAAGGCTCCTATTAGGTCACAGACGCTGGGCCCAGCAATGCCAGGGAACATCAGCATCCAATCGACAGGTCAACGCAAAGGCATTATATTCGCCAATCCCAGCACGGGTCAGATTGGGCTGATGTTCTTGAGCATAATGAACTGAGTATCCCAGCAGTTGCCACGCCGACTCATGCTCTGGGTCATGCGATAGCGCCACACTCGTTGCCGAAATGCCCGACTGCCATATTGGCTGCCCTGATCGGAGTTAAACAGCACACCAGATGGGCAACCCCGCTGCTGATAGGCCATCTCCAGTGCTTTGATGGCCAGCTCTGCATCAGGCTTATCAGATATCGCCACACCACACCTGATTGGGTTGCTGGACATCAAATTCACGGGTCAGCAGATTGGGGATATCCGGTCATTCAGACTGTGCCACCTTATAGCGGTGTGCGCCCGGCTGTTTGGATACCAGCCCGGCTTCCTTCATCAGGTTACGTACTTTGAATCGACCAATCTGATACCCCAACTCCCGCATCATCGACATCAAGGCACGGCTGCCCGCTGAGTTCCGGCTTTCTTTGAACAACCGGCGCAACTCACAGCGCTGCTGCATGCGCTTACGGTTAATCGCCCGCCTGCGGGCCAGATAATCGTAAAAACAGGAAGTGGGCACATCGAAAGCGCAGCAGACCAGGGTGATGGGGGCTTGCTCCCTTAATCGGTCTATCAGCGCGTACGTGTGAACTCGTCCGCCATCAATAGAGCAGTAGCCTTTTTTAGAATGTCCTTTTCACGTTCGAGCCGGTTGATACGGGCTTCCAGCTCCTGGATTTTCTGCTGCTCCGGAGTCAGCGCTTTGCTGATTGGGGTAGTGCCACTGCGTTCGGATTGCAGTTGCTGAACCCAGCGGCGCAGTACGGTTTCACCGACATCCAGTGAACGACTGGCTTCAGGGACAGAATATCCCTGGTCGAATACCAGGGATGCGGCTTCGAGTTTGAATTCGGCAGTAAATGAGCGACGTAATCTTGTCATTGAACACCTCAAGTCATGGTGGAGACTGTACCACCTAAAATGGTGTCCGGGATGATTAGACCACTACAATGATACCCTTGAGGGAGATAGTGGTAATGACATCATCTTTGGGCAAAAAGGGAGTGATACCCTGATTGGTAGTCTTGGTGAGGGTATCCTTATTCTAGGGAGCGACACTATGATCGGTGGAGCTGACTGCAATGCCTGGAAGTGGATAGCTGGCAATACGGATGGCAGTACCTACACTGTCACGGATTTCACCTTGGGACACCTGCCAGCGGCGGAGATGTACTTGATCTATCTGATTTGCTGGTTGGCGTACCAGCATGGGAGGAAAACGAAGATTTGGCGGTAGTGTTGGAGAATTACTTGTAGCTCACGACTACCAAGACGTTGACTATCGATTCCGCTGAGGCAGGTGGAGAGACAGAACTGACCATTCGGTTCTAAGGTAGTCTCGATTTGGATGTCAATGGTCCGACCACATCCAACTACGACATCATCAAGCAACTGCTGGATGATGGCAACCTAAAGGTGGATCCGTAACTTTCTTTCGGGGCCGGGCTTGCCTGGCCCCTGTTTTTTCCTCAAGGGGATGGATAAGATAGCGGCAGTAGAGGAGAGGGGTAATCATGCAGTCATTCAACTGGGTCGACATTGATGGCATCCGTTATAGCTGGGATGGGCAGGGGAACATTACCTGCGCAGGCCAGTTTGGCTATCAGGCCTCGATCGCGGGGGATCGGCTGGATGGGATGGAGATTGAGAATGAGGCCGGTGATGTAGCGGGCTCGCTCTATGTTGACTTCGCTACGGCCTCTATCACTTATGTGCCGGTCATGGATACCGAGTCTGCCCATAACATGATTCTGGTTGGCCATCATCAGGGGCAGCAGGAGTATCCGCTGGCCAGTTTTCACTCTCCGTTGTTGCAAGATTTGCTAGGACCATCTGATACCATCCCTTGGTCTGCGATGGAGGAGGATAGTGGTGGCACCAATATTGGACAGGCGGTGCAAGGACACGTTCTGTCGTGGGACTCGTTCCATTTCGATGATGAGGTGTTGGTCTGTGGCGCGGCTCCTGCGCTGGATATGGCAAACCAGAGCCAGGATCCCGGCAGCATGGTCACCATTAGTCTCGATCTGACCAATCAGATACTGGATCAGCTTCCCCCCTTGCACGATATATGAATCCCGTAGCTGCACGGGCATAATGGCCTCAATCTTTCCGATTGAGGTTTTTTTCTATGTGGCGTCCCCTTCTTACTCTTTCCGCTCTGGTTGTCAGTGCTCCGCTGCTGGCGATTGAAGTGCCGCAAGCGCCCCATCTGGTGGTGAGCGGTTATGCTGAGCAGAAGACCGAACCCGATATGCTCACCCTCAATGTGGCGGTGAGTGCACTGGATAAGCAGGGCCTCAAGGCCAAGCAGCAGGTCGATACCAAGGTCGCAGCCTTTTTCAGCCAACTGGAAGGGTTGGGGATCAAGCGCAGCGATGTTGAGGCTGGCAACCTGATGGTCTCTCCGGAATATCAGTATGGCGAGAACAAGAAGCCGGTATTGTTGGGGTATCGTGCTCAGCGACAATTGGCGGTGAAGCTCTATCAACTCGACAAGTTGAGCCCCCTGATGGATACCGCACTCAAAGCCGGGCTGGAGTCCGTATCCCAGATTGAGTACGGGTTGAAATCGCCGCAGGTCATCAAGGAGCAGGCCCGTCTGAATGCAGTTGAGGATGCCAAAACCAAGGCTGAATCTCTGGCCAAGGCGTTCGGGATGAAGCTTGGCAAGGTCTACAGTGTGGAGTACCGCAATGCTTCGCCCATTACCGCCTACAGCCGCAACCTGAAGGTGGTGCAGGCCATGGCGATGGCTGCTCCCGCGGCGGATATGGCGGACAACAGTTATCAACAACAGCAGATCACGGTAAGCGATAATATCGAGGCTGTTTTCTTGCTGGAGTGATATCCGTCGTTGAAGTCCAGTCATGAACAACCCCGCCATTTGCTGCGGGGTTTTTATTGCGCATCGATGCAGATATAAAAAAGCCGACGCTCGTGTTTACTTCATCGGGCGTCGGCTTTTTGTTGCGCTGGGTTTATCAGGCGGTCACAGCATCAGCTTTGGTCGCTTCCGGCGCCGGGTTGCGGATGAGGTAATCAAACGCACCCAGTGCGGCGGTGGCACCAGCACCCATGGAGATGATGATCTGCTTGAACGGTACCGTGGTGGCATCCCCTGCGGCGTAGACGCCGGGCAGGGAGGTCGCCCCTTTGGTATCGATCTCGATCTCGCCAAAGCGGGTCAGGGCAATCTCGCTCCCTTTCAGGAACTCGGTGTTCGGTACCAGGCCGATCTGGACGAAGATCCCCGCCACCGCCAGGTGTTTGATCTCACCGGTGGTGCGATCTTCGTAGTCCATACCGACCACCTTACTGCCATCACCGATCACTTCGGTGGTGCGAGCGCTCATGATGATGTCGATATTGCCCATGGAGCGAGCCTTCTTCTGCAGCACTTCATCGGCTCGCAGGGTGTCGGCGAACTCCACCACAGTCACATGCTCGACGATGCCAGCCAGATCGATGGCCGCCTCGATGCCGGAGTTACCGCCACCGATCACAGCTACTCGCTTGCCCTTGAAGAAGGGGCCATCGCAGTGCGGGCAGTAGGCCACGCCTTTGGTGCGGTACTCGAGCTCGCCCGGTACGTTCAGATCACGCCAGCGGGCACCGGTAGCCAGGATCACGGCGCGGCTCTTCAAGGTGGCGCCAGAGGCGAGATCCACGTTCACATATCCATCTTTGCTGATGGCGGCGGCGCGCTGCTCGGTGATCACTTCAACGCCGTACTCTTTGACGTGCTGCTCCAGGCTGGCTGCCAGCTTGGGGCCTTCAGTGTAGGGCACTGAGATAAAGTTCTCGATGCCGACGGTGTCCATCACCTGACCACCGAAACGTTCGGCAACGATGGCGGTGCGAATGCCTTTACGAGCGGCATAGATGGCCGCTGCGGCGCCGGCCGGGCCACCGCCCACGACAAGTACGTCGTAGGGAGCTTTCTCATTCAGCTCGGCAGCTTTGCGCTCTGCGGCGCCGGTGTCGAGTTTGGCGACAATCTCTTCGAGCGAGATGCGGCCCTGGCTGAACGGTTGGCCGTTCAGGTAGACATTCGGTACCGCCATGATTTGACGCTCGGCAACTTCTTCCTGGAACAGGGCGCCGTCGATCATGGTGTGAGTGATGCCGGGGTTCAGGGTCGCCATCAGGTTGAGGGCCTGTACTACGTCCGGGCAGTTGTGGCAGGAGAGGGAGATATAGGTCTCGAAGTGGAACTCACCTTTGAGATTGCGGATCTGCTCCTGCACGGCCGCATCGGCCTTGGAGGGGTGGCCGCCGCTTTGCAGCAGGGCGAGCACCAGAGAGGTAAATTCATGACCCATGGGGATGCCGGCAAAGTGAATGCGCGGGGCTTGGCCCTGCGGCGCGACACTCATGGAAGGCTTGCGAGCGGCAGTGCCAGAGGTCTGGGTGATCTTGGGGGACATCTCGGCGATCTCGCTGGCCAGTGCCAGCAGCTCTGCAGATTTGTCGCTGTCGTTGCCGGACACGCTGATCTCGATGGGATTGACGATGTACTGCAGATAGGTGTTCAGCTGTTGTTTGAGGTTGGTATCCAACATCTTCGAATTCCTTCTTGTGATTGCGGGTCGGCGTGAGATGTAAGCCGGAAAGCAGACCGGCGCCTTTGCTTGGGGCCGGAAACAAAACCGGCCCTTATACGGGCCGGTCTTGGAAGCGGGAGGCTTAGATCTTGCCTACCAGGTCCAGGGACGGGGCCAGAGTGGCTTCGCCTTCTTTCCATTTAGCCGGGCACACTTCACCCGGGTGGGAGGCAACGTACTGGGCTGCTTTGACTTTGCGCAGCAGTTCCAGTGCGTCACGGCCGATGCCGCCAGCGTTGATCTCGACGATCTGGATGATGCCCTGCGGGTCAATTACGAAGGTACCGCGGTCAGCCAGACCAGCTTCTTCGATCATCACGCCGAAGTTGCGGGTGATGGTACCAGTCGGGTCACCAATCATCGGGTACTGGATCTTCTGAATGGTGTCAGAAGTGTCGTGCCATGCTTTGTGAGTGAAGTGGGTATCGGTAGAGACAGAGTAGATCTCGACGCCCAGTTTCTGGAATTCAGCGTAGTTGTCAGCCAGGTCGCCCAGCTCGGTCGGGCAAACGAAGGTGAAGTCAGCCGGGTAGAAGAAGACCACGGACCACTTGCCTTTCAGGTCAGCGTCAGACACCTGAACGAATTTGCCATTGTGGTAGGCGGTAGCATTGAACGGCTTGATTTCAGTGTTGATGTAGGTAGACATGTAATTGCTCCTTGGTGATGTACATATGCCGGTCTGGTGTTGAAGAGTCTTGCCAGACGAGGCGCTTAACTTTCGATGGATTCATCATAGGGGCTTCCGTTAATCGATAAAAGCCGCAATTTTGAATCGCTTAAATCTACTTATTAGATAGCTCACTATGGCTGTACCTAACATGAATATCTCTGGCCTACTGAGATAACTCCTTGTCGTGGTTCAATATCTGTGCGCTACATCGCCTTTTCGAGGCATAAGAAGGGGTGTGCAGAGCCACGATGACGCGATGAGATAAACGGTGGTGCAAACAGGTGGCGCAGGAGGTTGAGACCGCTGCTCGCAGCGATGGGGTATGTGCTGACAAGGGGGAGAGCAGAAAACGCGGATAAAAAAATCCCGGCGCTATCGCAACGACAGGGCCGGGTCATCAAACAAGGAATGGCTATATAAACAAATGCTTTACAGCAAAGACTAACTACGGGGTGTGCAAACTTGCAGACATATGAGAGGAAGATAATGGGTGCACAATCCCTCGTCTCCCCCTCGGCAACTATTGCATGAGAGGGATGATAGTGTGACGCAGATCACAAGGCAAGCATTTGGTGTAATTTTTCAATCAAAATGAAAGTGTTTCATCATTTCAGCTTATTTTGACGGCTGAAAACGCTTTTACTGTAATTTAATTACATGGCAATCTATCAAAAGTCGGTAGGTGGTTCCTGCTCTTCCATCAATTCCAGCAGGTTGATGGCCACGGCAATGAAGTCCGACTCGGTGACAATGCCGATCAGCTTGCGTCCTTTGAGTACCGGCAGGCAGCCATATCTGTGCCGCTGCAGATAAAGTGCCGCCTCCTTGATGCCGGCGTGAGGATCTACGCTCGCCACTTGCCGTGTCATGATCTCGTCGAGTTGTACGCTGTCGGTAAATTCGGCTTCCCGCTCCGGGCTAATGAGCAGCAGCTTGGATTCCCGGGTGGCCAGGATATCGGTGAGGGTTACCAACCCCAGCAGGTGATGCTGCTCGTCGACGATGGGAATGTGGCGGATCCGCTCCTGCTGCATCAGGTCCATCGCCTGTTTGACACTGTTTGACGGACCCAGAGTGAAGGGATGTTCGGTCATGATTTCGGATAGGGTCATCATGGTGGGCCTCCTTGTGTATCTGCTTTCACCCTAGCCTAGCGCCCATTGGCAAAACATGATCAGGGTCAATACAGAACATTAAAGAATCATTAACCGGAGGTGTGTCTCAATATTGCTCGCTACCCCTTGTCTCTCTTGGGTTTTTGGTCTTTTGGGTTGCCTTGGAAGATGGGGATAACTAGACTAGCCGCCGATTCCCCCCGAGGTGAAAGATGCAAGTATCCGATTTTCATTTTGATCTGCCAGACGAGCTGATTGCCCGCTATCCGATGGCAGAGCGTACCGCCAGCCGCCTGTTGCAGCTCGATGGTCAAACTGGCGCCCTGCGCCACGGTCAATTTGTGGATGTGCTGGATCAGCTCAATCCGGGTGACCTGCTGGTATTCAATAACACCCGTGTCATTCCGGCGCGCATGTTTGGCCAGAAGGCCAGCGGCGGCAAGCTGGAGGTACTGGTCGAGCGCATTCTGGACGAGCACAGCGTGCTGGCCCATGTCCGGGCATCCAAGGCGCCCAAGCCCGGCACCCGGATGATCATGGATGGTGGCGTTGAAGCCGAGATGCGCGCCCGCCACGATGCCCTGTTCGAGATCCACTTCCTAGACCCGCGTCCGGTGCTGGAGATTTTGGAGGCCATCGGCCACATGCCGCTGCCCCCCTATATCGACCGTCCCGACGAGGATGCCGACAAGGAGCGCTACCAGACCGTTTACAATCAAAAGCCGGGCGCCGTTGCCGCGCCGACCGCCGGTCTGCACTTTGATGAGCCGCTGCTTGAGAAAATTCGGGCCAAAGGGGTTGAAACGGCCTTCGTCACCCTGCATGTAGGGGCGGGGACCTTCCAGCCGGTGCGGGTAGAGAAGATTGAAGATCACCACATGCACTCCGAGTATGCGGAAGTGCCGCAAGAGGTGGTAGATGCCATCGCGGCCACCCGTGCCCGTGGTGGTCGGGTGATTGCGGTGGGGACCACATCGGTGCGTTCGCTGGAGAGCGCGGCCAAGGTCACCCTGGCACAGGGCAAACCGCTGGCGCCCTTCTTTAGTGACACCGATATCTTCATCTTCCCTGGCTATCAGTTCCAGATTGTCGATGCCATGGTCACCAACTTTCATCTGCCGGAGTCGACCCTGATCATGCTGGTCAGCGCCTTTGCCGGTTATGACAACGTGATGGCGGCCTATCAGGCAGCCGTGGCAGGGCAGTACCGTTTCTTCAGCTACGGGGATGCCATGTTCGTCACCCGTCGCCAGGTTGAAGCATAAGCTTCAGCTTATTTACCGGGCCGTGAGCGGCCCTCCTATTGTCAGACTGTTTATCTGACGCAGCCGAGGTAGCAATGAAATTTGAACTGAAAACCACCGACGGCCGTGCCCGTCGCGGTCAACTGGTCTTCGAACGTGGTGTGGTACAAACGCCGGCCTTTATGCCGGTCGGGACGTACGGCACCGTCAAGGGGATGACCCCGGAAGAAGTGCGTGAAACCGGCGCCCAGATCCTGCTGGGTAACACCTTCCACCTCTGGCTGCGTCCGGGTCAGGAAGTGATGCGTGCCCACGGCGATCTGCATGACTTCATGAACTGGCAGGGCCCGATCCTGACCGACTCCGGTGGTTTCCAGGTGTTCAGCCTGGGCCATATTCGCAAGATCACCGAAGCGGGCGTCCACTTCCGTCACCCCATCAATGGCGAGAAGATCTTCCTCGACCCCGAGAAGTCCATGGAGATCCAGTACGATCTGGGCTCCGACATCGTGATGATCTTCGACGAGTGCACCCCGTACCCGGCCACTTATGAAGAAGCGCGCAAGTCCATGGAGATGTCCCTGCGCTGGGGCAAGCGCTCCCGCGACAAGTTTGATGCGCTGGGCAACAAGAACGCCCTGTTCGGCATCATTCAGGGCTCGGTCTACGAAGATCTGCGGGATGTCTCCCTCAAGGGGCTGCTGGAGATCGGTTTCGACGGTTATGCGGTCGGTGGTCTGGCCGTGGGTGAACCCAAAGAGGACATGCACCGTATCCTCGAGCACGTATGCCCGAAAATTCCGGCTGACAAGCCGCGCTACCTGATGGGTGTCGGCAAGCCGGAAGATCTGGTGGAAGGGGTGCGCCGTGGTATCGACATGTTCGACTGCGTCATGCCGACCCGCAACGCCCGCAACGGCCACCTGTTCACCACCGATGGCGTGGTGAAGATCCGCAATGCCCAGCACCGCAACGACACCAACACCCTGGATGCCGAATGCGATTGCTACACCTGCAAGAACTACAGCCGTAGCTACCTGCACCATCTGGATAAGTGCAACGAGATCCTCGGTGCCCGTCTGAATACGATTCATAACCTGCGTTATTACCAACGCGTGATGCAGGGTTTGCGGGACGCGATCGAGCAGGGTAAATTAGACGACTTTGTAACAGAGTTTTACCGTCGGCAAGGGAAGCCTGTGCCTCCGTTAGCTGAAAATGACGTTAAATAACAACAACATATAATTTTGTTTTTTTAAATCTACATCAATAAGAGGTTGTTAAATGAGCATTATCTCCAAGGCGTATGCAGAAGGCGCAGCACCGGGTGCACAGGGTGGTGGTATGGAAATGATCATCATGCTGGCCGTATTCGGCCTGATCTTCTACTTCATGATCTATCGTCCCCAGGCCAAGCGTGCCAAGGATCACCGCAATCTGATGAGCTCATTGTCCAAGGGTGATGAAGTGCTCACTTCCGGTGGCCTGGTTGGCAAAATTGCCAAAGTGGCTGCAGACAGCGATTACCTGGTGATCGCCCTGAACGACCAGACTCAAGTCACCATCAAAAAGGACTTCGTCTCTGCCGTTCTGCCCAAGGGTTCTATCCAGTCCCTTTAATCTCCCAAGGAGCACAGCGTGTTGAATCGCTATCCGCTGTGGAAATACCTGATGGTGATCCTGGTGATCGCCATCGGTTTTCTATATGCAGCCCCCAATCTTTACGGCGAAGATCCGGCTTTGCAGGTTTCTGCCAGCCGTGGTGCCGAAGTCAAGCTAGATACTCTTGATCTGGTGAAAGAGACCCTTGAAGCGGCCAAGATCCCGGTCAAACATGCTGCATTCGAGCACGGTTTTATCCTGATCCGTTTCAAGAACACCGAAGACCAGCTGAAGGCGCGCGATATCGTTGCCAACAAGCTGGGCGACAACTTCATTACCGCACTCAACCTGGCACCTTCCACTCCCGCCTGGCTCGAAGCCATCGGTGCGGCGCCTCTGAAGCTGGGTCTTGATCTGCGCGGTGGTGTGCACTTCCTGATGGAAGTGGACATGGCCGAAGCACTGACCAAGCAGCAAGAGCAGATGGTGCAGGATTTCCGCTCCGAGCTGCGCACCCAGAAGATCCGTTACTCCGGCGTACGCCGGGTCGGAGATCAGGTGCAGGTGATCTTCCGTGACGAAGCCGATCAGGAACGCGCCGTTTCTCATCTGCGTCGTCAGAACCCTGATTTGACTTTCACTACCGAGCAGAAAGGGGATGAGTTCATCCTGCTGGCTGGTCTGAGCGAAGCCAAGATCAAGGAAGTGAAGAAGTACGCCCTCGAGCAGAACATCACCATCATCCGTAACCGGGTCAACGAACTGGGCGTGGCCGAGCCGCTGGTACAACAGCAAGGCGCCGAGCGCATTGTCGTTGAACTGCCCGGTATTCAGGATACCGCCCGCGCCAAGGAGATCCTCGGTGCGACCGCGACCCTGGAGTTCCACATGGTCGATGAGACTGCCGACATCCAGGCTGCGGCCGATGGCCGTGTCCCGCCCAGCTCCAAGGTCTACAACGATCGCAATGGTCGTCCCGTGGTGCTGCAAAAGCGGGTGATCCTGACCGGTGACCACATCGTGGGTGCCCAGTCCGGTTTCGACGAGTACAGCCGTCCCCAGGTCAACATCAAGCTGGATGGCCAGGGTGGCAACAAGATGGCCAACTTTACCAAGGATAACGTCGGTAAAGGGATGGCGACCGTCTTCATCGAGTACAAGCCGGTCGGTCAACCGGGTCCGGATGGCAAGCGCAAGTTCCGCAAGCAGGAGGAGGTGATCAACGTCGCCACCATCCAGTCGCGTCTTGGCAGCCAGTTCCGTATCACAGGTATCGACAACGCCAACGAAGCCCACAACCTGGCGCTGCTGCTGCGTGCCGGTGCCCTGATCGCCCCGATCCAGATCGTGGAAGAGCGCACCATTGGCCCGAGCCTGGGTCAACAGAACATCGACAGCGGTATGGAAGCCATCGGCTGGGCCATGCTGGTGATCGTGCTGTTCATGGGGATCTACTACCGCGCGTTCGGCTGGGTTGCCAACCTGGCGCTCTGTATGAACCTGGTGTTGATTGTCGGCATCATGTCGATGATCCCGGGGGCCACGATGACATTGCCGGGTATCGCCGGTATCGTCTTGACGCTGGGTATGGCGGTGGATGCCAACGTACTGATCTACGAGCGTATTCGTGAAGAGATCCGCAACGGTCGTGGTGTTCAGCAAGCCATCCATCTGGGCTTTGATCGAGCATTCTCCACCATCGCCGACTCCAACGTGACCTCGCTGATCACCTGTGTGATCCTGTTCGGTATCGGCACCGGCGCCATCAAGGGCTTTGCCCTGACGCTGGGCATTGGTCTGACCGCCTCCATGTTTACTGCCATCACAGTTTCCCGTGCCATTATCAACCTGGCTTGGGGTGGACGGCGTATCGACAAGCTGCCCATCTGAGGATAGAGAGATGTTTCAGATTCTACATTTTGAAAAACCGATCCCGTTTATGCGCTATGCCAAGCCGGGTGTGGTTTTCTCTTCCGTGCTGATGGTGGTAGCCCTGTTCTTCCTGTTTGATAGGGGGCTGAACTGGGGTCTGGACTTTACCGGTGGTACCACCATCGAGGTGGGGTTCCAGCAGTCGGTGAGCCTGGACAAGATCCATGACGCTCTGGAAGAGCAGAAGATTGAAGGGGCAACCCTGCAACACTTTGGCTCCAGCCGTGACGTGCTGTTCCGCCTGACCCCGAAAGAGGGGGTCAAGGTAGAACAACAGGGTAACGAAGTGCTGGCGGCGGCCAAGCAGCTCGACGAGGGCGCAGTGCTCAAACGCGTCGAGTTTGTCGGCCCTTCCGTGGGGGATGAACTGGCGACCGATGGTGCGCTGGCGATGCTGGCCTCCATCCTCTGTATCCTGGCCTACGTGGCAGTGCGTTTCGAATGGCGTCTGGCGCTGGGGGGCATTCTCTCCCTGGTGCACGACGTGGTGATCACGCTGGGTGTCTTTGCCTACTTCCAGTACGAGTTCGACCTGACTGTACTGGCGGCACTGATGACCCTGGTGGGTTACTCCCTGAACGATACTATCGTGGTGTTCGACCGCTTGCGGGAGAACTTCCGCAAGGTGCGTAAAGGGGATACCGAGTACATTCTGGATCTCTCCATGACCGAGACCCTGAGTCGTACCATCATCACCTCCGGCCTTACCTTTATCGTGGTGCTGGCGCTGCTGCTCAAGGGCGGTGCGCTGATCCACGGTTTTGCCGTGGCCATGGTGATCGGTGTGGCGTTCGGTACCTACTCCTCCATCTATGTGGCGAGTGCGTTTGCCATGTTCCTCGGCGTCAAGCGCGAGCACATGCTGCCCACCCAGGTAGAGAAAGAGGGTGCGGACCAACAGGAAATCCTGCCGTAACAGTGAAGAGCGCCTCATGGCGCTCTTTTCTTATCTCTGCGTGTCGTTTGCTGACGCACATGATTTAAACAACAGGAGTTTGTCATGCATCACAATCCCCGTTTTTTGGCGCTGGTTGACGGGATCCGCTCCCGCATCACCGAAACCGATGTTCACCAGATCAAGCGCTGGCAGGACGAAGGGCGCACGTTTCACCTGATCGACGTGCGGGAAGAGAGCGAGTGGGCCAAAGGCCATCTGCCCGGTGCCCGATATCTGGGTCGTGGCGTGATTGAGCGGGATATCGAGACCCAGTTCCCGGATCTCGAGACCGAGCTCTACCTCTATTGTGGTGGTGGTTTTCGCTCCATTCTGGCGGCGGACAACCTGCAACAGATGGGTTATCGCAAGGTGATCAGCGTCGACGGCGGGTTTCGCGGTTGGTGCGATGCCGGATACCCTGTCGAATCCTGATTTATTTGAGGTAGAAGGGCACAGCTACATGACAAAGCAGCTGTTGACCTTTACCATATGCGGGGTCAAGCGTAAGCGTCGGAGTGTTCATTGAACGTCAGGAAAGGGATTGGATACCTCCTCGGTATCCTGTTGTTGCTTCCCATGTGGGGTTGCAGCAGTAGCAGTCAGGTTAACACCCCCAAGGTTCCCAAGCCGCAGCCTGCTTCACTGGTGTTGGCGACCCCCCTGCAGGTCTCCTACCAGAGTGAGCTGGCGCTCGCCCGACTCGGGCAGATGCTCAGTGAAATGGAACTGACCACCGAGCAACGGGCAGAGTTGTTCTATGAGCGTGCCGTGGTGTTTGATCGGGTTGGTCTGCGTTCCCTCGCGCGGCTCGATTTTAACCGTGCCCTGCGGGAGAAACCGGATTTCGCCGAAGCCTACAACTTCATCGGCGTCTATCTGGTACAGCAGCAGAATTACGACGAAGCCTATGATGCCTTCGATTCCGCCCTCGAACTGGCGCCGGACTATGACTATGCCTATCTCAACCGTGGCATCGCCCTCTATTACGGTAACCGTCCCGAGCTGGCCGCGGCCGATATGAAGCGTTTCTACGAGGCGCAGCCGGAAGACCCCTATCGGGTGATCTGGCTCTATCTGGCTGAGCATAAACTCGACCCGTCGGCCGCCATGAGCCGGATGCGCGAGCGTCTCAACAAGTACGATGACGATGCCTGGAACTGGGATCTGGTTCGCCTCTATACCGGCGAGATCAACGCTTCCCAGCTGATGGGCAACGTGGTGAAAGGGGTGAAGGATAACAGGGAGCTTGCCGAGCGCCTGTGTGAAACCTACTTCTATCTGGGCAAGTTCGAGCTGGGCAAAGGCAACCGCAAGGAAGCCATCAGCTACTTCAAGCTGGCCTTATCTAACAACGTCTATGACTTCATCGAGCACCGCTATGCGCTGCTGGAGCTGGAGTTGATGGCACGCAAACCCTTGCCGCCAGGTGCCCAGAGCGCTCGTAACAAGGGTGATCAGCCCTCCTGATCTACTGCCAGATAGTGGTAAAAAAGGCCTCGCGATGAGGCCTTTTTGTTGGGCGTGTCCCGTCCTGAATATGGTTTACACCTTTCCCCCATATAAATGGAGAACCCGATGGGACAAGGTGTGAAACGGACACAGCGCGATTACTCGCTGACTTTTAAACTGGCACTGGTCGAGCAGATTGAAAAAGGCGAGCTCACCTACAAACAGGCTCAGGTGCGTTATGGCATTCAAGGCCGCTCCACCGTTCTGGTATGGTTGCGTAAACATGGTCGGCAAGATTGGAGCCAGGGGGCTTCTGTGCGTGCCGCCAGGAGCATCACCATGCCTGACCCCGACAACCAGACGCCCGAGCAGCGCATCAAGGAACTCGAGCAACAGCTGGCGCTGATGAGTCAGAAGGCTCAGTTCTTTGAGGCCGTCGTCGATGTACTGAAGAATGACTACGGCGTCTCCATCGTAAAAAAGCGACCCGGCAAGTCCTCTCGCAGCGGCAAGTCGAGAGGCTG
>NZ_JBFOCM010000035.1:0-320166 GCF_040907825.1 Aeromonas sp. s7(2024)
GGAGTATTATGGGTCTTATTGACTGGCTGTGAAAAAAGTTAATAGATGGAATTTGTCGGAGTTATGAAGCTGGTTTTTGTCGTGGGTCTGTTGTGCTAGAATGTGCGCACTTTTGACTCCGGCCCTTTTGATTGCACAGATACAGGATTTCCAATGAAGGTTATCGAAGGAAATATCGCCGCTCCTGAGGCGCGCATTGCTATTGTTGTTGCCCGTTTCAACAGCTTCATCAACGACAGTCTGGTGAACGGCGCGGTGGACGTACTGAAGCGTCAAGGTCAAGTGCAGGACAGCAACCTGACACTGGTAAAAGTGCCGGGCGCGGTTGAAATGCCATTGGTCATCAAGAAGCTGGCCAAGAGTGGTCAATACGACGCCATCGTGGCGGTCGGTACTGTCATCCGTGGCGGCACCTACCACTTCGACCTGGTGGCAAACGAGAACAGCAAGGGCATGGCCCAGGTAATGATGGAATATGAAATTCCCGTTGCCTTCGGTGTGCTGACCACTGAAAACATTGAACAAGCCATCGAGCGTGCAGGTACCAAGGCGGGTAACAAGGGTGCAGAGGCTGCACTGGCAGCGCTCGAAATGATCAACGTCCTGAAAGAACTGGACGTGTAACGAGGAGAAGTACATTGAAACCGTCTGAGCGCCGTAAAGCCCGCCATTGCGCCACCCAGGCCATCTACCAGTGGCAGATGACCAAGGCTAACGTGGGTGACATCGAAGAGCAGTTCAAGATCGATCAGGACACCAAGGGTGTAGACCTGAACTATTTCCGCGATCTGCTGTTCGGGGTAGCCCTCCACTGCAGCGAGCTGGACAAGGTGTTTGCACCTTTCCTCTCCCGTCCGCTGGAAGAAGTGGACATGGTGGACAAGGCGATCCTGCGTCTGGCGACCTACGAGCTGACCCGTCGTGATGATGTACCGCCGCGCGTGGTCATCAACGAAGCGATCGAGCTGGCCAAAGCTTTTGCTGCCGATGACAGCCACAAGTTTGTCAACGGTGTACTGGACAAGGTGATCAAGTCGCTGAACAAGCGTTGATCCTGCTGTCCGTCAGCATCTAAGAGAGGAGCCAGCTTATTGCTGGCTTTTTACTGTATGGGTGAATTTGAGCTGATTGATAAGTACTTCAAGGTCCCCCACGCCCGCAAGGATGTGGTGATGGGCCCCGGAGATGACTGTGCCCTGCTGACCCTGCCCCCCGATACCCAGCTGGCGGTGAGCACCGACACTCTGGTGAGCGGCGTACACTTCTTTCCCGACATGGATCCGGTGGATCTCGGCTACAAGGCGCTGGCGGTCAATCTCTCCGATCTCGCCGCCATGGGGGCCGAGCCGCGCTGGGTGTCGCTGGCACTGACCCTGCCTGCCATCAACGAAGGCTGGGTCGCCGGTTTTGCCGAAGGGTTCCTGGAGCTGGCCGAGTATTACAATGTGGCGCTGGTGGGCGGGGATATGACCCGCGGGCCGCTCTCCATCACCATCTCGGTGAAGGGGTCGGTGCCTGCCGGTCGCGCCCTGATGCGCAGCGGCGCCAAAGCCGGTGACGGCATCTATGTGACCGGCACTCTGGGTGATGCAGCGCTGGCGCTCTCTCACCTGCTGGGCAAACGCACCCTCAACGAGAACCAGCTGGCCGCCGTGCTGCCACGGCTCGACCACCCCCATCCCCGCATTCTGGCCGGTCAGGCGCTGCGCGGGCTGGCGGGCAGTGCGCTGGATCTATCCGATGGTCTGGCATCGGATCTCGGCCATATCCTCAAGGCCTCCGGCGTGCGGGCCCAGATCGATCTCGATCTGCTACCGCGCTCGCCGGTGCTGCAGGATGCGGTGAGCGAGCAGGAGGCGTGGCAACTGGCGCTGGCCGGTGGCGATGACTACGAGCTCTGCTTCACCGTACCGGAGGAGCACCGCGGCGCGCTCGATACGGCGCTGGCCCACAGCGGGGTCAAGTTCAGCCGCATCGGCCGCATCGTGGCGGGCGAGCCGGGCATCGACTATCTGCGTGGCGACCAAGCGGTCGAGCTGCAACTGAAAGGGTGGGATCACTTCGCATGAGTTTGTTCAGGATAAAGCCCGAGCTGACACGACTGGATCTGAAAAATCCGCTTCACTTTTTGGCGGTGGGGTTTGGTTCCGGTCTCAGCCCCAAGGCGCCGGGCACCATGGGCACCCTGGCGGCCATTCCGCTCTATCTGCTGGTGAGCGGGCTGCCGACCCACTGGTTTATCGTCTTGCTGGCGGTGGGTTTTGTCGTGGGGATCCGTATCTGCCAGAGCGCCACCGATGCCATCGGCATGCCGGATCACGGTGCCATCGTCTGGGACGAGGTGATCGGCTTTGGCGTCACCATGATCGCAGCGCCAGCCAGCTGGGAGTGGGTGGTGGCGGGCTTCGCGCTGTTCCGGTTGTTTGATGTGCTCAAGCCCTGGCCCATCTCCTGGTTTGATCGCCGGATCCACGGTGGTCTGGGCATCATGCTGGACGATCTGATCGCCGGCCTGTTCGCCCTGTTTTGTATGCAATTACTGGCATTCTGGCTCGGTTGAGAGCCATCTTCCGGGGGATGACCGTTCTGGCATCCCCCGATTTATATCTGCTTAATTTTCATTCATCGGCATATGCTGCCGTTTATCATCCATTTCACATAAATATTCACTACTCATTCGGGGCTCGTGATTGTTTTGGAAATAGTGATAAATGCTGCTTGTTGCGTTGTTGTTGAAATTAAAGTAATGATACCAATAGAAGTACGGACGCACCGGCCATTTGTGTGATTAAAATCATCATTTATCTCTGCCGAATTGATGATTATCTGCACAAAACATTGCGGAATTGTATAACTCAATCATTTACACCCGTGGTCAAACCGTCTAAGTTACTCGCGGGTTATTCCAAAAAAATGCAAAAAACCCGCCCGGATCGCTGGTTTAACTGCTTCATGGATTGAGCATTAATTGCCCTGAGTAGCACCGGCATCTGCGGCTGATTTACGGACGAATTATTTGGGACGGATGTCCCCCGCAGAGGTAAACATGTCCTTGCTCGAAGTAAAGAACTTGCGGATCGAGTACCCCTCCCGCTACGGGGTGCTGGCCGCGGTGAAGGATCTCTCTTTCTCTATCGAAAAGGGTGAGATTGTCGGGGTGGTCGGTGAATCCGGCGCCGGCAAGTCCACCATCGGCAACGCCGTTATCGATCTCCTGAGCCCGCCGGGTCGCATCGCCCGTGGCGATATCTATCTCAATGGCGAGCTCATCTCTGGCAAGAGCCAGAACGAGATGCGGGCCATCCGTGGCTCCCGTATCGGGTTCATCTTCCAGGACCCCATGACCTCCCTCAACCCGCTGTTCACCGTTGAGCATCAGCTGGTGGAGACCATTCTGGCCAATACTGACCTCTCTCGCGAGGCCGCTTTTGCCAAGGCGCTGGAGCTGATGGGGGCGGTGGGTATTCCGCAGCCGGAGCTGCGCATCAAACAGTATCCGCACCAGTTCTCCGGTGGCATGCGTCAGCGGGTGGTTATCGCCATCGCGCTCTCCTGCGATCCGGAGCTGATCATCGCCGACGAGCCGACCACGGCGCTCGACGTCTCCATTCAGGATCAGATCCTCCAGCTTATCCGCGCCCTCTGCAAAGAGCGTCAGGTGGGCTGCATGCTGGTGACCCACGACATGGGCGTGGTCTCCAACGTTACCGACAAGGTGGCGGTGATGTATCGCGGCGATCTGGTGGAGTTCGGCCTGACCGAACAGGTGCTGGGCAGCCCCAATCACCCCTATACCCGCAGCCTCATCTCGGCGGTCCCCCGCTCCGATGTGAAGCTGGTGCGCTTCCCGCTGGTCTCCTATATCGAGGATGCCAGTGCGCCGGATACCAATATCGACCTCAAGACCCACTGGCTCGGCCAGAGTCAGGACGAGCGTGCCTATGAAGGGGCGCTGCTGCGGGTGGAGAACGTCGATCTGAAGTTCGTCACCAAGGACTCCATCTTCCCGAGCCGTCGCCAATATGTGCGCGCCTGCAACAACATCAGCTTCGAGATCTTCGAAGGGGAGACCTTCGGTCTGGTGGGGGAGTCCGGCTCCGGCAAATCGACCATTGCCCGCGCCATCACCGGCCTCTATCCGCCTGATACCGGCAAGATTTTCTTCGAGGGGATCGATCTGACCGCCCTCAAGAGCGAGCGCGAGCGTCGCCCGCTGCGCCGCCAGATGCAGATGGTGTTCCAGAACCCCTATTCGTCGATGAACCCGCGGATGAAGGTGCGCGACATCATTGCCGAGCCGATCCGCTTCCATCAGCTGGCGAGCAGCGAGAGCCAGATTGAGGGGATTGTCGGCGATCTGCTGGATCATGTGGGTCTCGGTCGTGGTGCCGGGGTCAAGTATCCCCACGAGTTCTCCGGCGGTCAGCGCCAGCGTATCTCCATTGCCCGCGCCCTGGCCACTCGCCCGCGCTTCCTTATCTGCGACGAGCCGACCTCGGCACTGGATGTGTCGGTGCAGGCCCAGATCCTCAACCTGCTCAAGGATCTGCAGCAGGAGCTCAAGCTCACCATGCTGTTTATCAGCCACGATCTGCCGGTGATCCGCCAGATGTGCGACCGCATCGGGGTGATGCAGCACGGCCATTTGGTGGAAGTGGCCGAGACCGAGAAACTCTTTACCAATGCCGAGCATGAGTACAGCCGCAAGCTGATCTCCCTCATGCCGGAGTTCAAGGGAATGTCCCGCGAGGGGCTGGAAATCGCAAGCTAGGAGAGCGCCGGTGCGCCGGTCTGCTTGTCAAAAAAAGTGTCATAAGAAAGCCAAAAGCATGGAGAACAAGATGAAGAAAGGATTGTCCAAGATTGCCCTGGCGCTGTTTGCCGCCGGTTTCGCCTTCAGTGTCTCAGCCGCTGATATCAAGGTGGGTGTCGCTTCTGACGCCACTTCGCTGGATCCGCAGGAGCAGCTCTCCGGTCAGACCCTGGAGATGTCGCACCTGGTATTCGATCCCCTGATGCGTTACACCCAGGACTTGCAGTTTGAGCCCCGTCTGGCCGAGAAGTTCGAGCGTGTCGATGACAAGACTGTCCGCTTCCACCTGCGCAAAGGGGTCAAGTTCCACTCCGGTAACGACTTCACCGCAGACGACGTGGTGTGGACCGTCAACCGCCTGAAATCCTCCGTCGACTTCAAGGCGATCTTCGATCCCATCAGCGAAGTGAAGAAGGTCGATGACTACACCGTGGATCTCGTCACCGCCAAGCCGTTCCCGCTGGTGCTGCAGACCGTCACCTACATCTTCCCGATGGACTCCAAGTTCTACACCGGCAAGACCGAAGCGGGCAAAGACAAGGCCGAGATCGTCAAAAACGGCGACTCCTACGCCTCTACCCACGTCTCCGGTACTGGCCCGTTCACCGTCAAGTTCCGCGAGCAGGGTGTGAAGCTGGATTATGCCCGCAACGCCAACTACTGGGACAAAGCCTCCAAGGGTAACGTCGAGAACCTGACCGTGGTGCCGATCAAGGAAGATGCGACCCGTGTTGCAGCCCTGCTGGGTGGCGACGTGGACATGATCTATCCGGTTGCGCCGAACGATCTGGAGCGCGTGAAGAATGGCAAGGACTCCCAGCTGGTCACCCTGTCCGGTACCCGCGCCATCATCATCGAGCTGAACCAGAACACCAACCCGGCACTGAAAGACAAGCGTGTACGTCAGGCGATCAACTACGCCATCAACCAGGTGGGCATTGTCGAGAAGATCAACAAGGGCTTCGGTACCCCTGCTGGTCAGCTGAGCCCGAAAGGCTATGCCGGTCACAACGAGGCGCTGGTGCCCCAGTATGATCTGGCCAAGGCCAAGCAGCTGATGAAAGAGGCCGGTTACGAGAAAGGCTTCAAGATGACCTTCATCTCCCCGGCTGCCCGCTACGTCAACGACGTCAAGATTGCCCAGGCTGTCTCCGCCATGCTGGCCAAGATCAACATCAAGGTGGATCTGAAGACCATGCCGGTGGCCCAGTACTGGCCCGAGTTTGACAAGTGCGCCGCCGACATGCAGCTGATCGGCTGGCACTCCGACACCGAAGATACCGCGAACTTCTTCGAGTTCCTGACCTTCACCAAGGACGCCAAGACCGGTATGGGTCAGTACAACTGCGCCGGTTACGCCAACGCCGAAGCTGACAAGCTGGTGATGGATGCCAACGCCGAGACCGATCCGGCCAAGCGTGCCGAGATGCTGAAGAAGGTCGAAGCCATGCTGATCGAAGATGCTGCCTACGTGCCGTTGCACTGGGAAGATCTGGCCTATGGCGCCAAGAAGAACGTCGACATCAAGCCGGTGGTCAACGTGATGAACTTCCCTTACCTGGGTGACCTGGTGGTCAGCAAGTAAGAGAACGTCGCAAGGAAGGACGGGGCGGGGTGGTCAGCTGGCCACTCCGCCCACTAACAGAAGCCTGTGCCACGACACAGGCCACGTAGAAGGACAAGCATGTTTACATTCCTGCTGAAACGGTTCTATCAGGCCGTGATAGTGATGTTCGTCATCAGCCTGGTCGCCTTCTCCATCCAGGATAACCTGGGTGACCCGTTGCGCGAGCTGGTGGGACAATCCGTCTCCGAAGCCCAGCGTCACGAGTTGCGCGAGAAGATGGGCCTTAACGATCCCTTCCTCATCAAATACAGCCGCTTTCTGAAAAATGCGGTGCATGGGGATTTGGGTACCTCCTATTTCTTCAAGCGACCCGCTCTCGAGGTGATCCTCGACAAGCTGGTGGCTACCCTTGAGCTGGTGTTTGCTGCCGCGCTCATCATCGTGGTGGTCTCCATTCCACTCGGTGTCTATTCGGCGATCCGCCCGCGCAGCATCCCCACCAAGATCATCATGGCGGGGAGCAGTATCGGCATCTCGATCCCGGTATTTTTGACTGCCATCATGCTGATGTACCTCTTCTCCATCCAGCTGGGCTGGCTGCCGGCCTATGGCCGCGGCGAGACCCGCAACCTGCTGGGCTGGGAGTCGGGCTTCTTCACCTGGGATGGTATCAAGCACCTGATCCTGCCCGCGGTGTCGCTATCTTCCATCATGCTGCCGCTGTTTATCCGGCTGGTGCGCTCCGAGATGCTGGAGCAGCTCTCCTCCGAGTACGTCAAGTTCGCCCGTGCCAAGGGGCTGGACAACAACAAGGTCTACTACAGCCACGCCCTCAAAAACACCATGCTGCCGGTCATTACCGTCGGCGGGGTGCAGATCGGCACCATGGTGGCCTACACCATCCTGACCGAGAGCGTGTTCCAGTGGCCGGGCACCGGCTTCCTGTTCCTTGAGGCGATCCACCGGGTCGATACGCCCCTCATCACCGCCTACGTCATCTTCGTGGGACTGATCTTCGTGGTGACCAATACCCTGGTCGACCTGCTCTACGGGTTGATCAACCCGACCGTTAACCTGACTGCCAAGGGGTAAGCATGAGTAACGCTGTAACTGCAAGCCCAAGCCGTTGGGCACGATTCAAGAACTCTGACATCGTCTACTACTTCCTGCGGGACAAGGTAGCCATGTTCAGCTTTGCGGTGTTCGTGGTATTTGTGCTGGCGGCGCTGCTGGCGCCCTGGCTCGCCCCGCACAACGTCTATGACCAGACCAGTTTTGATCTGATGGATGCCGAGTTGCCCCCCTCCTGGCTCGAAGGTGGCGAGGAGCGCTTCTGGCTCGGTACCGACAACCAGGGGCGGGATATCTGGAGCACCATCCTCTATGGCGCCCGTATCTCCCTCACCATCGGCCTGTTTGCGGTGGCGCTGCAGCTGGTGCTTGGTATCGTCATCGGTCTGATTGCCGGTTACTTCGGTGGTCGTATCGACAACCTCTTGATGCGCTTTGCCGATGTGCAGCTGTCGTTCTCCACCATGATGGTGGCGATCATCATCTCCGCCATCTTTCAGGCAACCTTTGGCTCCGAGTTCTACTCGAAGTTCGCCATCATGATGCTGGTGGTGATCATCGGTATTGCAGAGTGGCCGCAGTACGCCCGTACTGTGCGCGCCTCTGTGCTGGCGGAGAAGAAGAAGGAGTATGTGGAAGCGGCCAAGGTGATGGGGTTCCGCGCCCCGCGCATCATGTTCCGCCACATTCTGCCCAACTGTTTGTCGCCCATTCTGGTGATCTCCACCGTGCAGGTGGCCAACGCCATCATGAGTGAAGCTGCACTCTCCTTCCTCGGTCTGGGGATGCCGGTTGATCAGCCCTCGCTCGGTTCGCTTATCAGCGTCGGCTTCAACTACATCTTCTCCGGCTCCTGGTGGATCACCGCCTTCCCGGGTATCTGTCTGGTGGTGCTGGTGCTGGTCATCAACCTGCTGGGTGACTGGCTGCGGGATGTGTTTAACCCCAAGATCTACAAAGGGTAATCCAAGTCAGAAACGCAAAATAAGAAGGGCGCCAGTGAGGCGCCCTTCTTATTTTGGATTGCGTTAACTCGTTATCAGGCTTGCAGCCAGCTTTCGATGCTGCGCTGGATCCCTGCATCGTCCAGACCGAGCAGGGCATAGATCTCCTGCTGGGTGCCCTGTTCAACGAAGCGATCCGGCAGGCCGAGGTTGAGCACCGGCTTGCACTGCTTGCTGCCCATCAGCAGTTCGTTCACCGCCGAACCGGCGCCGCCCATGATGGCGTTGTCTTCGATGGTGACGAAGTGATCGTGGCTGGTTGCCAGCGACAGCACCAGTGCCTCATCCATCGGTTTGACAAAGCGCATGTCCACCAGGGTGGCATCCAGCGCTTCGGCGGCCGCTTTGGCGTGGTGCAGAAGGGTGCCAAACGCCAGAATAGCGGTGCCTTTGCCTTCTCGCAGGATACGCCCCTTGCCAAGCGCCAGTGCCTGCATCTCTGACGAGATGGGGGCGTCGCTCAGGCTGCTGCCGCGCGGGTAACGCACGGCGGCAGGGCCCTGATGGAGATAGCCGGTATAGAGCATCTGGCGGCACTCATTCTCATCAGATGGCGTCATCACTACCATGTTGGGCACGGTGCGCAGGAAGCTGATGTCGAACGCCCCCTGATGGGTCGGGCCATCGGCGCCCACCAGACCGGCCCGGTCGATGGCGAACAGCACCGGCAGATCTTGCAGCGCTACGTCGTGGATCACCTGATCGTAGGCGCGCTGCAGGAAGCTCGAATAGATGGCGACCACCGGCTTCTTGTCGGCGATGGCAAGACCGGCGGCGAAAGTGACCGCATGTTGCTCGGCAATGGCCACATCGAAGTAGCGATCCGGATATTGCTGGCTGAATTTCACCAGACCGGAGCCTTCGCGCATGGCAGGGGTGATGCCGACCAGCTTCTCGTCTTTGGCCGCCATGTCGCACAGCCACTGGCCAAAGATGGCGGAGAAGGTGGGTTTGGCGCTGCTCGCCTTGGGCAGGGCGCACTCGTCCGGATTGAACTTGGGCACGGCATGATAACCGATAGGGTCTTTTTCGGCCGGCTCGTAACCCTTGCCCTTCTTGGTTTTGACGTGCAGCAGCTGCGGGCCCTTGAGGTTGCGCATGTTGCGCAGGGTCTCGACCAGCGCCTCGATATCGTGACCGTCGATGGGGCCGATATAGTTGAAGCCGAACTCCTCGAACAGGGTGCCGGGCACCACCATCCCCTTGAGGTGCTCTTCGGCCCGCTTGGCCAGCTCCTTGACCGGTGGCAAACCCGCCAGCACCTTCTTGCCGCCTTCGCGGATGGTGGTGTAGAGCTTGCCGGACATGACCCGGGCCAGATGGTTGTTCAGCGCCCCGACATTCTCGGAGATGGACATCTCGTTGTCGTTGAGGATCACCAGCATGTCCTTGTGAACATCGCCGGCGTGGTTGAGCGCTTCAAAAGCCATCCCTGCGGTAATGGCGCCGTCACCGATCACGGCAACGACCTTGCGACCCAGCCCTTCACTCTCGGCGGCGACAGCCATACCGAGCGCCGCACCGATGGAGGTGCTGGAGTGGCCGACGGAGAGCACGTCGTACTCGCTCTCGCCACGCCAGGGGAAGGGGTGCAGACCATCCTTCTGCCGGATGGTGTGGATCTGATCTCGGCGCCCGGTCAGGATCTTGTGGGGATAGGCCTGATGGCCCACGTCCCAGATCAACCGATCGAACGGGGTGTTGTAGACGTAGTGCAGGGCGACGGTCAGTTCGACCGTGCCGAGACCGGAGGCAAAGTGTCCGCTGGAGCGGCTGACAGAGCGCAGCAGATATTCGCGCAGCTCGTTGCACAGCACCGGCAGCCGATCTTTGGGCAAGGAACGCAGCTCGACCGGAGTGTCCGCGAGGGCCAGGTTGGGGAAATTGCTAATATCAACGCTCATATTGTTACTGTTATCCAGCGTTTAGTGGGTTCGCTCGATGATGTAATCGGCAAACGCTTCCAGAATGTCGGTATTGTAGGGCAAGGATTGCAGGGCTGTTAAGGCTTTCCCATGCAGTTCGCGAGCCAGCTCACGGGCATTTTCGAGTCCGAGTAGGGCCGGGTAGGTACTTTTTTCCAGCGCCAGGTCAGAACCTTGTGGCTTGCCCAGGGTGGCGGTATCACCTGTGATGTCGAGGATGTCATCCTGCACCTGAAAGGCGAGGCCAATCGCGGCGGCATAGGTTTGCAGGGCAGCCAGCGTGGCGTCATCGACATCGGCTTTGCACAGGGCGCCGAGCGCCACGGCACATTCAATCAGTGCTCCGGTCTTGTGGCGGTGTACCTGCTCCAGCTCGGCGAGCGAGATCTGGCGCCCTTCGGCCTGCAGATCCAGCGCCTGACCGCCACACATACCGAGATAGCCGGAGGCGCGAGCGAGGGTACTCAGCATCCGCACCCGGTTGGCCATCAAGGAGTCGGGCATGGGGTGATCGGCCAGAATGGAGAACGCCAGGGTCTGCAGCGCATCACCGGCCAGAATGGCGGTTCCTTCGTCAAACGCCTTGTGAACGGTTGGCTGACCACGACGCAGGTCGTCGTTATCCATGGCGGGCAGGTCATCGTGCAGCAGGGAGTAGGCGTGGATGCACTCCACGGCAGCCGCAGGGCCATCCAGCAGTTCGCTCTTGACGCCCAGCATCTCGCCGACCGCGTAGACCAGAAACGGGCGAACCCGCTTGCCGCCCAGCAGCAGGCCATAACTCATGGCATCGCGCAGGCGCGGCGCCATGGCGGGCAAGGATTCAAGTTGTGCTGACAAACAGTCGTCAATACGCTGACGATGCAGACGGGAAAAATGGTCCAGCGCCACTCACTCCTCTCCTTGTTCTGGCTGGAAGGGGGCGAGCTGGTCACTGCCATCGGCTTGACTGAGCAGGATCTGGATCTTCTGTTCGGCCAGTTCCAGCTTCTGCTGACCGGCCCGTACCAGATGAACGCCCTGCTCGAACTGCTTGAGTGCCTCTTCCAGGGGTAGGGAACCTTGTTCCAGCTGATGAACGATGGTTTCCAGCTCTTCCAGAGTGGCATCAAAACTCAGACGGTCGATTTTTTTACTGGCCATGTCCATCCTCGGGGATTGAAAAAAACGGCTTATATTAACATCGACCGTCCACAGGGGGGAGGCAGAAAAGCATTGCCCTCTCAAACTCTCGCTAAACTGGCCGATAATGAGCCATCATTCTCAGTGGATGCATGCTTGCCGCATGGGTCGCAATAGCAGAAAATTCAACAGACTATAAATAGACATAAGAACCGGTGACAGGAGTAGGGACGTGGATCTAGGCAGTCTGATAGGGATAGTGCTGGGTTTCGGGGTGGTGGTGTACGGCATGCTGCTGGGTGGCCCCATGAGCATGTATGTTGATATGCCATCGGTCTACATCACTGTATTGGGCTCAATCTTCATCGCCATGATGAAGTTCAACCTTGGCCAGTTCCTGATGGCATTCAAGGTGGCGGGCAAAGCCTTTATGTACAAGGGCGACAAGCTTGAAGACCTGATTACCAAAGCCGTTGAACTGGCTGACGCGGCTCGCAAAGGTGGCTTTCTTGCGCTGGAGGCCGCAGAGATCCCCAATGCATTTATGAAAAAAGGGATCGACATGCTGGTGGATGGTCACGATGCCGAAGTGGTGCGTGCCGTGATGGAAAAGGATATCGACCTGACAGCCGAGCGCCATGTCATTGCCATCAAGGTCTTCCGTACCCTTGGGGATCTGGGCCCAGCCATGGGGATGATAGGTACGTTGGTGGGTCTGGTGGCCATGTTGGCCAACATGAGTGACCCCAAGTCGATCGGGCCGGCGATGGCGGTGGCCTTGCTGACCACCCTATACGGTGCGATAGAGGCCAATATGTTGGCGATCCCGATTGCCGACAAGCTGGAGCTGCGCAGCGGGGAGGAGAAGCTCAGTCGTACCTTGATCCTTGATGCCATTATGGGGATTCAGGATGGCCAGAACCCGCGGGTGATCCAGTCCATGCTGCAAAACTATCTGAACCAGTCCAAACGTAATACTGGCACCGAATAGGGGGCGCTATGTCTGATTGCAAGTGCCCACCACCAGGTCTTCCTGGTTACATGGGAACCTTTGCCGACCTGATGTCACTGCTGATGTGCTTCTTCGTGCTATTGCTCTCCTTTGCCGAGATGGATGTGCAGAAGTTCAAGCAGATAGCCGGTTCCATGGACAAGGCATTCGGGGTACAGAACATCCTTGAGGTGAAAGATATTCCCAAGGGAACCTCGGTGATTGCCCAGGAGTTCAGGCCCGGTCGCCCGGAACCCACGCCGATTGATACCGTGATGCAGCAGACCATCGATCTGACCCAGACCGAACTGGAGTTTCTGCCCGGCGAGTCGGATCAGGCCGGTGGTCAGGACAAGAGTGATGGCAAACAGACGGGGGGCGATACCGCGCAGGATGCGAAGAAGGCGCAAGAACAGTCCAATACCCTGGCCAAAGCACTCGCCGAACAGATGAAAGATCAGATCCAGGATGGCGCTATCGAAATTGAGGCGCTGGGCCAGCAGATCATCATCCGGATCAGGGAAAAAGCATCTTTCCCGGCCGGTTCGGCATTTCTGCAGCCACAGTTCTGGCCGGTCATTCGCAAGGTAGCGACCCTGCTCAAGGATGTGCCGGGTGAAATCACCATCTCCGGTCACACCGACAACGTGGCGACCGAAGATGAGCTGTTCCAGTCCAACTGGGAGCTGTCGTCGCAACGGGCGGTTGCGGTGGCGCACCAGATGCTGAAGGTCCCCGGTTTTGATCAGGGGCGACTGGTGGTGCAGGGGATGGCGGACTCCCAACCATTGGTGCCCAATACGACCCCGGAAAATCGTCGGATGAACCGGCGGGTGGAGATCGCCATCATGCAGGGCAAACCGACTGTTTCGGCCCCCATTTCCGTACCGGAAGGGAAGTAAGTGAAGGGAATGTCGATGACGCAAGTGGGATCTGCATCAGGGGGCTGACGTGGATTTTGTGTTGGCTTCATATTAAGATGCCTCATCCGAACCGATTGCTGCGGCCTCCTTGCAGATGGCCGCAGTTTCTATTTTCAAGCAACCCAGGTTTCGACTATGAATCATACTCCGATGACTGTTCGCGGCGCTGAGAAGCTGCGCGAAGAGCTCGATTATCTCAAGACCGAGCTTCGTCCCCAGATTATCGAAGCGATTGCCGATGCCCGTGAGCACGGTGATCTGAAGGAAAACGCCGAATACCATGCCGCTCGCGAGCAGCAGGGGTTCTGTGAAGGCCGCATTCAGGAGATTGAAGCCAAGCTCTCCAATGCGCAGGTGATCGATGTCACCAAGATGACCAACAACGGCCGCGTTATTTTTGGCGCGACTGTGACTCTGCTCAAGAGCGAGACAGAGGAAGAGGTGGTTTACCGCATCGTGGGTGATGATGAGGCTGATATCAAACAGAACCTCATCTCTGTCAACTCCCCCATTGCCCGGGCCCTGATTGGCAAGGAAGTGGACGATGTCGCAATCGTCAAGACCCCGGGCGGTGATGTGGAATACGAAGTGCTGGAAGTCGCTTATATCTAAGCGAATGCTACAGAAGATGAAACAGGGGGGCTTGCGCTCCCCTGTTTGCCTTTATCTATGTGATTTTTGATAAAAATCAGGACAGATACGCCTCGGAAAAGGCGTCCTGATGACGCTGAAACAACCAGTGGCGCAGCCGTTCGATGTTGCTCTCGCTCATTTGAAAGCTCAGCGCCCAGGTGGCATGGTCGGCATTGGCTTTAATGCGCCTAACCAGTCGTCCCTGCAGTGGAAGAGGGGCCTCTTGCTCGATGCAGAGCTCGCCGTTGATGGGGGTGTCGGCCACCATGTCGATTGGCAAATTTTCCACGATGAGGCCGTTGAGGGAGAGGCTGAGTACCTGAAACAGGCCCAGCTCGCTGCATAGCTTGGCTTTTTGGGTGAGACGCCAGGCGCGCGGTTGCGCAACCCCCAGCTCCCTGATGACCGGTGCAGATAACCGGGGCTCGACGAAGCCATCTTCCCCTTGAGTAAAGCTCAGGGGAAAACGCAGCTGATGGCCTGCGAAGCGGGCTTCGAGTACAAGGTGTTCGGCTTTTTGCAGCAAGCCAAGCATGGGGGCATCGAGGTGACCACTCAGAACATGGGTGTCCTGATTGCTCCCCAAGTCCCGCAGCATGGCCAGCTCATCGTCGGTCAGAATAGGATGGTGAGCCATAATGCGTGTCCGGAAGTATTCATCGCAGGTTAAGGGCTTTGCGACTACTTTGGCAAGCGACTCGGGAAGAAGTGGAATAAGGAAAGAGCGATGCTCTTTCCTTTTACTTGCGGGGCAGCTGGATTTTGGGTTCGTTGGCTTGACGATAGATGGTCAGCACATGACCCATGCTTTGCACCTTGATTGAACCGGTTTCACGGACGATAGCATCCATAACCAGTTGTTTCATTTCGCGATCTTCAGAGGCAACCTTAACCTTGATCAGCTCGTGATGGTTCAGTGCCAGATCGATCTCGGCCAGTACACCTTCGGTCAGACCATGCTGACCCAGCAGGACGACAGGCTTGAGGCTATGGGCAAGGCCCTTGAGGTACTGTTTCTGTTTATTGTTGAGAATCATCGCAATTTCTTCATAAGTCAGGGTTGAAAGGGGCGTATTCTACCCCCACTTAGCCCTTAATACTAATAACCCTTGTGGTTTTTTAAAGTCGATTATCATGACCCAGAAAAAACGTTCCCCCAGTTCAACTCGCTGGTTAAAAGAACATTTCGACGATCAATACGTCAAAAAAGCCCAGAAAATGGGCCTGCGTTCTCGTGCTGTTTTCAAGATTGACGAGATCCAGGGCAAGGATCGCTTGCTGAAACATGGCATGACCGTAGTGGATTTGGGGGCAGCCCCCGGTGGTTGGTCCCAGTTTGCGGTTGAACAGGTTGGTGATTCGGGTCGCGTCATCGCATGTGACATTTTGCCGATGGATCCCATTGCTGGTGTCGATTTCCTGCAAGGGGACTTTCGGGAGGAAACTGTACTCGGCGCCTTGCTGGAACGAGTGGGTCCCGACAAGGTCGATGTCGTGATGTCTGATATGGCGCCCAACATGAGCGGTACCCAGCAGGTAGATCAGGCTCGCGCCATGTATCTGGTCGAGCTGGCGCTGGACATGTGCAATCAGGTATTGCGTAGTGACGGCAGTTTCGTAGTGAAGGTGTTTCAGGGAGAGGGCTTTGATGCCTATCTCAATGAAATTCGTAAACTTTTCTCCGCTGTCAAAATTCGTAAACCAGACTCATCCCGCGCCAGATCACGGGAAGTCTACATTGTGGCTACCGGTTTTAAACTGTAGTACCCTAACCTTCATCGTTAACTGTCAGTCTGCGAGGTTACTGATTTGAGTGACATGGCGAAAAACTTAATCCTGTGGCTGGTCATCGCCGTCGTTTTGATGTCGGTGTTCAATAGCTTCAGCCCCAGCGATACCACCAGTCGCCAGCTGGACTATTCCAGCTTCGTTAAAGAGGTGACCCAAGAGCAGATCCGTGAAGTGCGGATGGACGGTAAGGTCATTAATGGCGTCAAGCGTACTGGTGAACGATTCACCACCATTATCCCTGCGCCGGATCCCCAGCTGCTCAACGACATGCTCAATCACAATGTCAAAGTGATGGGTGAGAAGCCGGAAGAGCCGTCTCTGTTGACCTCTATCTTCATCTCCTGGTTCCCGATGCTGCTGCTGATCGGTGTCTGGGTCTTCTTCATGCGTCAGATGCAGGGCGGCGGTGGCAAAGGTGCCATGTCGTTTGGCAAGAGCAAGGCTCGCCTGATGAGCGAAGATCAGATCAAGACCACCTTTGCTGATGTTGCAGGTTGCGATGAGGCCAAGGAAGAGGTGAAGGAGCTGGTCGACTATCTACGCGACCCGAGCAAATTCCAGAAACTGGGTGGCAAGATCCCGACCGGTGTGCTGCTGGTTGGTCCTCCCGGTACCGGTAAGACCTTGCTGGCCAAGGCTATTGCGGGCGAGGCCAAGGTGCCGTTCTTCACCATCTCCGGTTCCGATTTCGTGGAGATGTTCGTCGGTGTCGGTGCCTCACGGGTGCGTGACATGTTCGAACAGGCCAAGAAATCTTCCCCTTGCATCATCTTCATCGATGAAATTGATGCGGTCGGTCGTCAGCGTGGCGCCGGTCTGGGTGGTGGTCACGATGAACGTGAGCAGACCCTTAACCAGATGTTGGTCGAAATGGATGGTTTTGAAGGCAATGAAGGCATCATCGTCATCGCAGCCACCAACCGTCCTGACGTACTGGATCCGGCACTGCTGCGTCCGGGCCGTTTCGACCGTCAGGTTGTGGTCGGTCTGCCGGATGTCCGTGGTCGCGAGCAGATCCTGAAAGTGCACATGCGCAAAGTTCCGTTGGCGGATGACGTGAATCCGGCGCTGATTGCCCGTGGTACCCCCGGTTTCTCCGGTGCGGATTTGGCGAACCTGGTCAACGAGGCAGCCCTCTTCTCTGCCCGTGAGAGCCGCCGAGTGGTCTCCATGGCTGAGTTCGAGAAGGCCAAGGACAAGATCATGATGGGGGCAGAACGCCGCTCCATGGTGATGAAAGAGTCCGAGAAAGAGATGACTGCATATCATGAAGCTGGCCATGCCATCATTGGTCGTCTCGTTCCTGACCATGACCCGGTTTACAAGGTCTCTATCATTCCGCGCGGTCGTGCGCTGGGTGTTACCATGTATCTGCCGGAGCAGGATCGCTGGAGCCACTCCAAGCAGCATCTGGAGTCAATGATCTCCAGCCTGTATGGCGGTCGCCTGGCAGAAGAGCTGATCTATGGTGCCGAGAAGGTTTCTACTGGCGCTTCCAACGACATCGAGCGAGCGACCGACATTGCACGCAAGATGGTGACCCAGTGGGGTATGTCCGAGCGTCTCGGCCCAATGCTCTACGCGGAAGAAGATGGTGAGGTGTTCCTCGGTCGCAGCATGGCCAAGGCCAAGCACATGTCCGACGATACCGCGCGTGTCATCGATGCCGAGGTCAAGCAGGTCATCGACCGCAACTACGCCCGTTCCAAGCAGATCCTGCTGGATAACATGGACGTGTTGCACAGCATGAAAGATGCGCTGATGAAGTACGAGACCATCGACGCCAAACAGATCGATGATCTGATGGCGCGTCGCGAGGTGCGTGCTCCGAGCAACTGGCATGACGAGCACGGTGATACCCCGCAAGGCGGTTCCACCGTGGCTGCCGAGGCCAAGCCTGCCGATGAGGCTGCACCGGTGGCGGATGTCACTATCGACAAAGCCAACGACGCTCCGGCCAAATAATCGTGACTATCCAAACCCCGGGCTTGCCCGGGGTTTTTCTTTATCAGATGGATGTGAAAATGCAGTTAACCAGCAAGGGGCTCAGCCTCTCCCTCGATCGTCCCCATGTGATGGGGATCCTCAATGTGACGCCCGACTCCTTCTCCGATGGCGGTAATTTCAACCAGTTTGAACGGGCAATGGCCCATGCGCGCCAGATGGTCTCTGACGGTGCGACCCTCATCGACATCGGTGGCGAGTCAACCCGCCCTGGTGCGCCCGATGTGAGCGAGCAGGAGGAGCTGGACAGGGTCATTCCTGTCGTAGAGCAGATGGCCCGTGAGCTGGATGTGATGATCTCCCTCGATACCTCCAAAGCTGCTGTGATGCGGGAGGGTTGCAAGGCGGGTGCCCATCTGATCAACGATGTGCGGGCACTGCAAGAACCTGGAGCACTGCAAGCCGCGGCCGAAGCTGCTGTTCCTGTCTGCCTGATGCACATGCAAGGTCAGCCGCGAACCATGCAGGTCGAGCCGCACTATGACGACCTGATCGGGGAGGTACGCGCCTTCTTTGATGAGCGTATTGCGGCTTGCCTGGCGGTCGGGATCCGTCGTGAAGAGCTGTTGCTGGATCCGGGATATGGCTTTGGCAAGACCCTTGCACACAACTATCAGCTGTTGGCGGCTCAACAGGAGTTGCTTGATTATGGCTTGCCGCTATTGGTGGGGATGTCGCGAAAGTCTATGATAGGCAACTTGCTGGGCCGTCCGGTGGATGAGCGTCTGGCGGGCAGTCTGGCATGCGCCCTTATCGGTATGCAGCATGGGGCTCGCATCATCAGGGTACACGATGTAAGGGAGACCATCGACGCATTGCGCGTCGGTTGGCTGGCAATGACGGGACAAGATTTTATTTCCAGATAATAAAGAGAACAGACAATGGCAAGAAAGTATTTCGGTACCGATGGTGTGCGTGGCAAGGTTGGCGAATACCCGATCACTCCTGATTTTGTAATGAAATTGGGTTGGGCTGCCGGCAAGGTGCTCTCCAAGAAGGGCACCAAAAAGGTGCTGATTGGAAAAGATACCCGCATCTCCGGTTACATGCTGGAATCCGCGCTGGAAGCGGGGCTCTCTGCGGCAGGCCTCAAGGCCATTCTGATGGGTCCCATGCCCACGCCGGCGGTTGCCTACCTGACTCGCACTTTCCGTGCCGAAGCTGGCATCGTCATCAGCGCTTCCCACAACCCCTTCTATGACAACGGCATCAAGTTCTTCTCCGCCGATGGCACCAAGCTGCCTGATGATGTCGAGCTGGCTATCGAAGCCGAGCTGGATCACGAGCTCAAGTGTGTCGAGTCGGCCGAACTTGGCAAAGCAGTGCGCATTGATGATGCCGCCGGTCGCTATATCGAATTCTGCAAGAGCACCTTCCCTTCCCACATGAATCTGGATGGGGTGAAAATGGTGGTCGACTGTGGCCACGGCGCCACTTACCACATTGCGCCGTCGGTTTTCCGAGAGCTGGGTGCCGAAGTGATCACCATGGGCTGCGCCCCGGATGGCCTCAACATCAACGATGGGGTCGGTTCGACTGCGCCTGACGCTCTGGTTGCCAAGGTACTGGAGTGCAAGGCTGATCTGGGGGTTGCCTTTGATGGTGATGGTGACCGTCTGATCATGGTTGACCACACCGGCTATCTCATCGACGGTGATGAAGTGCTCTATATCATCGCGCGCGATGCTCTGCGCAATGGTCGCCTCAAAGGCGGTGTCGTCGGCACCCTGATGGCCAACATGGGTCTGGAGCTGGCGCTGCAAACACTGGGCATCCCGTTTGCCCGTGCCAAGGTGGGTGACCGCTATGTGCTGGAGATGATGGAAGAGAAGGGCTGGCGTATCGGTGGCGAGAACTCCGGCCACATAATCTGTCTGGATCAGACCACTACGGGTGATGGCATCGTAGCCGCCTTGCAGGTGCTTACCGCCATGCGCAGTGCCGAGATGCCGCTTGCCAAGCTGCGCTCCGGCATGAGCAAGTTCCCGCAGGTGCTGGTGAATGTTCGCTTTGCCGAAGGCAAGGATCCGCTGGCTGCGGATGCTGTCATGGCTGAGGTTGCCAAGGTGGAACAGGAGCTGGCTGGTCGTGGTCGCGTACTGTTGCGTAAATCAGGTACCGAACCGCTGATCCGGGTCATGGTCGAAGGGGAGCATGAACAGCAGGTGCGTGACATGGCTCAGCGCATCGCCAAGCAGGTTGAATCGGCGTTTTAATGAACAACCAGGGCGGCTTTTTAGCCGCCCTGGTTGTATCTTGTTCAAACGATTCAAAAATTTAAAAATAGCACTTGTCAGCTGAGCATCCTCTGGATATTATCAGCCCCGCTTTCGCAAGGGAGTTGCCGATGGGACATCGCAAGCCGTTTGTAGCAGCCAACTGGAAGTTGCACGGTAGTAGGTCGCAATTAGAGCAGTTTACGAGTCAGTGCCTAAACGGCGTTGACGGAAAAGTAGATGTGGTTCTCTGTCCTTCCCATGTGCATCTCGACTTTAGCGCTTCACTGCTCAATGAGCAGAAGGTAATAAAGTTGGGGGCTCAGAATGTGAGTCAGCACGCGACTGGCGCTTACACTGGAGAAATCTCGTGTCGGATGCTGGTAGAGGCAGGGTGTCGTTACGTATTGGTAGGGCACTCCGAGCGTAGGCGTCTCTTTGGTGAGACCAGTTTTATCGTCGCAGAGAAGTTTGCGGCAGCCAGAGCGGCAGGCTTGATTCCCATCCTCTGTTTAGGTGAATCAGGTGCGGCTAGGCAGGCGAGAAGAGCCTTTGAGGTGATCGCTGAAGAGCTGGATATCGTCATAGAGAAAAATGGCGCGATGGCTTTCGATAATGCTATCATCGCCTACGAGCCGATTTGGGCTGTAGGTACAGGTAAATGCGCCACACCCGAGCAGGCACAAGAGGTTCATTCCTTTATACGTGGTCGCTTGGCGGAGGATACTCCGGTAATAGGTGAAAAAGTTAGAATCATCTATGGTGGGAGCGTAACGCCGAGCAACGCGAGAGATTTGTTTGCACAGCCCGACATTGATGGCGGACTGATTGGCGGAGCAAGCCTCGATAGCGATGCGTTTTTAGGAATTGTTGAAGCGGCAAAGGGTGCAAGTTAAATGTACGAGATTCTTTTAGTCGTTTATCTGCTGGTTTCACTGGCTCTGATTGGTCTGGTGATGATTCAGCAAGGTAAAGGGGCTGATATGGGCGCCTCCTTCGGCGCAGGGGCATCGAACACAGTATTCGGCTCCGGTGGTTCAGGCAGTTTCCTGACCCGAACAACAGCAATTTTGGCTACTCTGTTTTTCGTTATCAGCCTGGTGCTCGGATCTATGTCCAGCAACAAGGTAAAGCAGGGTAGTGAATGGGAAAATCTGCAACAAACCCAACAGGTTGAGCAGACCAAAGCGCCAGTGAAGAAAGATACTGACGTTCCCGAATAAGAGTTTTGCCGTGGTGGTGGAATTGGTAGACACGCTATCTTGAGGGGGTAGTGCTCTAGGGTGTGCGGGTTCGAGTCCCGCCCACGGCACCAATTAAGCAGTGAGCTCGGGAAGCCGAGTGTATTATAGCCAGTCAGTCTTGTATCTAGAGAGTGAAGTGGCTATAATCTCGCACGATTTCGGACGCGGGGTGGAGCAGCATGGTAGCTCGTCGGGCTCATAACCCGAAGGTCGTCGGTTCAAATCCGGCCCCCGCAACCAAATTTCACGCATTTCCTACGCTCAGGAAGGCGGTCGCTGCGAGGCGACAATCAGGGTAAAGCGCCAAGCCCCGATTTGACATCGGGGCTTTTTGTTATGTGCAATTTACTCTGAATCGATATCTATCTGGGCTTTATGCCCTTTTTTTGTTTTTCGGAGGGTGACTTTGGCTACGTTGGAACAACGTTTGACCGATCTGCTCGAGGCTCCGGTCGTTGCCTTGGGTTTTGAACTTTGGGGTATTGAGTTTATCCGTGCGGGTAAACACTCCACCTTGCGTGTCTATATCGACGGCGAGCAGGGTGTGACTGTCGAGAACTGTGCTGAGGTCAGCCATCAGGTTGGCGCCATCATGGACGTCGAAGATCCCATCACCGAGGAGTATTACCTCGAGGTATCCTCCCCTGGCCTGGATCGTCCCCTGTTCAAGGTTGCCCATTTCGAAAAATACGTTGGCCAAGAGGCGGCGGTAACGCTTCGGATGGCAACAAACAACCGCCGCAAGTTCAAAGGCGTAATCAAAGCTGTGCAAGGCGACATGATCACCCTGACAGTAGATGGTAAGGACGACGTGTTGGCTTTCACCAATATCCAAAAAGCGAACATAGTGCCGAACTTTGGTTAACGAGGCTATCGGATATGAATAAAGAGATTTTGCTGGTCGTTGACGCAGTATCCAACGAGAAAGCGGTACCCCGCGAGAAGATCTTCCAGGCTCTGGAAACCGCGCTGGCGACTGCGACCAAGAAGAAATATGAAGGCGAGATTGAAGTTCGGGTCGAAATCGATCGCAAGACCGGTGACTACGACACTTATCGCCGCTGGGTAGTCATTGCGGATCAAGCCGCGATGGAGAACCCCTATGCTGAAATCACCCTGGAAGCGGCACAAATTGATCAGCCGGAAATCCAGATCGGTGAGTATGTTGAAGACCAGATCGACTCTGTGACCTTCGACCGTATCACTACCCAGACCGCCAAGCAGGTTATCGTGCAGAAAGTGCGCGAAGCCGAGCGTTCACAAGTAGTTGATCAGTTTAAAGATAAAGAAGGCACCATCATCAGTGGTGTGGTCAAGAAGAGCAACCGCGACAACGTCATTCTGGATCTGGGCAGCAATGCTGAAGCCGTGATCTTCCGTGATGACATGCTGCCGCGTGAAACCTTCCGCCCGGGCGACCGTGTCCGTGGCCTGCTCTATGCAGTGCGTCCGGAAGCCCGTGGTTCCCAGCTGTTTGTCAGCCGTTCCAGCCCGGACTTCCTGAAAGAGCTGTTCCGTATCGAAGTACCGGAGATCGGTGAAGAGATGATCGAAATCATGGGCGCTGCCCGTGATCCGGGTTCCCGCGCCAAGATCGCGGTGAAGACCAACGATCGTCGTATCGACCCGATCGGTGCCTGTATCGGTATGCGTGGCGCCCGTGTGCAAGCTGTCTCCGCCGAGCTGAGCGGTGAGCGTGCCGACATCGTGCTGTACGATGACAACCCGGCCCAGTACGTGATCAATGCCATGGCACCTGCCGATGTGGCCTCCATCATCGTTGATGAAGACAACCACACCATGGATATCGCCGTGGAAGCTGCCAACCTGGCTCAGGCCATCGGTCGCAATGGTCAGAACGTGCGTCTGGCCTCCCAGCTGACCGGTTGGGAACTGAACGTGATGACCGTTGAGGACATGCGTGCCAAGCACCAGGCCGAAAACGACCGCATCATGAACCTGTTCACCAGCACCCTGGACATCGACGACGATTTCGCCGGTCTGCTGATGGAAGAGGGCTTCTCTACCCTGGAAGAGATCGCCTTTGTACCGGTTAACGAGCTGCTGGCTATCGACGGTCTGGATGAAGACATGGTCGAAGAGCTGCGCAAGCGCGCCAAAGATGCCCTGACTACCAAGGCACTGGCCAAAGAAGAGTCTTTCGATGGCGTTGAGCCGTCCGAAGAGCTGCTCAATCTGAACGGTCTGAGCCGCGAACTGGCTTACGCTCTGGCGGGCCGTGGCGTGGGCACTCTGGAAGATTTGGCTGAGCAAGGTATCGATGACCTTGCTGATATTGAAGGGCTGACTGCCGAGAAGGCAGGTGAGCTCATTATGGCTGCTCGCAATATCTGTTGGTTCGGAGAAGAGCAGTCCGAGTAAGATCAAACGGAGGAAAATGAATGGCAGAAGTATCAGTCAAACAACTTGCCACTGACATCGACACACCGGTTGATCGTCTTCTCCAGCAGTTTGTCGATGCCGGTATCAGCAAGAGCAAGGCCGACGACATGGTCAGCGAGTCTGAGAAACAGGCCCTGCTGGCACACCTGAAGAAACAGCATGGAGGTGACGAGGTCGCCGCTCCTGCCCGCATGACCTTGCAGCGCAAGACCAAGAGCACCATCAGTGTTCAGGGGACTGGCGGCAAGAACAAGGAAGTGCAGGTAGAAGTGCGCAAGTCTCGCACCTATGTAAGACGCTCGGCGCTGGAAGATGAACAGCGTCAGGCGGAAGCCGAGGAAACAGCGCGTTTGGAAGCAGAAGAAAAAGCTCGTCGCGAGGCCGAAGAGAAGGCTCGCCTCGAAGCTGAAGAGAAGGCTCGCCGTGAGGCTGAGCAAGCTCGTCGTGAAGCTGAGGAAAAGGCGCGGATCGAGGCACAATCAAAGGCTCGACAGGCTTCACAGCCCGCCAAAGCAGCCAGTAGCACAGCTCAGCAAGAGGCAGAAAAGATGGCCAAGCGCGAAGCAGAAGAACTGAAGCGCCAACAGGAACAAACAGCTTTGAAAAAAGCTGAAGAACTCGCCGCGAAGAAAGCCGAAGAGGCTCGTCTCATGGCGGAACAGAACGCAGCCCGCTGGGCTGAAGAAGAGGCCGCTCGCGCCAAAGAGAGCAGCGACTACCATCTGACCACCAACAAGCATGCGCAAGCCGCAGAAGACGAGTTGGATCGGAAAGAAGAGACCAGCCGCCGCACTGCCGCAGCTGCCAAGGCACCGAAGAAAGCCGGTCGTCGTGAAGATGATCGCGACTCTCGCAACCCGCGTGCCCGCAAAGGCAAGCGCGGCAAGGTCGCCATGCCGAACGCCATGAAGCACGGCTTCAACAAGCCGGCTGCCGTGGTGAACCGCGACGTCGTCATCGGCGAGACCATCACTGTGGCCGAGCTGGCCAACAAGATGGCCGTCAAGGGCGTTGAAGTCATCAAGGTGATGATGAAGATGGGTGCCATGGCCACCATCAACCAGGTGATCGATCAGGAGACCGCTCAGCTGGTCGCCGAGGAGATGGGTCACAAGGTTGTGTTGCGTCGTGAGAACGAGCTGGAAGAGGCGGTACTGTCCGATCGTGACGAGACCTCCGAAGCCAAGCCGCGCGCACCGGTCGTGACCATCATGGGTCACGTTGACCACGGTAAGACCTCGCTGCTCGACTACATTCGTAAAGCCAAGGTTGCTGCTGGCGAAGCCGGTGGTATTACCCAGCATATCGGTGCTTACCACGTCCAGACTGACAGTGGCATGATCACCTTCCTGGATACCCCGGGTCACGCGGCGTTTACCTCCATGCGTGCTCGTGGTGCCAAGGCGACCGATATCGTTGTTCTGGTTGTTGCAGCTGACGACGGCGTGATGCCGCAAACCATCGAAGCTATCCAGCACGCCAAGGCTGCCGGTGTGCCGCTGGTTGTGGCGGTCAACAAGATCGACAAGCCGGAAGCGGATCCGGATCGCGTCAAGACCGAACTGGCCCGTTACAACGTCATGTCCGAAGATTGGGGTGGAGACTGCCAGTTCGTGCACGTATCCGCCAAGTCTGGCGAAGGCATCGACGACCTGCTGGAAGCCATCCTGATCCAGGCTGAAGTACTGGAGCTGAAAGCGGTGGTTGACGGCATGGCCAATGGCGTCGTGATCGAATCCTTCCTGGATAAAGGTCGTGGTCCGGTTGCTACCGTACTGGTACAAGAAGGTACTCTGCGTCAGGGCGACATCGTTCTGTGTGGTCTCGAGTACGGCCGTGTTCGCGCCATGCGTGACGAACTGGGTCGCGAGATCAAGGAAGCGGGTCCGTCCCTGCCGGTGGAAATCCTGGGTCTGTCCGGCGTTCCCTCTGCCGGTGACGAAGCCACCGTTGTCCGTGACGAGAAGAAAGCCCGTGAAGTGGCGCTCTATCGTCAGGGCAAGTTCCGCGAAGTCAAGCTGGCTCGCCAGCAGAAGGCCAAGCTGGAAAACATGTTCGCCAACATGACCGAGGGCGAAGTGTCCGAAGTGAACGTGGTGATCAAGGCCGACGTACAAGGTTCTGTGGAAGCGATCTGCGATGCGCTGGTCAAACTCTCCACCGACGAAGTGAAGGTGAAGATCGTGGGTTCCGGCGTAGGTGGTATCACCGAAACCGACGCGACCCTGGCTGCTGCTTCCAGCGCCATCCTGGTTGGTTTCAACGTCCGTGCCGACGCATCTGCGCGCAAGGTCATCGAATCCGAGAGCCTGGATCTGCGTTACTACTCCGTCATCTATGACCTGATCGACGAAGTGAAGCAGGCCATGAGCGGCAAGCTGGCCCCTGAGTATCGTCAGGAGATCATCGGTCTGGCTGAAGTGCGTAGCGTCTTCAAGTCTCCGAAGTTCGGCGCAGTTGCCGGCTGTATGGTTACCGAAGGTGTGGTCAAGCGTTCCAACCGTATCCGCGTTCTGCGTGACAACGTGGTTATCTATGAAGGTGAGCTGGAATCCCTGCGCCGCTTCAAGGATGACGTCAACGAAGTTCGCAACGGCTACGAGTGTGGTATCGCGGTCAAGAACTACAACGACGTGCGCGAAGGCGACCAGATCGAAGTTTACGAGACTGTTGAAATCCAACGGACTCTGTAAGCCGAGAGTTAGACAAAATAGGGGGCCGCGGCCCCCTTTTATCGCAGGATAGAATATGGCCAGAGAATTCAGCCGGACCCGTCGGGTCGGACAGCAGATCCAGCGTGAAATCGCGCTGATCCTGCAGCGCGAGGTGAAAGACCCGCGCATCGGCATGGTGACCGTTTCCGATGTGGAAGTGTCCCGTGACCTCAACTATGCCAAGATTTACGTCACCTTCTTGCAGCTGGAAAATGATGCCGAGCGTATCAAGGAAGGCTTGCAGGGTCTGACCGAAGCAGCCGGATATATCCGTAGTCTGCTGGGCAGTGCCATGCGTCTGCGCGTGGTGCCCGAGCTGCGTTTCTACTACGACCAGACCCTGGTCGAGGGGATGCGTCTCTCCAACCTGGTGACCAACACTGTGCGTGAAGACAAGCGTCGCATGGCCGAATCCGGCCGTGACGAAGAAGCTGAATCCGCACCGGATGACACGACTGAGGATAAAGCCTGAGATGACCCGAAGACGTCGTTTCAAGGGCCGTGATGTGCACGGCATTCTGCTGCTGGACAAGCCGACCGGCCTGACCTCCAACGATGTGTTGCAGAAGGTCAAGCGCATCTACAACGCCGCCAAGGCCGGTCACACCGGCGCACTGGATCCGCTGGCGACCGGCATGCTGCCGATCTGCCTCGGCGAGGCCACCAAGTTCTCCCAGTATTTGCTGGAAGCGGACAAGCGCTATGAGGTGACCGCCAAACTGGGCGAGCGCACCAACACCAGCGACTCCGATGGTGAGGTGGTCTCCACCCGTCCGGTGAACGTGGCTGTCGGTACCCTGATCGAGGCGCTGGACCAGTTCCGCGGCCCCATCATGCAGGTGCCCTCCATGTACTCCGCGCTCAAGCACAACGGCCGCCCGCTCTACGAATATGCCCGTGAAGGCATCGAGATCGAGCGAGAAGCCCGTCCCATCACCGTATTTGAGCTCAAACTGCTGAGCTTCGAAGGTGATGAAGTGCGCCTTGAAGTGCACTGCAGCAAAGGCACCTACATCCGCTCTCTGGTGGATGATCTGGGTGAAGTGCTGGGCTGTGGCGCCCACGTGACCCAGTTGCGCCGTACCCAGGTGGCCAGCTATCCGTACGAGCGTATGCTGACCTTGGAGCAACTCGAGTGCATCTTCGAGCAGGCCAAGGCCGAGAGTATCCCGCCGCGCGAGCAGCTGGATCCGCTGTTGCTGCCGATGGACACCGCCGTGGCAAGCTTGCCCGAGGTGAACATGCTGGCGGTTGTGGCTGCCTATGTGAATCAGGGCCAGGCCGTGCAGGTGGCGGGTGCGCCGCAAAGCGGTCAGGTTCGCATGACGGTTGGCCCGGAGCGCGAGTTCATCGGGGTTGGCGAGATTGATGATGATGGCCGCGTCGCCCCCAAGCGACTAGTGCGTTATCACGACGAGGAGTGATCCTCAGGCGGTATCAGCGCGTCTTTCCCGTTTCGCCTCTTTATCGTTGCGAAAAGGGGCGGGGACGATTATGATACCGCCCTCATTTCACGGCTGAATTAGAGATTGGCTGTGAACCTTTAAACACTCTACTGGAGTATTACCATGTCTCTAAATGCTGAGATCAAAGCTCAAATCGTTGCTGACAACGCTCGTTGCGCAAACGACACCGGTTCCCCCGAAGTGCAAGTTGCCCTGCTGACTGCCCAGATCAACCATCTGCAAGGTCACTTCAAAGAGCACTCCAAGGACCACCACGGTCGTCGCGGTCTGCTGCGCATGGTTTCCCAGCGTCGTAAGCTGCTGGACTACCTGAAGCGTAAAGATTCCGAGCGTTATGCTGCTCTGATCGCCAAGCTGGGTCTGCGTCGTTAATCGACCATCAGATTTCGCGAAAAAGGGGAACCGTCAGGTTCCCCTTTTTTATTGCTCTTCAAGCCGTTGCCTGCCTCACAGAATTCGCGTCACCGCTTACCTTTTGCATCGAATCAAGTATACTTGTGCGCGAATTTAAAGAGCCAAATTGTAAAAAAGGAAATTCACGTGAATCCTATTGTAAAGTCATTCCAGTACGGTCAACACACCGTCACTCTGGAAACCGGTGTGATGGCCCGTCAAGCCACTGCGGCCGTTATGGTCAGCATGGACGATACCTGCGTATTTGTGACCGTAGTCGGCAAGAAAGAGGCCGATCACGGCCGTGATTTCTTCCCGCTGACCGTCAACTACCAGGAGCGTACCTATGCTGCTGGTCGTATCCCCGGTGGTTTCTTCCGTCGTGAAGGCCGTCCGAGCGAAGGCGAGACCCTCATCTCCCGTCTGATCGACCGTCCTATTCGTCCGCTGTTCCCGGAAGGCTTCCTCAATGAGGTTCAGGTCGTTGCGACCGTAATGTCCGTGAATCCGGCCGTATCCCCCGACATCGTTGCCATGATCGGTGCCTCTGCTGCACTGGCCATCTCCGGTATCCCGTTTGGTGGCCCGATCGGTGCTGCTCGCGTGGGTTACATGAACGGTCAGTATGTGCTGAACCCGACCACCACCGAACTGCCGCAGAGCGATCTGGATCTGGTGGTTGCCGGTACTGCCAATGCCGTGCTGATGGTTGAGTCCGAAGCTGCCATCCTCTCCGAAGAAGTGATGCTGGGCGCCGTGGTATACGGTCACGAGCAGATGCAGACCGTGATCAATGCGATCAACGAGTTTGCCGCTGCCGTCGGCACCAAGCCGTGGGACTGGACTCCGCCTGCCGTCAACGAAGCTCTGAAAGCCAAGGTTGCCGAGCTGGCGAGCGCCGAACTGGGTGAAGCCTACCGCATCACCGAGAAGGCAGTTCGTTACGAAACCATCGCGGCCATCAAGGGTCGTGTGGTTGAGCAAGTTATCGCTTCCGGCGTGGAAGAAGATGCCAAGAAGATCGGCGAAGAGTTCCACAGCCTGGAAAGCCGCATCGTTCGTGGTCGCGTAGTACGTGGTGAGCCGCGTATCGATGGTCGCGATCCGGAAATGATCCGCGCCCTGAGCGTAGGTACCGGTATTCTGCCCCGTGCTCACGGCTCTGCCCTGTTCACCCGTGGTGAAACTCAGGCCATCGTGGTCGCCACTCTGGGTACCGAGCGTGACGCCCAGAACATCGACGAGCTGACCGGCAACCGTGCCGATCGCTTCATGCTGCACTACAACTTCCCGCCATACTGTGTCGGTGAGACCGGCATGATGGGTAGCCCGAAGCGCCGTGAAATCGGTCACGGCCGTTTGGCCAAGCGCGGCGTTGCTGCCGTGATGCCGAGCGCCGCCGAGTTCCCGTACGTGGTGCGCGTGGTCTCTGAAATCACCGAATCCAACGGCTCCTCCTCCATGGCGTCTGTCTGTGGTTCCTCTCTGGCGCTGATGGATGCCGGTGTGCCGATCAAGGCCTCCGTTGCCGGTATCGCCATGGGTCTGGTGAAGGAAGAAGAAGGTTTCGTCGTGCTGTCCGACATTCTGGGTGACGAAGATCACCTGGGCGACATGGACTTCAAAGTAGCCGGTACCACCGAAGGTGTGACCGCGCTGCAGATGGACATCAAGATCGAAGGCATCACCAAAGAGATCATGGAGATTGCGCTGAAGCAAGCTCGTGGCGCTCGTCTGCACATCCTGAAAGTGATGGACGAAGCTATCCAGGCTCCCCGTGCCCAGATTTCCGATTTCGCACCGCGTATCCACACCATCAAGATCAATCCCGAGAAGATCAAGGACGTGATCGGTAAGGGTGGTTCCGTGATCCGTGCGCTGACCGAAGAGACCGGCACCAACATCGAGCTGGATGATGACGGTACTGTACGTATCTCCGCCGTGGCCAACGAAGCCGCCATGGAAGCGATCCGTCGCATCGAGGCCATCACCGCCGAGATCGAAGTGAACCGCATCTATGAAGGTAAAGTTGTTCGTCTGGCCGATTTCGGTGCATTCGTCAACATTCTGCCGGGCAAAGATGGTCTGGTACACATCTCCCAGATCACCGACGCTCGCGTGCAGAACGTGGCTGACCACCTGACCATCGGTGACGTAGTCAAGGTGAAGGTACTGGAAGTGGACCGTCAGGGCCGCGTACGTCTCTCCATCAAGGAAGCGAACGCCCCGACCGAAGCAGCTGCACCTGCTGCTGACGCCGCTCCGGCCGCAGAAGAAGCGCCTGCTGCAGAGTAATCTGCTCGCCTGATACCGGATAGGTTCCGGTTGATGTAAAAAATCCGGCTCCCCAATGGGAGCCGGATTTTTTTATGGTCAAAACGCGCAATAAGGGATTACTTGCCGAGGATGGCGTACTGCATCTCTTGCAAGGGAAGTACATGGCGGGCTGCTCCCAGCTTGATCGCCTCCTTGGGCATGCCGAAGACCACGCAGGAGGCCTCATCCTGGGCATAGGTGTTGGCACCCGCATCCAGCATCTCGCGCAATCCCCGGGCTCCGTCATCCCCCATACCGGTCATGATGATGCCGGTGGCATTCTTGCCGGCATATTTGGCGACGGAGCGAAACAGCACATCTACCGAGGGGCGATGGCGGTTGATAAGCGGCCCGTCGACTACCTCGACGTGATAGTAGGCACCGCTGCGCTTGAGCAGCATATGCTTGCCGCCGGGGGCAATCAGCGCCAACCCCGGTATCACCCGGTCATTGTTCCTCGCCTCCCGCACTTCTATCTGGCAGACCCCGTTCAGGCGTTCTGCAAACATGGCGGTAAATTTCTCTGGCATGTGCTGCACTATGACAATGCCGGGGCTGACCCGGGGCAAGGCTGTCAGCACGGCTTCCAGCGCCTGGGTACCGCCGGTCGAGGTGCCGATGGCGATGAGCCGCTCGGTGGTTTGTGCCATGGCGTGCTGGTTGGGCGCCAGCATGGCATCTGCGTTGAGTTTGGTGCTGACCGGCACAGAGGAGGGCTTGCCCACGCGCTTGAGATTGGCCTGGGCCGCAGCACGTACTGCCATAGCCAGGTCGTGGGCAGATTCTTGCAGAAAGCTTTTTATCCCCATGGTCGGCTTGGTGATGATGTCCACCGCGCCGGCAGCCATTGCCTGCAAGGTTGTCTCGGCCCCCTTTTCGGTGAGGGAGGAGCAGATCACCACCGGGGTGGGATGCTCTGCCATGATCTTGGTGAGAAAGGTGATGCCATCCATACGGGGCATCTCCACATCGAGCACTATGACGTCAGGCCACTCTTTCTTCAGTTTTTCCTGGGCAAACAGGGGATCCGATGCTGTGGCGATCACCCGGATATCAGGCTCCTGCTCCAGCACCGCTTGCAATACCTGTCTGACCACGGCGGAATCATCCACCAGCATGACCCGGATCTGCTTCATTCTCGCGACTCCCGTTGATGTGGCAGACGATGATGGCGGAGCCAGACACTGCCGTTGCTGAGCTCAAAGAGCAAGCTTCGGTGGCCGCTATGGCCAAGATGATGAGCCTTGATATCAAGGCCAAGGTGTCGGGTCAGCTGCCAGGCTGCCTGAATATTTTTGGCGGCGACATTGTTGTCGCTCTGTGCGTATTGAGGCTCGGTAAACATGTTGCCACCCCCGAACAACTTGGCCTCATATTCATGGATGGGGGCAGGATAATGACTGGCCGCTTGCAGCAGCAAGGCGAGGGCCTCATCGGCATAGCGCCCATCCAGCTTGGCAGAGGGATTGCGCCGACTTGGCAGCATGTAGTGACACATTCCTCCCTGTTTCTGCTCCGGATGCCACAAGGTGATGGCAATACAGGAGCCCAGTACGGTTCTGACCACCACATCCTCCTTGCCAAAAAAGAGCTCTCCCGGTTGCAGGATCACCTCCCGAGTCATGACTTATCTCTTCTGATAGATGGAAGGCGAGACAAGCTGCAGGCCGTGGTGCAGGCCATGCAGGCTCTCGGCGTGGCTCACCAGCAGGTAGCCACCGGGTTTGAGTCTGGGTACCAGCCGCTGCAATACTTGCCCTTTGGTCTCCTTGTTGAAGTAGATCATCACGTTTCTGATGAAGATGACGTCAAACATGCCGATGTCCGGCAGATCCTGATTGAGGTTGATCTGCATGAACTGCACCTTGTCCCGCAACTTGCGATCGATGATGAAGATGCCCTCCTGCAGGCCCACACCCTTGAGGCAATATTTCATCAAAAAGGGCAGTGGAATATTTTGCGCCCGCTCGATGGGGTAGCGACCGCTCATCGCCTGTTCCAGCACCCGGGACGAGATATCGGAGGCCAGGATCTCCCAGTTGAAGGTGCTGCGTTTTTCCGCGAGGGTCATGGCCAGACTGTAGGGCTCCTCGCCGGATGAGCTGGCAGCGCTCCAGACCCGCAGCGATTGCTCGGGCGGGAGCGCTGAGACTATCTCCCGCGTCAGGAACTCGAAGTGTTTGGGCTCCCTAAAAAAGTAGGTTTCGTTGGTGGTAAGGAGATCAAGCGCCAGCTGCAGTTCGCTGCTGCGATCGTTCATGATGAGCTGGAAATAGTCGTCATAACTATCCAGCTCATAGTGGCAGAGGCGTTTCGCCAGGCGGCTGGCCACCAGCGCCTTCTTGGCAGGAGACAGCTCTATCCCCGCCGTTTGATGAAGCCAGCGTTGGAAACGGGAGAACTCATCATCATGCAGCTGGGTTTGATACAAAAAACTGTCCCTCTACCTGTGTTGTCGGAGATGGGAGAGGCAGCGCCTCTCCCGTGACTAGAACCGGACAAAATCGCCATCGCCCGTGGGGCGTTGGACTGTGGCGGCTCGTTCCCGACTGTTGGCATTGCTCTCGTTCATGAAGCGACCTCGGGTATTGGGGTGAAGATGCGAGGTGGCTGCTTTACCTTCTTTGGCGTGGACCTCCAGGGTAAAGAATTCCATGGCCAGCTGCAGCTGTTCAGCCTGGCTGCTCATCTCTTCTGCTGTGGCAGCCAGCTCTTCGCTGCAAGAAGCGTTCTGCTGGGTAACCTGACTCAGCTGGTTCATGGCCTGATTGATCTGGCTGACACCGGTGGATTGCTCTACCGAAGCGGCACTGATCTCCTGCACCAGATCCGAGGTCTTGTTGATTGAAGGAACCATCTGATCCAGCAAACGACCTGCTTTTTCCGCCATCTCGACACTGCTGGAGGCCAGCTCGCCAATCTCCTGTGCTGCCACCTGGCTGCGTTCGGCCAGTTTGCGCACCTCCGCCGCCACTACGGCAAAGCCCTTACCGTGATCGCCAGCCCGCGCCGCTTCGATAGCTGCGTTGAGTGCCAGCAGATTGGTCTGGTAGGCGATGTCATCGATGATGCCAATCCGTCTGGCGATCTGCTTCATGGCATCCACAGTCAGTTTGACCGCTTCTCCTCCCTCTACGGCCTCTTTGGCTGCCTTGCTGGCCATGCCATCGGTGACCTGGGCATTGTCGGTATTCTGGTTGATGCTGGCGCTCATCTGCTCGATGGAGGCGCTGGTCTCCTCCATGCTGGAGGCCTGTTCACTGCTGGATTGGCTGATCGACTGGGCGGTCGCGCTTACCTGCTCGGCGGCACTGGAGAGGTTGTCAGAGGCGCCGCGCACTTCGGTGACGATGTTGGTGAGCGAAGCGATAGTTTTGTTGAGCGCATCCTTGGTGGTGCCAAACACGCCAGGGTAGTCCGCCTCAATCTGTTGGGTCAGGTCACCTTTTGCCAGACATTGCACGACCCGGATGACGTCGTTGAGGGTGCTGTCGATCACTTCGGCAATCTGGTTGATCCCTTCTCCCATCGCCTGAAAGAAGCCGCTCTTGCCAGTAAGTTCCATCCTGCGGTGCAGCTCGCCATTGATCACGGCCTGCACAATGTCGGACATCTCTTTCTCTATCATCACCTCCTTGGTTCTGTCGGCCCATTCGACCACGGATCCCAACCGTTCACCGGTATCGTTGAAGACCGGATTGGCGATCAGGGAGAAGGTGCGCCCCCCCAGCTGGATCTGGGTACGGTAGGTGCTGTTGAGTTTGGCCAGCATGGCGCGCTGATGGTCGGGATTTTTATGAAAGCTGTCGATGTTGGCGCCCATCAGCTGATTGGCGTTGAAGCTGTATAGCTCTTTCTTGATGTCGGTCTCGGCCTGATTGAGCATGCCGGTCACTGCCTCGTTCATATAGATAATGTCGAGGTTGGTATCGGCAATCATCACGTTGGTGCTGGCGCAGTCGAGGGCTTTGCGAACCAGCTGGTTCTCATGGAGCAACACCTGGTTCTTTTTAATGTCGTTGCGGCTCTGTTCCAGCTTGTCACTGAGCAAGGTGACCACCTCGTTGATGGCATGTCCTACTTCACGCAAGGGGCTATCCATACCGGAAAGATCGAGTGGTGCTGGAACCTGCTCTGCCAGGACTGCGTGTTGCAGTTGGCCGATTGCGTCGAGTAACAGGGTCCGCTGCCTCACTTCGGTGGCATTGTCTCCGAAGAGTTTTCCTAAGAGTGATTGGGTCATGAGCGTTTCCTTATGCTGCATGTCGTGGAGTATGGAGGCCTGTTCAGGAGGGTTGCAGGTTGCCTTGTGGCAACCTTGCCTGTGGCTGGGCCAGTTCGTTGAGTTGAGCCATCTCATCGAGTGACAACACTTTTCCGGTATCGATGAGGATGACGAATTTGCCGTTGACCTTGCCCATGCCACTGATGAAATCGGCCCGGATGCGGGCACCAAAACTGGGTGGGGGCTCGATATCTGCTTGTGGGATACCCAGTACTTCCGATACGGAATCCACCACAACGCCAATATCCTGACCTACAGGTTCATCGCCCTGCGGGGCCACCCCCTCAATAATGACGATGCAACTGCGGCGAGTGATGACCGAAGGTGCATTGCCAAAGCGGGCATTCAAGTCTACGACCGACACTACCGCTCCTCTGAGGTTGATTACGCCGCGAATAAAACCCGGCATCATCGGAACCGGAGTGATATTGCCGTATTCGATGATCTCTTTGACCCCCAGAATATTGATGGCGAACATCTCGTTGTTGATCAGAAATGTCAGGTACTGGGCATCGCCACTGCTCTCGTCAGCGGCCGCTGATGGCACCGTGATGTCGGTGGATGTATGCATGGTCGCCTCCGGTTAAAAGCGGACAAAATCCGCGTCATCAATGGAATGGGATGATGGTTGATTGGGCTGGCTGGCCCGTTGTGGGGGGGCGATGAAACTGCCTCTGGGAGGCATGCCCTTGTGGCCGGTTTCATGGGGCCTGGTGTTGAGCTGTGCACTTTGTTCCAGAGCAAAAAAGGCCATGGTTTGCTGCAGTTCGCTGGCTTGTGAACTCATTTCTTCGGCCGTGGCCGCCAGCTCCTCGCTGCTGGCCGCATTCTGCTGTGTCACCTGATTAAGCTGGTTCATGGCCAGACTGATCTGGTTGGCTGCGCTGGCCTGTTCACCTGAGGCGGCATTGATCTCTTGTACCAGGTCAGAGGTCTTGCGAATGGAGGGGACGATCCTCTCCAGCAGGTTGCCAGCCCGCTCTGCCTTGCTGACGCTGTCGGAGGAGAGCTCGCCAATCTCCTGCGCAGCGATCTGGCTGCGTTCTGCCAGTTTTCTCACCTCGGCAGCAACCACCGCGAAGCCTTTGCCATGCTCTCCGGCGCGAGCCGCCTCAATGGCGGCGTTGAGGGCAAGCAGGTTGGTCTGGTAGGCAATGTCGTCGATGATGCTGACTTTCTTGGCGATTTGCTGCATGGCGGTCACCGTTTGTTGAACGGATTGGCCCCCTTCTGTGGCCTCCAGCACCGAGTTGCTGGCCATGCTGTCGGTGATCTTGGCGTTCTCGGTGTTCTGATTGATGCTGGCGCTCATCTGCTCGATAGAGGCACTGGTCTCTTCAACGCTGGCTGCTTGCTCGCTGGTGGCCTGGCTCAATGCCTGCGCCGTATTGCTCACCTGATTGGAGGCATTGGTCAGGTTGTCGGCGGCGTTGCGTACCTCTTCGATGATATTGGTCAGCGCAGTGATGGTCCGGTTTAGGCCGTCTTTGGTCTGGCCAAAAATTCCTGGATAGGGCTCATCGATCCGTTGGGTCAGGTCACCCTTGGAGAGCGCGGTGGCAATGCGCATCACATCTTCCAGGCTGGTATCTGTCACATGGGAGAGGCGATTCAGCAGCTCGGATACCCGCTTGATATATCCTTGACGATCATCCAGCGCAATCTTGTGGCTGAAGTCGCCCTGTTCGACAGCGGCGGTGACCAAGGTCTCGATATCCGTGATCAAGGCCCCCAGTTTCTTGACCATGTTATCCATCGCCATCAAGAGCTGACCCGCTTCATCGTTGGAGTCTATCTGGATCGATACATCCAGATTGCCATCGGCCAGACTATTGGCCACGCGCAGAGCCTGTTCGATGGGGGTGATGATGCTTTTGATTAGCAGCGTGCCAAACCAGGCTGCGAGTGCAATGCCGACCGCGATAACCACCGCCATGGTTATCAGCATGACGTCATACCAGGATTGCGCTGCGGTATATTCCGACTTGGCCACATTGAGCTGCAGGTTGACCAGCTCGGTGATTTTGTTGCCTATCGGGTCGATGGAGCCATAGAGGGCACCGTCAAAAGTGTTCAGCATGCCAGTAATCATGCCGTGCTGGGTGGCGAGGTATTTCTCCAGCTTGCCAATATCGGTATCGGCCGCGTTGAACAGGGTTGTCGCCTCGGCTGACAAACGCTGTTCATCTGGTGTGAGAGTGGTGGACTGGTAGTGATGCCACTCGTTTTTGATTGTCTGCTGTGCCTGTTGTATCTGCTTCAAAGCCTCTTCTGCCGGGATCAGCCCCGCATTGGCCTTGTTGAGGTTGTCGATGATCGAGACGGCATAGCTGTCGGAGATGGTCTTCAGCTGCTTAAGGGGAACCACCCTGTCGTTGTAAACGCGCTGCAACCCGGTATTGCTGCTCTGCATGTTGTATAACCCGAGGCTGCCAACGGCCAGCAGCAGTAGGCAGAGCATGCAGAGCAGTACAATAAGACGCAATTTGATGGTGGAATTTTTTAACATGATGGTCCCCTCAGTTGATGCTGGATTGAGGCAGGTTGCGCGACACTGTCAACCTGTTGAGCTGACAGGATTCCTGAGTGATTGCGTGCTGGATCAGAGAAGGAATGTCGAGGATCAGGGCTACCTCTCCCCCCCCCAGAATGGTTGAACCACTGATGCCCTGCAGGCGCTGGAACAATTTCCCCAACGGTTTGATGACGGTCTGGAATTCTCCCAGCAGTTCATCCACCACCAGTCCGGATTTTTTGCCTGCATGGCTGACCACGACAATGTTCTCGCGCCTTCCTTTGCTGCCATTGGTATCGAAGTAGTGTTGCAGGCGGATAAAGGGCAGCACCTCGCCACGCAAATTGATGTAATTGCGACCCTGGGTATCGGACAGTGCACTCTGGGTCAATTCAACGCACTCGATCACCATATCGAGGGGAATGACGTAGTGGGTGTCGCAGACTCGCACCAGGAAGCCGTCGATGATGGCAAGGGTGAGCGGCAGGCGGATCTGCACACGGGTTCCTTTTCCCGGGATGCTGTCCAGATCGACCGTGCCGCGCAGGGCAGTGATGTTGCGTTTGACGACATCCATGCCCACCCCGCGACCGGAGAGGTTGGTTATCGCCTCGGCGGTAGAGAACCCCGGCTCGAAGATCAGGTTGTATATCTCCTGATCCGTCAGCGTGGTGGTTGGGCTGATCAGACCGCGCTCGATGGCTTTTTGCTGGATCCTGGCTTTGTTGAGACCAGCTCCATCATCCCGAATTTCGATGACGATACTGTTGGAGTCGTGATAGGCATTGAGATTCAGGGTGCCACGGGGGGGTTTGCCTGCCAGCAGCCGTTGCTCTGCCGATTCGATACCATGATCCATCGAGTTTCTGACCAGATGCATCAGCGGATCGCCGATCTTCTCTACCACCGATTTGTCCAGTTCAGTCTCGGCTCCGGAGATCACCAGAGTGATATCCTTGTTCAGTTCCTGACTGACATCGCGCACCACCCGTTGGAAGCGGTTGAAGGTATCGCCGATAGGCACCATTCGCAGGCGCAGTGCACTGTCGCGGATCTCTTCCACCAGCATGGCAATGACTGAGGTGGCTTCCTGCAGTTGGCTTTCGCGAGTGCGTTGGGCCAGCAGATTGGCTCCTGAACTGGCGACTACCAACTCCCCGACCAGATTGATCAGATCGTCCAGCTTGTCGGCATGCACCCTGACGTAACGACCCTCTTTACTCTTGCTCTCCTTGGTCTGGTTCTGCTTTTTCAGGGCGGCATCGACTACGGCTTCATTGACGGCTCCCTGCGCAATCAGGATCTCCCCGAGTTTGGGCGCTTGCTCAGCCGGGGTCGCTTGCTGTGCCTGCAGACCGTTTGCTAACTCCTCTGCGGTCAAAGCGCCTGTGTTGACCAGCAACTGCCCCAGCATGGAGCTATCTTCCGGCAGCGACTCGATCAGGTTGATGAACTCGGTGATCTTGCTGTGGGGCGGCAAAATGGTGATCTGGCAGTCATCTCTAACAAATTCAAAAACATCGCTGATGGCCGTCTTGTCTGCCTGCGAGTCGAAGTCTATCTCGTAGCCTAGGTAGCAATTCTCCGGATCGAACTGCTCCCAATCCGGTAGCGCCTGATGGATGGTCTCCACCGAGCATATGGTTCCTAGTGTGCCGAGATAGCGCAGAAATGCGGCCGGATCCATGCCATTGCGCAGCACATCGGGGCCAAAACGCAGGGAGATATGCCACAAGGAGGCTGAGCTGGTCATGCCTCCCTCTTTTTCGATTTTTGGTTCAGGTGTATGCACCGTATCTGGCAGCCTGGCATGGGGGGCGCATTGATGACGGGTGAGAGTGAGCCTCAGCCGTTCATCCTGGTTGGCATCGCCCTCGCTTAAGGTGCTGCCCTGTTCTGCAACGACACTGATGAGCGTCTGGATGTGGTCACAGCTTTCCAGCAGGTCCTTGATTAGAGGAGAGGTGACGGTGAGCTGCTGATTGCGGATCTGGTCTAGCAGATCCTCGACAATATGGGTAAACCCGACTATTGGTTGCAGACCAAACAGGCCAGCCGACCCCTTGATGGTATGAGCAGCACGGAAGATGGCTCCAATCAGCTCGCTATTGTCAGGGTCCGATTCCAGTGATAGAAGGGCTGACTCCATCTCTTCAAGCAACTCGCGTGCCTCGGCGATATAGGTTTGTAAAGCCTGATCAAGATCGATGCTCACGGTGACTCCTTGTCATGGTGGCTCAGGGCCGTTCGCCATGGGTGATGAGGGTGGGGTCGCCAAAAAAGGCCGAGAGTTGGCAGAGCTCCAGCAGTTCAAGCACAACATGGCTGTGCCAGACCAGCGCCAGGGAGGTGCCCTGCTGCAGAGCGGTTTTCTTCGCTGCCAGCAGCAGTTGCAGCCCTGCGCTGTCTATCTCGGATACCGCCGCCAGATCCAGCTCCAGTTCGTTCCCCTGATGCAATAAGGGCGAGAGAGCATCTTTCAGCTCGCTGACTGTATAAATGGTGATCTCGTCCGGCATGGTCACCACTACCTTGTTGTCGAGTAGCTCACTCTGTAGTTGCATGATGTGCTCCGGATCACGGCATGATGAGCTTGGCGACTGCGGCCAGCATCTGTTCGGGCTGGAAGGGTTTGACCACCCAAGCTTTGGCTCCTGCGGCTTGTCCCTCCTGCTTCTTGCTGTCCTGAGACTCGGTGGTCAGCATGATGACAGGGGTAAATTTGTAGTTGGCCAGCTTTTTGGCCTCTTTGACGAAGGTGATGCCATCCATGTTCGGCATGTTGACGTCACTGATGATCAGGTTGATCTTCTTGCCATCAAGTTTGTTGAGCGCATCTTTGCCGTCAGAGGCTTCCATGACCTCATAACCGGCGCCCTTGAGGGTCATGCCCACGACTTGGCGAATAGTTGCCGAGTCATCCACGATCAGGATCGTTTTGCCCATATCTCTCTCCTAGAAAAATGTGATGTCGGCGCTGCTTGGTTGCGCGTTGACAGAACGGGTGGTGCGACCATGGTGAATATTGCGCTGTTCGTCGGTGGCGTATGAGAGCTCCATCTCTGCCAGCCAGCGATTGGCATCGATCTGGATTGGCCCTGTCGCATTGCTGCTCTGCTCCGAAGCAACCAGATGGCTGGAGAGGCTCTCCATGTTTTGTCTGACGTGGCTGAGGATCTGGCTGACCCTGTCTTGAAATTGCAGCGAGACAATGACACTGGAGATTTCGCGATGGATATCGGTGCTCTCGTTTTGCAGCAGGGAGGCGGATTCCGCCAGGCTGTCAGTGGCATGGCGAAAACGGGCCAGTACCTGTTCGATTGTCTGCTCCGAATTGAGCGCCGAGGCGTGATCCCGTGCGGCAGCATTTTCGGCAATCTGGAAGGCGCGGCCGATAGCAGTATTGATGGTATCAACCTTGTCGGTCATCTTCTGGGCGGTTTCGCTGGAGAGGCGGGAGAGGTTGCGCACTTCATCAGCGACCACAGCAAAGCCACGGCCTGCTTCCCCTGCACGAGCCGCTTCAATGGCGGCGTTGAGGGCCAGCAGGTTGGTCTGGGAGGCGATTTTGGCCACATCCATGGCCATGGTGTTGAGTTCTATGGTGTAGGTGGTCAGGCTTTTTATCTCACCCAGCATGGCGTCCCGATTGGCCTGGGCGGAGTGCAGGATTGCCACTACCTCATTGAGCTGCTGTTGGCTCTCGCTCAAAACTCCTGCCATGCCACGGGAATTGGCATCACCCAGTTCTCCGGCTGCCAGATGAGAAGCATTGACTGCTTCTTCCAGCTTGTTGGCCAAGCCGCTGAAGCGTTGAGTCAGGTCAATCATCGCGGCTTCGGTTTGTTGACGAGAGCTTTCAATTTGCTGGGACCAGATAGGTAGAGCCTTCTCACACACCTGTTCGAGCCCGATGATGGAGTGGGCGAGAGGATCGGTCGCGACGGTTTGTTCCTCTCCTGCACGATGTCGGTGTGTGTGCTGGTGGAAGTGACTCGATGTCCAGAGCGCGGCGGCAATACCAACCAGCACATTGAGCAGCAGGTAGAGAGGTGACAGCGCATCGGCAAGCTGTAGCAACAGGCAGCTCAGCAGAGCAAGACCGATGCAGCAAATCCAGCAAACCGGTTCCCAAAGCGGTGTGTTCACGCCACTTTTGTGTTGTGCCATACGTAGCTTATCCCTGTGCAATTATTTGGTAAGAGGTAAAGGCGCAGGACCGAAACAGTCATGGTGCCCCTTGACGCTCTTTTCTTTATTTACAGTTGGCACAATAAGGTTAGCGGAAAAAAATTAATTGGCTGCAAATCGGAGTTGTTTGTATCAGCGATTGCCGTATCAAGCGGCTTGCGAAGTGGGGGAAGAGCCAGGTGGGGATGAAAAGGAGAGAAGGAGCCTGAGGATTCAGGCTCCTGATGAGGATCAAGCCTCGTTGGCGTGAGCCTTCTGGCACCCTTCGACGGCGTGAGCAATCAGTTCCAGTGCGCTCTTGTCGCAAGGGGGCAGCTCGGCATCGCACGCCTTGATGGGGGTAACGCGATCGCCCCACTTGATGATGGCGGCACCCCAGGTCAGGCCGGCACCGAAAGCGGCGGTCAGCAGATAGGAGTTCGGCTTGACGCGGCCCTGCTCCATCGCTTCGCACAGGGCGATGGGCACAGTGGCGGCGGAGGTGTTGCCGTAATTTTCGATGTTGACCATCACCTTCTCCATCGGCGCATTCATCCGCTTGGCGAGGGTCTCGATGATGCGGATATTGGCCTGATGGGGAACGATCAGGTCGACCTGCTCCGGCGCAATACCGGCCTGCGCCAGCACAGTGCTGGTGGCTTCCCCCATGCCGCGCACGGCGCGTTTGAAGATCTCCGGCCCTTCGAAGTTGAAGGTGAACAGACCATCGATGTCGGCAAAACGCACCCGATCGGTACCGAAGTTCGGCACATGCAGGATCTCCCGCGCTTCGCTGTCGCAGCCGAGCTTGTTGGCGATCAGGCCACACTCCTGCTCGCTTGCCTCGATTACCACGGCACCGGCACCATCGCCAAACAGCACGGCAGTATCGCGGCGCGCCCAGTCCAGCAGGTAGGTGAGGCGCTCGGCGCCAATCACCAGCACCTTCTTCATCATGCCGGTCTGCACCAGCGAGGTGGCGACGGAGAGGGAATAGACGAAACCGGTGCAGGCAGCATTGAGATCAAACACGGCGGCATTGACGGCACCGAGCTTCTTCTGCACCGCAGAGGCGGCGCTTGGCAGCAGGTTGTCCGGGGTGGCGGTGGCCAGGATGATGCCATCGAGATCGCTCGCTTCCAGACCGGCGCAGGCCAGCGCGCGGCGACCGGCCAGGGTGGCGAGATCCGAGGTACTGACATGGGAGATCCGGCGGGCCTTGATGCCGGTGCGCGGATAAATCCACTCGTCTGACGTATCCATGATGGTGCTGAGGTCATCGTTGGTCAGCACGGAGGGAGGCAGGCATTTGCCCCAGCCGGTGATATTGGCGTATTTCATCTTGTTACCGCTTCTCAAAGTGGATCGCCCGCGGGCGGAAAATCGTGCAATTATGCCGTACGAGACAACCACTGTCATCTTGTGGTCATGGTTATGTGCGGGGGGCTCCGCTGTGCCATCTGGTCGCAAAGGGCTGCAATGTGCCGAACATGGCAGGAAATTTTGCTTAAAACGCGGGACTCCTCTGCCCTAAGATAGGCGTTTCACCACCGATGAGGGTATCTCCTTGCTCAGAGCCAATCTCAACTTGTTGCCGACCCTCAAGGTGCTGCTGGAGACCCGCAATATCAGCCGCGCCGCCGAGCTGCTGCACCTGAGTCAGCCCTCTATCAGCAAGCAGCTTGCTCAATTGCGCAGCGAGTTTGATGACGAGTTGCTGGTGCGGGAGGGGCAACGCTGGCTGCTGACGCCACGGGCCGAACTGTTGGCCGCCCAGCTGGCAGATTCTCTCGGTGCTCTGGAGCGGCTCTACGAGGCGCCCGGATTTGACCCGGGCCGCTGCGAGCGAGTATTTCAGCTCGCCTCCTCCGATTATGTGGCCCAGCATATTCTGCCCGATATCTGCGCCGCACTTGCCAAAGAGGCGCCGTTGGCGGCGCTGGAGTACAGCCTGTGGGACAAACGTCAGCTACCGCAACTGTGGCAGTCCGAGCTTGATCTGGTCTCCACCATCACCGAACAGGTGCCGGATCAGATACGCGGCCTGCATCAGGGGGAAGATCGGCTGGCGGTGTTGATGGGACGTCATCACCCGCTGGCGGGCAAGGCGCTGAGTCTCGATGACTATCTCGCTTGGCCTCACTTGCAGGTGAGTGGGGGAGGCGACAAGGACAGTCCGGTTGAGCAGGTGTTGGCGCCGCAGGGACTGCGTCGGCGCTGGTTTGCCCGAGTCCCATTCTTCCAGGCCGCAGTGGAGGTGTTGCTGCGCACCGATTGCCTGATGACAACCCCGGCCCATATCGCCTGGCAGCTCTCTTGCGGCAATGAGCTCACCTTTGTCGAGCTGCCATTTGCTACCCGCGACCAGCAGTATCATCTGCTGTGGCATCAGCGCCACCATCAGGATCCGGCCCACCGCTGGTTTCGCGAGCTGGCCTACCCATTCCTGCGGGATCACCTGCAACGTACCGTCGGCGAGAGTCGCAAGCTGCTCGATCACGGCTGTTAGCCGCAGTCAGTTGTGTGGTGCCATAGCCATGGGTTATGGAATCTATTCATAACTTTCACTACTGGCATAATGGCTCAGCCCGTACCCTGAATGCAGGGCATCATATCGAGCATATAAAGAGGAAAAGCATGGAACTGACGAGTTGGCTGGCACTGGCCGCAATCTGCGTGATGGGCGCCATCAGCCCGGGGCCGAGCCTGGCGCTGATCATCCGCAACACGGTGCAGGGCGGGCAGGGGCATGGCGTCGCCACCGCGCTTGGCCACGGCCTCGGGGTTGGTATCTATGCGCTGGTTACCGCGCTTGGCCTATCCATCCTGATCACCCAAACCCCGATCCTGTTTGATCTGATCCGCTACGGCGGCGCCGCATTTCTTGCCTGGCTTGGGGTGAAAGCCCTGCTGGCAAAACCAGCCAGTGGTGAAGCGAGTGAAGAGGTTCATCAGCTGCGTGGTCGGCAGGGAGCCTTTGAAGGTTTTATGGTGGCCTTCCTCAACCCCCAACTGGCGGTTTTCTTCATCGCTCTGTTCAGCCAGTTTGTGCGGGCCGATACCGGCTGGAGCGAAGGGGGCATCATGATGCTCACCGCTGGCGGGATCGATGCCGTCTGGTACGTGCTGGTGGCGCTGGTGCTCTCGCGCGGGCCTGTGCTGGCGTGGCTTAAAGCCAAATCCTTTGTGATCGATAAGGTGAGCGGCTTGGTGCTGCTGGGACTGGCACTCAAGGTGGTTATCTAATCCTGCATTTTGCGGATACCTTAAGCGGGATCAAGGCACGCGGGTGGTGAATGGGCTAGAGTAGCGGCCATTTGCTGTCCGCCCTGATCCCGAGACCATGCACCAGAACAAGCACCCGTTAAGCCACAACAACCGGTTGGAGCTGCTGGCTCCGGCCAAGAACCTCGCCTACGGCATCGAAGCCATCAACCATGGCGCCGATGCCGTCTACATGGGCGGCCCTGCCTTTGGCGCCCGCAGTGCGGCGGGCAACTCCATCGAGGATATCGAAGCGCTGGCACGTCACGCCCACCGTTTCGGCGCCCAAGTCTTTGTCGCCTTCAACACCCTGCTGCACGATCATGAGCTGGAGCAGGCCCGGCGCCTGACCCACCAGATCTACGAAGCCGGTGCCGATGCGCTCATCGTGCAGGATATGGGGCTGCTGGCGCTGGATTTGCCTCCCATCGCGCTCCATGCCAGTACCCAGACCGACAACCGCACGCCGGAGAAGGTGAAGTTTCTGCAGGATGTGGGTTTCTCTCAGGTGGTGCTGGCGCGCGAACTGTCTCTTGCGCAGATCCGCGAGATCAGCGCGGCGACCAATGTGCAGCTGGAGTTCTTTATCCACGGCGCGCTCTGTGTCTCCTATAGCGGCCAGTGCAATATCAGCCATGCCCGTACCGGCCGCAGCGCCAACCGTGGCGAGTGTGCCCAGCTCTGCCGTCTGCCCTGCTCGCTGCAAAAGCCGGATGGCGAAGTGCTGGTGGCCGACAGCCACTTGCTGTCGCTCAAGGATATGGATCAGACCGACAACCTGGAGGCCTTGATCGAGGCGGGGATCCGCTCCTTCAAGATTGAAGGGCGACTCAAGGGGCTCGACTACGTCAAGAACGTTACCGCCTGGTATCGCCAGAAGCTCGACGCCATTCTGGATAGTCGCTCCGATCTGGTGGCCGCCTCTGCGGGTCGTTGCAGCTACAGCTTCACGCCTGACCCCAAGAAGAGCTTCAACCGCGGCAGCACCGACTACTTCCTCCATGGCCGCCAGCAGGGGATCGACTCCACCAAAAGCCCGAAATATGTGGGTGAACCGCTGGGGCGTGTCACCAAGGTGACCCGTGACGGTATCGAGATTGATGGCAAACAGGTCACCCTCAACAACGGCGACGGTTTGGGCTTCTTCAAGCCGAACAACGAGCTGGTGGGGATGCGCCTCAACAAGGTCGAAGGTAAGCAGTTACTCCTGTCTGAACGTATGCCGGGGTTGAAGGTGGGCACCGAAATCTACCGCAACCACGATCAGGCGTTCAGCAAGATGCTGGAGAAGGCGAGCGCGGATCGCCGCATCCGGGTCGATATGGTGCTGGCTGAGTGCGATGAGGGCGTGAGCCTCACGCTCACCGACGAGCAGGGCATCAGTGCCGCAGTGACCCTGCCTTGCGACAAACAGCCTGCCGACAATCCGGAGCGGGCGCTGCAACAGGCGCGGGATCAGCTTGGCAAACTCGGCAATACCCTGTTTGTGGCGCGCAAGATTGAGTTGGCATTCACTCACCCGCTATTTATCGCCGCATCACAGCTCAACGGTCTGCGTCGGGAGGGCATCGCCGCGCTGGAGGCGGCGCGAGTGGCCAGCTACCAGCGCCCCGAGCGACGGATCGCGCTGCGGGATATCAGCTATCCCCAGCACCGTCTCTCCTACCTTGGCAACGTGCTTAACAGCGCGGCCGAGCAGTTCTTCCGCGAACATGGGGTGGAGCGGATTGCTCCCGCCTATGAGGCGAACAAGGAGGAGCGGGAAGTGGTGCTGATGATCACCAAGCATTGCATCCGCTATAGCCAGAACCTCTGCCCGAACGAGGTGCCCGGTCTCAAGGCCGAGCCGCTGGAGCTCAAGATGGGTAAGGACACCTTCCGCCTGCGTTTTGACTGCAACCGCTGCGAAATGCATGTGATGGGCAGCCTGAAACGCTGATCAATGAGCCCCTTTCTCCATCCGGAAAGGGGCAATTTTTATCGCAGGTTCTCTGCCTACCCTCCTTTAATTGCCCCTCTCCAGCGCCAGCAGCGTTTTTTTAATCTCCAATCCCCCCGCATAGCCGGTCAGGCTGCCGTTCTGGCCGATCACCCGATGGCAGGGAACGATGATCGAGAGCGGATTGCGGCCGTTCGCCGCGCCCACTGCCCGCACCGCATCGGGTTTGCCGATGGCGCGGGCAATATCGCTGTAGCTGCGGGTCTCGCCGTAGGGGATGTCGCACAGCGCTTGCCACACCGCCTGCTGAAAGGCGGTGCCACGGGCGGCAAGGGGCAGGGAGAAGTGCTGCAAGCGACCGGCAAAATAGGCGTCAAATTCGGCGAGGAAGGGGGTCAGCGCTTCGTGATCTTGCTGCCAGCCACTCATATCGGGCAGTGCCCGCAGGCCTGCCACAAAGTCCACGTGCACCAGACCAGATTCATTGATGGCGACTAGCAGATCGCCGCAGCGGGTCGGCAGGATATCGTAGCGGATCATGGGGTTATCTCCTGTTGTTGGTAGCCGGAGTGAGCTTCATTGCTACCGATATCGGTAAGCATGGCTGGTGCTTCACTCATGGCGTGCCACAGCCAGCTGGTTGCATAGCTGCGCCACGGCTGCCATGCTGCGCTTTGCGCCAACACCTCTTTTACCGGCAGCTTGGTGCCGCCGCCGAGTGCCTTTTGCAGCACCAGATCGGAAGCGGGGAAGGCATCGGTATCCAGCCCGCAACGCAGCCGCCAGTAAGAGACCGTCCAGGGGCCTATGCCCGGTAGTGCCAGCAACTGCTCATCACTGGCTGTCGTGAGGGTCAGCTCACCGCTGGCCAGTGCCTTCGCCACTCCCCGCAGGGTACGAATACGGCTGCCGGGCATGCCGATACCGTCGAGATCGAGTTCGCACAGCTGGATGGGGGTCGGCAGTTGCGCCACCCCGAATTGCGCCTCGGTGCGGGCTACCAGTCGCCCTAGTATGGTGATGGCTCCCTTGACCGACACCTGCTGGCCGACGATGGCGCGCAGCATCACCTCGTATTCGTCCCAGCCACCCGGCAGTCGCACGCCGGGCCAGCGTGCCTGCAAGCGGGCGAGCAGCGGATCCTGACCGAGCAGATCACCGATCCGCTGCATGTCGGCATCAAGATCCCACATCCGACGCACCCGATAGAGCAGATCGGGCAGCGCAGCGAGCGGCAGGTCATGGACGGTGAGCTGCAGGCTGTACCCCTTGCCCTGCGCGATGCGGACCAGCGCGACCTGATCGCCGACCCGATAGCGCCGCTCATACACCTCGCCATCTACCCGCTCCAGCCCCGGGATTGCCCGCAGCCGGTAGAACGCCAGCATGGCCGCCACGTCATATGGGGGGCGGTAGGGCAGTTGCAGCGTCAGGGTTGCGCCGCGCGGCTGCGCACTCATGTGCTCTGACGCATGATCCTCTAGTTGGCGCAGGGTGCGTGGGGCCAGCCCGTAGGCGTTCAGCCAGGCGTCGTTGAAGCGGCGGATGCTGGCAAAGCCGGCGGCAAACGCGATGTCGGTAATGGGCAGCCCGGTTTCAGTCAGCAGCCGTTTCGCGAGCAGCAGGCGGCGCGTCTGCTCCACCTGTTTTGGCGAGGCGCCGAGGTGCTGCTCGAACTGGCGGCGCAGGGTGCGTTCGCTGATCCCGGCCTCAGCGGCCAGTTTGGCGAGCGTGCCCTCAGCCAGCTCGCCGCGATCGATGCGCGCCAGCAGACGTGCCAGTTCAACCGGCAGATCTCCACGGGCGGCGGGGGCCAGCTCAGGGCGGCAGCGCAGGCAGGGTCGCAGCCCATACTGCTCGGCGGCCGCGGCGCTTTGGAAGTAGCGCACATTGTGCTCGTGGGGTGGCCGTGCCGGGCAGACTGGCCGGCAGTAGATGCCGGTCGAGAGCACGCCGGTAAAGAAGCGGCCATCGAAGCGAGCATCGCGGGCGAGCCGTGCGGCGTGACACTGTTCGCGGCTGAGGGTGTTGATCACCTCATCCGGTGACGACTCTGGGCTGGGCTTTGCATTCATGGTGTTGGCGGCGTTGCTGGAATAGATGGCAAGAGAGTAAGGGGGCTCGGGGGCTGTGGCTAGCCAGAAACGGACAGGGATAGCAAAAATTGGCCAACGGTTTTTTTGCTCTTTCATTGCACGGCCGGGTTTCACTCTTCGTCACGCTGTTATTCATGTATCGCGGCTCGGCAGAAGGGGGCATAACGGACGGGTCGGAGGCACGATTGGCTTAGCTTTATTTTCTGAGCGAGATTAGTGGCGGCGAAAACTGCTTAAAAATTAATAACAGATCACATAACTATCTTTTTTACATTGAGTGTGGTGATTTTGTGTTGTTCAATCGAGTCAGTTAATTTTTTATGATTATTAAGTCATCGCATTTGCGGCCCAGGGCTGACCAATAACAACAACACTTGCCAAGGATGATAAGTGAACGACTGTAAGGCATGGCCCCATTGCCGGGGGTTTAGTCTGATCGAGTTGTTGATCGCCATGACGGTTGTCAGCATTCTCGCGGCCATCGCGTTGCCAGCGTATCAGGGTTATCTGCAACAGGGACGTCGTTACGAAGCACAGCAGCAATTGCTGGAGCAGGCGCTCGCCCTTGAACTTATCTATACCCAACAGGGCCGCTATCCCGACACGTTTGCCACCCCTGCCAACACGGATTTCTACCAGTTCAGCTACAGCCAGCAAGATGCTGGCGACTACTTGCTCAAAGCCATTCCAACGACGCGACAACAGGATGAGTGCGGCACTCTGACCCTCGATCAGACCGGTTATCGTGCGGCCAATCGCCATGACTGCTGGGGATCATAAGATGAATGTGCGCGGATTTACTCTGATTGAGTTGATGGTCACTGTCGGCATCGCCGCCATCTTGCTATTGGTCGGGTTGCCCTCCATGAGTCAGCGCCTCGCGGCCGAAAGGCTCGATCGCAGCGCGACCGAGCTCGCGTCTGCCTACCGTTTTGCCCGCAGTGAAGCGGTCAAGCTGACCCTGCCGGTGGTGCTGCAGGGCACCGAGAACGGTGGCTGGGAGGTGATGGCCGACAGCCAGCGGTTGCGTCAGGCATCAGCTCCCGGTGGCGGCGTGGTGATCAAGCCGTTTGACCCCATCCAGATCGCGCCAACCGGCAGCAGCAGCCACGCCGAGATCATTCTGGCCAATCGCCTCGGTGAGCAGCGGGTGCTCTGCGTGGCCCCGAGCGGCCAGCTGCTGCAAGGGAGCTGCTCATGAGACACGCCGCACTTGCCCGCCAGCAGGGCTTCAATCTGGTGGAGATCATGGTTTCCATGGTGTTGGCGGTGATGGTGTTTCTCGGTCTCGCCAAGGGGCAGGTGGTCTCGTTGCAGCAGGCGCATTACAGCTTGCAGAGCACGCTGGCCACGATCGAGGCGAGCAATAGCGTGGAGCAGATCTGGAGTTCGCTGTGTGAAGTGCAGCGCAAGCCCGAGCGGTTCACCCAGGCCGATTTTCTTGCCCGCTTCACCCTGCACGAGGGCCACCGGCTGGTGCTACCGGACCGTTATAGCGACAACTTTGTGGTCGCTATCGAGTGGCAGGATGAGCGGGTCTCCGGCGCCAAGCGGGTGGAGTTGAACGCAGGATTTCCGCCTTTATGCTGAGCGTCCCCTCACGGCAACGAGGCGTCAGTCTCGTCGAGCTGATGATCTCCATGGTGCTCGGTCTGATGCTGATGCTGGCGATTTTTGCCGGTTACGCCCCGATCAAGAGCACGGTCGAGCAGAGCAAGGCGCTGGAGCTGGCGAACGAGGTGTTGCGCTTTGCCACTCTCACCTTTACCAACAGCATCAAGCAGGCGGATCAGCTGATAGCGGTCACCCCTGATCGCCTGACGCTGGCCTTCAAGGTAGAGGGGGGCAGTCAGGTGCTCTCCTGCCTTGGCAACCAGAAAACCGCCGATTTTACCGAGCAGTACCGCTTCACGCCGCCGGTACTCAGTTGCGATGACGGAGATGGCCCGCGCCTGTTGCTGGCACATCTTCAGGATCTTGAATTCGGCCAACAGGGGGCGCTGGTCAATATCCGCATCTTGCCCGAAGGGCTGCCCAGCTATCTGGCGCCGGGAGTCGAGGTGCAGGTGGCGCGCCGCAAGGCGGTCTGGGCGGCAGCGTTGGCCACATCCGGTGCCAACACCACAGCAGGGGGAGCGGGATGAACAAGGGATTGCAGGGGCAGCGGTGAGCCGTATTGCTAGTGGTGCTGGTGGTGAGCCTGCTGTCGAGCCTGCTGGTGTTTACCAGCATTCAGGAGAATCAGCTGCAAACCCGCCTGAGCGGCAATTTTCACAAGAAGATCAATGCGCAGCTCAGCGCCGAGCAGGGGATGAACGAGAGTTATCGTGCCCTGCATCAGGCCCTTGGCGCCGAACCACGGATAGAGTGGGCTCAACTGGTGCAGAAGGTGCCAAGCAAGGGCGAAGGAGCCATGGCGGGCAGCCGCTTCAGCATCGAGCAGTTGGATGCCGCCACCGGCAGCAAGCTGGCGTTGCAGAGCCATGGCAGCTATCTGGAGGGCAATGCCAGCCTCAACGCCCTGTTTGCCCTTAAGCGCGAGCCCGGCAATCTGATCTTTCAGGATTCGGTGGTGGCGTGTGAAGGGCTAAGCCTCTCCGGTAGCGGTTTTATCGACAGCTATGACTCGCGCAAGGGGGCGTACAAGGAGTCTGTTTCCGGGACTCTTAATCAGGGGCAAAACGCCAAGGTGGCGACTGTCAGCGACAAGGCCAATGTAGTGCTCGCCGGGCACTCCCCCATCTGGGGTGATGTGCGGGCGACCGGCTCGGTGACCTTGAACGGCTCTTCACCTGTTGCGGGTAATGTACTTGCTGGTGGCGACATCACCATTTCTCCCTCTGATGGGGTCGTCAGGGTTGAGGGCAGCGTAAACGGGAGTGGAAATTTTGCCTTGCAAGGGGGGCATATTGCCGGAGCTGTTGCGATCAATGGTGATGTTTCTATGGGTCATGGCACAAGCATTGCTGGCGACAAGTTGAACTATGGTGGGAACGGGGCATTCCTTGATGCCAAGCATCAGAAGTATCTGGATCCCCAGTACCGCACTCATCCCAAGCTGCCACCCGTGGCCGGGCAGGTGTGTGACCCGCTCAATGTGGCCGCGCTGCCCAAATCGTTTCCCCCTGCAACGCTGCCCATCAATGGTCCCCTGACGCTGGGCGCCACCCAGCAGATGGTGCTGACCACGGATCCTGCCACTGGCTCGGTCACCAGCAGCAACCAGCACAAGCCCGGGCTACCGCTACCCGGCAAGGGGGAGCTGTTTGGCAAGGAGCAGACCATTTATCAGCTCGACAGCCTCAATATGGGGGCCGATGCCAGTCTCACCATCAAGGGGGATGTGGTGCTGCTGATCGACAAGGATTTCACCATGACTGGCAGCAACCAGTTGACGGTGAGCGAGGGGAGCAGTCTGACCTTGATCGTCAGCGGCAAGGTCGATCTCGGGGCCGGTGCCGAGGTGACGGCAGCCAAGCAGGGGCTGACTGCTGGCGGTACGCCCGCTATCTCCCTCTATTCCGCGTATAGCGGCAAGGATGGGATCAAGCTGTCGGGCAATACGCCGCTCTATGCCGCCCTCTATGCCCCGCTGACCGAGATGCAGATCAGCGGAAGTGGCGGTTTGTACGGGGCGGTGCGTGCCAAGCATCTGACCGAGAGCGGTGCGGGCGGTGTGCACTACGACGAGGCGCTGGGCATGGCAGATCTGGGGGACGATCAGGGGCCGCCTCCGAGATTGGCACTACGGCAGTGGCACTTTGTGCAGTGAGGCTGGCGAGCCGCTAAAAAGGATCGAACGGGGCGCGCAACTGTGAGAAGGTGGAGATCTGTCCACCCAGCCGTTCACTGTTGAGGAGAGCTCCATGCCAGGCCCCGCTCGCGCCGGTGCCCTGATCTATGCCAAGGATCCGGGCCTGCTGACCCACTTTTATCGTACCTTGCTGCAGATGGTGGTCTGCAGTCAGGATGAGCAGTTGGTGGTGCTGGAAAACAGCGATATCCAGCTGCTGATCCACGCCATTCCAGAGCCTTATGCCGGGCAGGTCGTTATCAAGCGGCCGCCGGAATTGCGGGAAGAGGGGGCCATCAAGCTGTTCTTCACCGTCTCCAGCCTCGCCTGGGCAGAAGCGAAGGCGGCGGATCTCGGCGGCGGTTTGCTGCCACAGCAGTGGACGGGGCCCGGCTTTGTGGTGCGCAACGCCTTCGACCCTGAGGGCAATATCCTGCAACTGCGCGAGTTGCTGGGTTCCCCTGATCCTCTCTGAATTTTCTCTTTTTACAGCATGGTGGCGGCGTGCTGTGCCATGCACCGCCATAAAAACGGGGCCCTGTAGTGGTCAACTAAAAAGGGCCCCGTTCTGCTGTTAGCTTACTGCGCTCATTACTTCAGGTAGCGCTGTTCCAGATGCTGGCGCAGCCAGTGCGGATTGAGCGCTTCACCGGTGGCGCGGCGCACCAGCTCGTCGGTGCTGTGCAGGCTCCCCTGTGACCAGATGTTGCGTCCGAGCCAGCCGAAGATCTCCGGCAGGCGGCCCGCCGCGATCACCTCACCCATGCTGCCCAGCTCTTTCTCGAGGGCAAAGCGCAGCTGGGCGGCATACATGGCGCCCAGGGTGTAGCTCGGGAAGTAGCCGAACGAGCCGTCGGTCCAGTGAATATCCTGCATGCAGCCATTGCGGTAGTTGCCCTTGGTGGAGAGCCCCAGCCACTGCTGCATCTTGGCGTCCCACAGCTCGGGGATGTCGGCCACCTCGATCTTCCCTTCCACCAGATCGCGCTCCAGCTCGTAGCGCAGGATAACGTGGGCTGGATAGGTCACCTCGTCCGCATCGACCCGGATAAAGCCCGGCTCGACCCGGCTGTAGAGCTTGGCCAGATTGTCCGGCGCAAACGCCGCCTGCTCGCCGAAGTGGTGACGAATGCGTGGTGCCAGCAGCGCGAGGAAGGCCGGATGATGCCCCAGCTGCATCTCGCAAAACAGGCTCTGGCTCTCGTGGATCGCCATGGAGCGCGCTTCGGCCACCGGCTGACCCAGCAGATGACGCGGCAGCCCCTGCTCGTAACGAGCGTGACCGGTCTCGTGCACTATGCCCATCAGGCTGGAGACAAACTCCTGCTCGTTATAGCGGGTGGTGATCCGCACGTCGGTCGGCACGCCGCCGCAGAAGGGGTGGCAGCTCACATCGAGACGGCCGTGGGCGAAATCAAAGCCGAGCAGTCCCATCACCTCCTGACCGAGTGCCTGCTGGGTGGGGATGGGGAAGGGGCCTTGCGGCAGCAGCAGGGCATCGCCCTTCTGCTGTTCACTCACGGTCTGGATAAGAGCCGGCAGCCAGCTGGCGAGATCGCCGAAGATCTGATCGAGCCGTGCGCTGGTCATACCCGGCTCATAGAGGGCCAGCATGGCGTCGTAGGGGCGCACGCCAAGCGCATCGGCCCGCAGCTGCGCCACTTCACGGGAGAGTTTCACCACCTCCTCGAGATTGGGGGCAAAGCCGGCCCAGTCGTTGTTCTTGCGCTGGTTGCGCCAGGCGTGCTCGCACTTGCTGCCAGCGAGCGATAGCGCTTCGACCAGCTCACCGGGCAGCAGGCTGGCATCTTGCCACTGGCGCTTGATCTCGCCGAGGTTGGCCCGTTGCACTTCATCCAGCGGCTCACTCTCGGCCTTGGCAATCCAGTCGCCCAGCTCGGGAGCGGTGCGCTTCTGGTGGATCAGCAGACCGAGTTCGGCCATCGCTTCGGAGCGGGCATCGTTGCCCCCTTCCGGCATCATGGCCGCCTGATCCCAGCCACAGATGGCGGCGAGGTGGCTAAAGCGGTGGATCTGTTGCTGATGTTGTTCAAGCTTTTGATATGACATGGGATTGTCCTTGTTATCGTCCCTGATGGTATGCCGCCCCGTACCTGGCATGATCGGGGCCGTTCGATGCTAACACCGCCGCCGCATCGTTGACCACCATCATGCAGGTGGGCCAAAGGCGTAGTGGCGAGAGGCGGGTTAGCCGAGCCGCTTCTGGTGCCGCTCGCGGTTTTCCGCTTTTTTGCGTTCGCTTTTGCGCAGCAGCACATAGAGGGCACCGCTGCCGCCGTGGCGACGCTCGGCACTGTGGATCGCCATGACGGCGGGCAGTTGCGGCAACCAGGCGCTGATATAGCTTTTCAGCAGGGCGCGCGGGGTGCTGCGCTCCCCCTTGCCGTGCAGGATCAGCAGACAGCGGATATCCCGGACTTCACAATCCGCAATGAACTGCACCAGCGTCTGGCGCGCCTCATTGAGGGTTTTCTGGTGCAAGTCCAGACTTGCCTGCAGCTCATATTTGCCGAGCCGCAGCTTCTTGTAGACCCCCTCCTGCACCCCATCGCGTTTGAAGCCGACGATTTCGTGCGGATCGCGCATCTCGATGGCCTCCATGGTGAGGTGGTCGAGGGCGAGTTGTTCAGCGGTGGCAGCCTGACGGCGAGCGAGCTGCGCCTCGGTCGGGGCGGATTTGGCCGCATGGGGATGGATGTTGTCGCTGCGAATGGGCCGCACGTCGGCCACTTCATTCATGAATAGCGAGAGTTCGTCGTTATGAGACACGGCAGGCTCCCCATAAGAAAAAGTGGGGGCCATTATAACGGCCGCAACCGGCACAGAAAACGGGGAAAGGGGCAGGGGATAAGGGAGGCCCAGCATGGATACCAGTGCAGCTTGGCCCGGGAATCACAGTCGCGAACCATAAAACAGCACAGGCGGTCAGTGTGAACTGTCGCCTGTGGTCAGAGGATTATTTGCCCTCTTTGGGTTGTTGAGAATGGGGTTGCTGTGAATGAGGCGGTTGCGAGTGCATCACCTTGTAGATGAAGTAGGCCGCGTAAGAGCTGATGAGCAAGAAGGTGCCGATAATCACCAGCATCGACATCAATCCCACGCTGTTGCCAAACATCAGGTCCAGCCAAAAGTCCATTTTATTGCTCCTGTCACCCGGTTGATGACAGGCATGATAAATACCTCTTTGCCTTGCACGGGATGATCCCGATCAACTCCCTTGCAGGTTGTTTAATAACCAGTACGATCTGTGATCGTTCTCACTGGACTCCTTGCTACCGAGCCTGCACAGGGCCAGGTGTGGTGAGCGGGGTAATGCGCCACCCTTGCTGCTCCAGCAACGCCAGCAACCCCTGTTCGCCGTAAAGGTGCAGGGCGCCTACCACGATAAAGCTCTCGTTGGGCAGGGTGGACCATTTTTTCAGCCAGTTATGGTTGCGCTCGGCCAGTAGGGTCTGCTCCATCCAGCTTTGTAGCGAGGGCGGGGCCATCTCATCCTTGAGCAGATTGATCAGCGTCGCCTCATCTCCCTGCTGCCATGCCTTCATCACGGCGGCGAAACCACTCTCCAGCATTGGTAGCTCATCCAGGGTGCTGGCGAGCATCAGGGTCTGGTTGTCACCCACGCTGGCCAGATAACCGAGCTGCTCCAGCAGGGTTTCAAAACCCACTACCTGTTTGCCCTCTTTGGCGGCCCGGGTGGCAAAGTGCTGGTCTATCCCGAGTTCACTCTTGAAGTCGGAGCGGGCCATGGCGGCCTGGGTCAGGGTAATGGCGGCAAACCATGGGCGCAGGGTGGCGAGGGTCGCCTCGTTGATGCCATAGCGGGACCCCGCCATCAGGGTGCGTTGATAGAGCTCGGCAGGCAGATGATCCTTGAGCGGTTTGCCATCCACCAGTTGGGTGAGGGAGGCGGTCTGTTGCCACTGATCCGGCGTGATGCTGTTCATGTCCACCTCCATTACCAGAGTGCGGCTCTGCAGCCAGGCGCGCTCCACCGGCTCAGGCAGAGGATAGAGGGTTGGTTTGCCCGCATGGATGGAGCCCAGCAGCCAGTGCTGCTGGTTGCCTTTGCTCACCCGATAAAATGCGGGATCGGCAAAGGCGTGCAGCGGTAGCAGCAGGCAGAGCAGGAAGGCAAAGAGGGTGCGATGAAATCTCATGGGGATCCTTAATGTGCGCCGGGTGACTTCTCTTGCTGGCAATAACTCCTATGATAAGTCCTCATTTCAGATAACCAAGAGGTTTGCCATGCCCCATCTTCGTTTTCGCGCCGTGACGCTCGATACCCTGCAACAGGTGAGTGGTCCGCTGCAGGCCGAGCTTTGCGAGCTGACCGGCGGCAAGCCGGAGTTTGTCACCATGGAGCGGGTGGAGAGCTGCTGGATCCGCAACGGCGAGCCAGAGACGGGTTTTCCGTTTGTTGAGCTGCACTGGTTCGAGCGGCCACAAGAGATGCAAGACGCGGCCGCGCGCCTTATCACGCGCCATTTGAAACGGGTGCAGGGGGAGCAGACCTATGTGGTGGTGCAGGTGATCCCTCTGGTCAAGAGCGCCTACTACAGCAATGGCGAGCACTATTGAAGAGAGGGAAAAACCAGGTTGGCGGGACGGGTGATGCCGCTACCCGGCTAACGCCACTTGGGCGGCAGGATGCTTGTCGCCCATCACGGGATCAGGCCGATTTGGCCAGCAGTTTATCGAGCCAGCGAGTGGGCAATACCCGTCGCAGGAAGGCAAACAGCCGGGTCGGAGTGGTCACCGGATAGCGTGCCTTGGGATGGGCGTGGGTCAGCGCATGGAGCAGCGTCGGGATGCAGGCTTCGCTTGGGAGGGTAAAGCCGCTGGTGGCCCCCTCTTTTTCCAGCCGTGTCAGGGTCTGGCGGTAGGCCGACTGATGACGGCTCTGGGCCGGATCGATGTGCCGCAAGAAGGCGCTGCGGGCATTGGCACGAAAACGGGTATCGATGGGGCCCGGTTCAATCAGGCTGATATGTACCCCGCTACCCGCCAGTTCGAGGCGTAGAGTGTCGCTATAACCTTCCAGCGCAAATTTGCTGGCGTTGTAGGCGCCGCGATACTTCATGGCAACCAGTCCCAGAACCGAGCTGTTCTGCACTATCCGCCCCTCTTTGGCCTCCAGCATCGGCGGCAGCACCTGACGGATCAGATGGTGCCAGCCAAACAGGTTGGTATTGAATTGTTCCCTGAGCGCTTCGGTGGGCAGATCTTCCAGCGCCCCGGGTTGGCCATAAGCGCCATTGTTGAACAGGCCATAGAGGCGCCCGCCCGCCAGATGGAGCGCCGCACTGGCACCCAGCTCGATGGAGGCAGGGTCCGCCAGATCCAGCTGTACTGCCAGCAATCCCTGTTGCTGCAGACGGGCCACATCTTCCGCCTTGCGCGCCGAGGCGATCACGGTAAAACCGTGCTGCTCGAGCGCCTGTGCGGCGGCGAGGCCAATACCGCTGGAACAACCGGTGATCAGAACAAAACGGGGCATGATGGCGTCCTTGTGACTGCTGACAAAAGCGTGTGGGCAGGTGAGCGGGTAAAATCCTTATCCGGCTCGCATGTTAGCCTGCCAACCGGTAAAAAGAAAACCGGGCCAAGTGGCCCGGTTTGCTGACATCGTATTGCCTGATTACATGAAGGTAAGCGGCATGATGATGTGGAACTTGACGTCGTGCTCGGAGGCGAAGATGTTGGGGTAATCGGTCCAACCGCCGCCCTGGCTGATGTCGTTGTTGTAGTCGGTGTAGTGCAGTTTGAACAGGGTGCCTTTCAGCTTGCCATCCTGCACGGTATAGGTGACATCGAAGTTGGCTGCCCATTCGGTATCTTCACCGTTGGCTGCTTTCTTGCCTTGACCGGTTTCGATATCCCAACCGTAAGCACCGGATACACCGACGGACCAGCCAGGCGCACCAACCAGGTCATCCAGAGAACGGGTCACGCCGAAGAACAGTGCTTTCTCGTTGTTTGCGTTCCAGTCAGAGCGGGAGTCCCACCAAATTTCGTTGGCACCCTGGGAGTTGGCGTAGCCACGGGTCAGACGGGGCAGGTAGTTGCCTTCCGCACCTTCAGCCTTGGTCCACAGACCTTCCAGACGGAAGCCGTACGGGCCCATGCCCCAGGCGGCTGTCAGAGCTTGTTGCCATGCCAGACCGTCATAAGTCTCGATCTGGGAAGCGCCCTTGGTGTAGGTCTCGGTCTCGGAACCGTAGAACTGGTAGCTGGTGGAGAGGCCGCCCAGTACGTCAAACTTGTGAGCCAGTTTGAAGTGGTAGCTATCCATGTAGCCTTCGGACTGACCGAAAGAACCGGTCACTGCAGTGCCATTTTCGAAGGTGTAACGGGCTGCGATACCGTGGATGTAGTCGATGACGTTTTCATCAGCGAACGGATCCATCCACGCTTTGGCACGGGAGAAGACCTGAGTCTCTTTGTACCAGGGGGCCTTGTACTCGTCAGCGATGGCGTAGGTCAGGTAGAGGCCACCGAAGTTACCTTCAACTTGACCACCACGATAGGTACCCGGCTGATAAGACCAGTTAACACCGATTTGGCCAGGGACATACAGCTGGGTATAACCACCCTTGGCAGTGATGCCGCCGTCCAGGAATTTCAGCTTCATCGCTGCGTTGGAGAGGCTGAAACCACCTTCAGGGGAGCCATCTTTGGCGTTGTTGCCCCAAGAACGGCCAGCGAAGGAGAATTCGTTTTCCTGGTTGACCGGGTGATTTTCGGTAACGGCCAAGTCATAGGCACCGAAGCCGCCCAGATCCAGACCTACGGTGTCCCAGGCATAACCGGAGTTGAAGTTAAGAGCGGCTTGAACGGTGGAATGGCTCAGGTTGGACTGGTATTTGCCTTCTTTCTTGGCTGCAGTCGGGTCACCATCGATGCGCTGACGATCACGCTGGAAGTAGAACAGACCGCCGGTCAGTTTGGAGTCTTTAACGAAGGTTTCATAGGACTGGCCGTATTCCGGGCTCATCATATCCTGAGCTGCCAACGCCATACCGGGGGCGACCAGAGCGGCTACCACAGCGGCACTCAAAGCGGCGCGCTTGAAGATCACTTTTTCCATTTTTATTGCTCCTGATTTTATGGACTTAGCTTTTTTTCCGGCAGTTGGCATCGGGCCTACCGCTCGGTATTGGCATTGCAATCAAAACCCCGAAGGGCAAAAAATCTTGTCTTGGCTACCTGCAAACCCGGATGTCTTGGCACATCTGTAGTTGGCAGTCCTGATCATCACATGTTGTTTTTTATGTTCCGATTCTTGGCTATCGGACAACCCCAAGAGTACGTTCGCGGTGCGAAATATCAATGAAAAGTTCCCTCAACGTTTCAAAAGTATGACCGAGTGCAAATAATCATGGGCAAGGTCGTAAACGGCCTCATGGCAGGTATCACGGTGATGAGAGCGTTTTCTTGAGGTTGCGACCAGCGCCAGTGCGGGTTTTCATCCGGTACGGGGGAAGAGGTGTCGGTTAACCTGCCGATAACAGATAATTTTGTGCTACAAAAAAACTTTCCCTCTGGTCGAGGGAAAGTGCTCTGGCAAAGATGTGAAGCGAATAGGGTTCAGCCTTGCTGGCCGAGGATGCGGGGGATCTGCTGCGCCTGATGGTGGATATGGGAGGAGACCTGAACCGAGAGCTGACTCACCTGACGGGCATGCTGATGGATACGGGTGATCAGATCGGCAAAACTGGCCAGTTTGTGCTCCTGACTTTTGGCGTTGTCGGCGCCCTGCAGGGCGATCACGGCGGTGTTGCGGGCGATCTCCCGCACCGCCTGGGTAGTCTGGCGCAGTTGTTCCGCCTGCGCCCGCTGGCGGCTTGACTCGCTGGTGATCCGGTTCAGTACAGTGCCAAGCTGTTCACCGGATTGGGTCAGGCGCCCCAGAATATCGGTGATCTGGTTGAGGGATTGCTGGGTATTCGCTGAGAGGTGGCGCACTTCATCGGCGACCACGGCAAAACCACGTCCCTGTTCCCCTGCGCGGGCCGCTTCGATGGCGGCGTTGAGGGCCAGCAAGTTGGTCTGCTGAGCGATATGACCGATCACATCGACAATGGCCGTCACATCGGCAACCGAGCGGGTAAGGGCTTGCAGCGCCTCATCGCTCTCGTCAATCGCCAGTCCGGTCTGATGAGTGGCGTGCAGCATGCTCCCCACCAGGTCTTCGCTCTGGCTCATCGCCTGTTCGTTATGGTGGGCATGCTGGGCGATGTCGGCGGCGACCTGATGGACCTCTCCGGCCAGCTGGTTCAGCTCATCCATCATCTGGCCGCTCTCGTCGACCACCTGTTCGGTGGTGCGGGTGCTGTGGTGGATCTCGTCAACCTGGCTGACCATCCCTTGCAGACTGAGGGATACCGCTGACAGCTGCCCCTCTTTCTGTTGCTGGTCCAATTGCAGGCGACCGATCAGCCGATTGTAGCTGGCAACGATATCGGCCAGCTCGTTGCGATCGCGCCCGCCAGGCAACGGCTCGGCCTGCCCCGTCTGATCGAGCTGCAGAAAGGCTCCGCGCAGTCGCATCAAGGGGGCGAGCAGCCAGCGTCGTTGCACCAGCGCAAACAGCAGGGCGACAACCACCAGGCAGAGCGCCAGCGTACCGAGGATGGTGGCCAGCTCCTGATTGACGGCTTGCCGATCGCGGGAAAGTTGTTCCCCCATCTGTCTGGTCGCTTGCAACATGGCCATGATGTCTTGCTGCACGGTCTGGCGGCCAGCCTGTTGTTGCTGAAGCGCCGTGCGGCTGTTGGCCAGCTCCTGCGGATAGCGGCCCAGCAGCGAGCGTAATTCGCTGCGCGGTTGATCTCCCAGCTCCTTTCGCAACGGCTCCCCCAGCGTGAATTCATCGGCGGGCGCCTCTTCATACAGGCCGAGCAGCGGCAAGGCTTGCAGCGCTTGCGCCTGTTTTTGCAGTGCCTCCAGCTCAAAGCGGATCCCTTCGAGCATCTTTTCATTGCCCTGCTCCATATAGCTTTGGCGCAAATGGGCGAGGCGCGGCAGGCCCGCCAGGATCTCGGCCGCACCGCGGCGATATTGCTGTGCCGCGGCAGATTGTTCCGTGTTGGCACCTTGCTCCCCATAGCGGATCAGCTCCATGGCCTGGCTGCCCAGCTCACTCTCGGCATTTTGCAGCAGCAGCTGGCTGTTGCCCGAGAGCTTGCCTGCGGCCTGATAGTCGTGCGCGATGCGCTGCGCCATCTGTTCGAGTTGCTGTCTGAGCGGGGCTGCCACGGCATCATCCTGAGCGGCCAGCGAGGAGAGCGCTTGCTGGCGGACCTTCTCCGCTGCTGTCAGTTGTTGCGGATCGCCGCTGTTGAGGTAGTCACGCAGGCTGTTTTGCAGGGTCACGGTCACCAGTTGTTGCAGCGTCTCGTGCTGATGCTGGGCCTGATTGGTACGGGCAAGCTGCTGCCAGCCGTGGTAGAGGGCCAGCGCCTGTCCTCCCGCAACCAATAACAAAACAAGGGAGGATAGGGTGGCGTAATGGGCGATTTTCACGGGGTAATTCCTGTCAGCACAGACCATGGGGGAGCGTGGCCCGAGCCTAAACAGGGATGATGGCGTTTTTATGACAACATGGTCAGGTGGCCCTATTTTATCGGCTTAACGGGCTGGGGATGCCAGTGCTCTGTTGCGTTGGCCCAGCATACCGAGCAGGGCGCCTCCCATGATAAGTGCACCGGCCAGCAGATGGCGCGAGGTCAGTGCTTCTCCATTGAGCAACACCAGCAGCAAGGTGCTCAGCAGCGGTGTCAGGTAGGCAAGGGCACCGATCCGGCGTGGATCGCCGTCTCGCAGTGCCAGATACCAGGTCACAAAGGCCGCCCCCATCGGGCCCAGCGCCAGCCCGATGATCAGCCACCAGTCACTGGTGGGGATCTGCGCGAGTGGCAGGGGCCCCTCCAGCAGACGGGCGAGCAGCAGAGCCAGCAAACCAGCGGGCAGGCAGGCTGCCGCAGTGACCACGGCAGGGGCTGGCGGCAGACGGCGTGATAGCACCGAATAGGCCCCCCAGACGACAGCTGCACCGAGCGCCAACAGGTATCCCGGCAGATAGGCCTGCTGCAGTTGCAGCTCGCCATTGACCATCACCAGCATGGAACCCGCCAGACCAAAGGCGCCAGCCAGCAGGTGACGGGCATGGAGGGGATGGCCGGGCAACAATAGCGGGGTGAACAGAATGATGCAGAGCGGCCAGAGGTAGTTGATGAGGTTGGCCTCCAGCACGGGGGCGTGGCGAAAGCTCATAAAGAGTAGCAGATGGTAGAGCAGCAATGCCGTAACCGTCACCAGCCAGGTAATCGGGCGAGCACGCCACTGGCGCCAGAACGGCAAGGCCCCGACCCCGCAGAAAAACAGCACCAGCCCGACCAGCACCAGTGGTGACACGCTGGTGACCCGTGACGTCAGCGCCGCCAGCGAGGCCCACAGCACAATGGTCAGCAAGGCAAAACCGGTGGATCTATCCCACCAGGAACATCCGGACATCCAACACTCCTTTGCAAGATGAAACAGGGCTTGGCCTCACAGACAAGCCGAAGAGAAGCAGTCTATCAGAGAGCGCATGCTCTGAACGCAGAAAGGAGAGGGTCATTACGGTTGGATGGTCGGATTCATTGTCGCCAAAAACGACCAAGGGGTTGGCATCGTGATGATGCCAACCCCTTGTTTTATATGGCGCTCCCGACTGGAGTCGAACCAGTGGCCTGTCCCTTAGGAGCCAAGGTAGGTAGTGTTTCAGAAGGTTTTATAAAGTTGAATTTCTGATGGCAACCTATTGTTTTTAATGTTTATTTTTCTTGTTGTGGGTTTCAGCTAGTTTCATGAAGTCTCACCCTATATCATGTTTTCTGTGGTACCCCAAGTGGTACCCCAAACAGGGGGGAGAGAATGCTATGGCAAGAAAACCGGTAACGCAGGATCGAGAGATCCCCTCATTGATTTTGCAAGGTGAGGCTTCGATTACCCGCTATGCGGTGAAATCTCCTCATGGCGGTGGATTAGCCATTGAAGTTAGGGCAGGGAAGAGCAAGCGGTTTGTCTATCGTTATCGGATTGCTGGTACTCAGGCGACAGTTGTTCTGGGTAATTACCCGGCGTTGTCATTGGCGCGAGCCAGGCTTGAGCATGCAGAGCTGGCTGCCTTGGTAAAGAAAGGGATAGATCCACGCAAGCATGTAGCTAGTGAAAAGGCTAAAAATGAAACCGCCCTGACGATGGATGAGTTACTTGGGCGATGGCTCGATGCACAACGTATTGCTCAGGTCGTCAAACCCAAGACCCTCCAATGTCATCAGGATCGTTGGAATCGTCATCTCAAGAAGACCCTCGGCAATATTCGTTTAATCGATCTGACTCGTGCACACCTGGCGCAAGCGTTAGAGATAACCCGGCGTGCAACAAAAGACGAAACCCGTAAGGGGTTGGGAACGCTGAACCAGATGCTGGATTATGCGGTGGTTCACTGCCTGATCGAGGCCAACCCTGCGAGACTGTTGCGACCCAAGGATTTTGGTGCCAGTGCTGGTTCGCCAAGAGAGAGATGGCTGACAGTCCCCGAATTGCGCAGGCTATGGAAGGCGATTGATGAGGATCTTGGAAGTGGTGGTAGCTTGGTGGCTGGAGGGCGTGGCGTTTCTCGCCATGCCACTATTTCTCTACCAGCAGCGAATGCGATCAAGCTATTAATACTGACTGGATGTCGTAGAGGTGAAGTCGCCAATATGCGTTTTTCACACATTAGAGACGATATGTGGACGATCCCTGATACCAAGAATGGGAGGCCACATTCGGTATTCTTATCTCGACAGGCGAAAGCGTTGATTGATGAACAGGCACTATATGTAAACGGTGACTTTGTTTTTGAATCAGACAGACCTAAAAGTGATGTTATTGAGCCAATTTTAGTTGACTCGATAACTAGAGCTTTAAGGCGTTTCATTTCTCGTTCACTATCTGATATGGAGCCATTTACTGTACATGACTTACGACGTAGTGCTGCAACCAATTGGGCTGAGAGATTAGATGCAGAAGAGAGAGTGATCGAATTGTGTTTGAATCATCTCCCACTCAATAAGTTGGTTAGAACCTATCATCGTTCACGACATGATGATAAGAAAAAAATGCTATGGCAACGCTGGGGAGAATTGATTGAACTTGAGGTGGCAAATGAGCCGCAAAAAACTAATCTTCATGGAAATGTTGTCGAGTTTGTAAGAAAAGCAAAATAAAAAAAGGCGGACTAGTGTCCGCCTTTTTTTATTTTTTCATATTCTGCTTGTATTAATCTAGTTATTACTTCATTTTTTCTTCTGTCAGTTTTAATGCAAATTTCATCTAGCATGCTAATTATTTTTTCTGGCAAGACAACACTAACTGATTTTTTCCCATTGTTCTTGTCACGAAATGATTTTTGTGACCAGGCTGACTTCATTTTTCTAAGCATCAGTTCTCTGGCAGGTGGAACTTCATTTAGCAGGTCAAAGAGTGTAACAATGCATTCTTTGGTTGCCGAAGAATTATCTCTGTTGATAAACCATATTGGAGGATTATTATTTCCTGTTTTGGGATTTTCAAATAAATAACTCCATGCCCATTTGCTATCACAATTTTCTATCCATGTCTTCACATCCATTTTTTTGCCGGTACTTTGCCATCTCAATTTTAAAAATTCTACATCCTTTATTTTTTGTTCATTTGTCGCGTTGATTATATCAAAAAAAGAAATGATGCAGTTTTTTTTGCTGATATTGTTAGTGGGTGAAAGGTCTAGACTCCAGTTGTTATATACATGAGATGTCTGGGATGCTTCAAATGCGCCGTCTATTCGGATCCCAACGTCCATAGTTAAAGGTGACGCATCAGGATATTTAGTTAAAGAGCGTATGTATGCCCATACGTAACTACACAAACGATCGTTTTTTGTATCTATCCAATTGAAATTTGTTTCGTTTATACACTCAGATTTAATGCTTTTTATTACTAGTTCATGAGAGGCTGGTTGACCCATCAAACTGTTAAGGGGGGAGTCTAGTCCACAGTTAGCTCTTTTTATAAGGACGCTGCTGTTTTTAGATAAGTGGTTAACTATATCCTCATCACTTATAGATAAAGATATTTCAGCATTTAATAGTCTAAGGGCCAGTTCCCTTTCTCTTTTAGATAAAGACACAGAGGGCGGTATTTCCTGGCCATTCTCATCATAGGCTCTTTTCATAATACTATCAGCTCCGAAAATAATGATTACTAAGTAATTTAATCATGTATTTATGTTGTTTTGTGGTTGATTTTTAACCTGTTTTATAGTGATTTGCAATGTTTTTATGAAGCTTTTTGTTTCATGGTTTAGTGATCAATTGCCGTGTTTTTGCACATCACCAGCCTACTTTTTTGGGTTTCGTTGAAGGTCGTGAAGGCCACACTGTGTGTGGGAGTTGCATGTAATCTCTATCAACGGACAAGTTGATAGGCGCTCTTTGGTCATCACTGTGGATTGGTAGAGGGGGCGGCATTATTTGAATCGGACGCTAATGATAGGCGCACTGGGCTTGCCAAAATACAACCGATAGGCACTCGAATGTCTATGCCAATAATTGGGTCACTTGATCCTCTGTGGGAAGATCACAAAGAGATGCCTTCTGCTGGTAAATGTTGGGTAATGATATCTGGATCGCTAACGTTGAATACATGGCATAAGTTACATGAAGCCATCACACGCAATCACCAATGCAGAGCAATGGCAACCTGTTGGCTAGAGTGAAACACTTCATGGATACCATGTATCCTTTCCTTGGGTATAGCTATGGAACAGCGAAGGTGTAGAACTATTAGGATCAGCAATTTAGCTTAGCTCACCAAGCAGGTGGCTCAGTTCTACTAATGAGACATAGACCTATACATTTTAAATTTCCTCTTGGGTAACGGAGTGTGTTCAAGATATATGGTTGCTGTTCCGCTATATTTTTACACGAGCACCACGTCCTATGGACGACACAAGGAGCTCATCATGAAACTACTTAAGTTGAAAGATGTCATGGCAATGACATCACTCTCTAAGGCATCAGTTTATCGTCAGATGAAGGACGGGAAATTTCCCGCATCAGTCAAGATCGGCCCAAGATCTGTTGCTTGGATTAGCTCTGAAATAGAGTCATGGATTGAAGAGAAAATAAATCTTCGCTAGGGCTAATTTCTGAATAATAATTTGAACAAATTAGCTTGTTGCTCATGCTACAAGTCTTGTCCTATCTGGGATAAGAGTTTTCTGGCTGGTTTGATATTCAATGCATTTGTGTAGGCAATAGTAATATATGTTTTAAGTTGAATGAACGTGTATATTTAAATGCGATGACACCTTCATTGGTGGTATATTGACAGCCTATGAAGTTGCCTGCTTGAACCATGCTAAGCAATAGCCATCACTTATCATGGTAGTTTAATTGCTCTATTCCGTATTCAAAGAAAGTGTTAATCGCATCTATACACAAACCATCCTGGTGATTACACCAGTTAATAGACCGTGTTTGACACATACTACGGCACTATCCGCAAAATATACACATCATTATTTAAACCTTCAATGTCTATCAACAATCTATTGGGAGAGTTCAAATGTCTATTTCTATAGAAGAGTATGTCCTGCTTGCTCAGCAGTTCTACGAAAGTCGGAACTATAGCTTTAATGTGGATAATTTAGAGAAAATCCTCTCTGTATCGGAGAGCGCTCTTAAGCATTACCCCAGAGTGTTTGCCTTTCGAGTTGATCTCCGTTTTCAACAAGACCCTGCTTTTGGAATGTATTTAGCATTAAAACCTGAGGAGGGCTCAAGGATAATTAAAGAGTTCTTCTCTAGGCTTAAACGGCTCATTGAGTGCGATGAGTCAGAACGACGTTATGAAGGCAAAAGGGTTCATTCGACTGATATTAGATACGTTTGGGCTAAGGAGCAAACAGCTGATGCTCCCTGTCCTCACTATCACATGATGATATTTTTGAATAGGGATGCTTACTACAAACTAGGGAATTATGAATCGGAAAGAATGAACCTTGCCAATAAAATAAGAGTGGCTTGGCACAGCGCTGTGTCTGATGAAAATATCACTCCGCAAGATTGTAAAAAAATGGGACTGGTGCATTTCCCCAAGAATGCTGAGTATCTCATTGAGCGGAATGATACCGAGTCACTCAAGAAGATGCTTGTGCGGGCAGCCTATCTGGCTAAAAACGAGACAAAGAGACGCGGAGAAGGGTACCGCTGTTTCGGGGGGAGTAACATTTGAAGGCTTATTAGTGTTGATAAAAAAACTTTTACTGCTGCTTTACATGGCATCTGATCCGGGAGTTTCTGCTCCCGGATCTGTTAAGCTAACCCTCATTTGTTATCGCATCAGTTGGAGTAACCCATGGCAGCCTATTCCCCTCCCTTCACCCTGACCCACGCCATGTTGAGCCGGGTGGCGGAGATCGCCGAGTTGGTGGGGCAGTGGCGGTTTGCTCAGAGTTCTCAGGTGCCGATGCTGCGTCGAGAGAATCGGATCCGCACCATCCAAGCCTCCTTGGCTATAGAGCACAATACCCTGAGTGTCGAGCAGGTGACGGCAGTGATTGAGGGGAAGACGGTGCTTGGGCTTCCACGGGAAATCCAAGAGGTTCGTAATGCGTTTGCGGCCTATGAAGCAATGCCTGATTGGGATCCTGCTTTAGCGGAAGATTTACTTGGTGCTCATGGACTCCTGATGCGTGGACTATGCGATGATGCGGGTCACTGGCGTAGGTATCTATCGAGGCGAGCATTTAGTGCATATGGCTCCCCCTGCGAACCAGGTCCCTCGTCTAATGGGACAGCTATTGACTTGGCTGGCTGAGACCGAGGCTCATCCGCTGATCGCTTCCTGTGCCTTGCATTATGAGTTGGAGTTTATTCATCCTTTTGCGGATGGAAATGGTCGGATGGGACGTTTATGGCAGACAGTGAGCTTGAGCCGCTGGCAGCCTGTAATGGCCTTCTTACCCGTGGAGACGGTCATTAAGGCACGGCAAGATCACTACTATCAGCAGCTAAGTCAGGCTGACAGTCGCAGTGATTGTACCGAGTTTATCCTCTTTTTACTGGAAGCGCTGCGCGATGCGCTGGCCCAGGCGATTGCGATTCAACCAGCAGCAGTATCACCTCATCAGGAGAAAATACGGGTAGAAATGAAGGTTGAAACGCAGGTAGAAAAACGGATGAAAACTCCGCAGGTCATCTTGGCGGAACTGGCGGCTGAGCCGACCATAACTCTCAAGCAAGTCGCAGAGCGGATTGGCAAATCGACCAGTACAGTGGAGAGAGCTGTTGCCATGCTAGTCAAAGACGGGCGATTACGTTTTGTTGGGCCGCGTAAGAGCGGACGTTGGGAGGTATTGGATCCTGATGTGTAACCACCTAGCCCCGCAACTAACCGACTCAGGACTACCTCGCCACCGGCAGGTCCTCCCAACGTGTGGTGTAACAGGGGCTCAGGTGCGCTTGTCGCATCATCCACTCAGGCGACCCCGTGCCTTGGCTGGCAAAGCCTACGCGCCCCAATCCCTTGGCTTTGATCTGGTCCATCACGGCCATCAGTGCATCCGATTGAGCAGAGGACGGGGCAAACAGATCGGCCTGTTGCTGCCCCTTGGGGGTGAACTCACTCAGCATGACCCCACCCTTCTGATAGCGGTAACCGTCGCGCCAAATCTGCGGTAGCAGCACGTTCACTTGCTGCAGCAGCAACCGGGTATCATCGCTAGGGCAGACCAGCCGGATGCCAGCCTGCTCACTGTAGTAAGGGGCTCGTTCATCAAAGGGGCTGGTTCGCATGAACAGGTGCACCCGCTGGCAACACATTCCCTCGGCCCGCAGTTTCTCGGCTGCGCGAGCCATAAAGCCTGACAACGCTTGGGCCATTTCTCCACGGTCAGTCACGCGCTCCCCGAAGGAACGGCTTGAGAGGATCTGCTGCTTCGCCGCCGGTTCAACGGTCAGCTCTGCGCAAGGCAGACCACGCAGCTCCTGTACGATCCGCTCGACCACCACGCCGTATTGGGCGCGTAACCCTTTGGCATCACTGGCCACCAGGTCAGCCACGGTGTTGATGCCTTGAGCCACCAACTTGGCCCCCAAGCGCCGCCCTATGCCCCACACCTCATCCACCGGGGTGATAGCCATCAGTCGGGCACGGCGCAACTCGTCACGCAAGTCCACGACGCCGCCCGTGGCAGGCCACTTCTTGGCTGCATAGTTGGCCAGCTTGGCGAGGGTCTTGGTAGGGCCGAGCCCAACCCCTACCGTTAGGCCGGTCCACTGCCACACTCGCTGCCGGATCTGTTGTCCATAGGCTGTCAGGTCCCCGGCAAACGACTCCGACAGTGACAGGAATGCTTCATCGATGGAGTAGACCTCCAGCTCGGGGGCCATTGTCTCCAACGTGCTCATCACCCTGCCAGACATATCGCCATAGAGCGCGTAGTTGGAGCTGAATGCCACACCGCCATGCGCCTCGAACTGCTCGCGGATCTTGAAGTAGGGCCCAGCCATCTTGATACCCATCGCCTTGGCTTCGGGGCTGCGCGACACCACGCATCCATCGTTGTTGGAGAGCACCACGATCGGGCGGCCACGCAGCTCAGGGCGAAACAGCCGCTCACAGCTGGCGTAGAAGTTGTTTACATCAACGAGCGCTATAGCCATCACGCTGCCTCAGATTGCCAATCACATGGGTGACCACCCCGAACAGCTCCAGGGAGAGGCTCATACAAGGGTCGATAGGCGCGAACGCCGGATTGGCTGGCAGCAACCGCAGCCTCGGCTTGAGCTGCAAGGTCTTGACCGTGAATCCGCCATCGAGCAGTGCAATCACCACATCTCCATGGCGCGGGGTCAGGCTCTTATCGACCACCAGCAAGTCACCGGGAAAGATGCCGACCCCGGTCATGCTCTCCCCCTCGGCGCGCAGATAGAAGGTTGCAGCAGGGTGCGGCACGCAGTGGGTGTTGAGGTCCAACTTCCCTTCCAGATAGTCGCTGGCTGGGCTGGGAAAGCCGCAAGAGGCGCGGTGCAAGAACAGCGGGATGGTCACCTCGACGGGTGATGGGTCTGGGGTTAACAACTTCATGGCAACAACACCTGTATTTATATACAGCTATTATAGCGCGCCACCTTTGAACCAGCGCAAGTTCTGCATGCCAATGATGGTGTACTATGGAGTCTCTAGGTGATAAATGAGTCAATAGTTAGTACAATCTATATGCCCTGGCCGATGAGGTTGTAAAGATAAGATAGGCAAGCACGATGCGATAATATCCAGCAGAATTGGGGTTAGGGGTAGGTAGTTAATTAATTGTCAAAATCTTGAGCAAATGGGCACTTCTACGGAACTGAAAAATGATTATACCTACCACGAGGATAGCATCGGCAACATTCGGCATCAGTGTAACTGATGGTAAAACCAGTTCCCTGTGCACCGACGGTTTTGGTAACCAGACAGTTTTTGACCGCACTGTCTATCGCATGATTCGCAGGTACTTTGGGCTGTGATGATAATAGTGCATTACACCACACCATGCCACGGTCTGACAGGTCAAATGATTACTTTTGGAATAAAGCCTCGGTAATTAGTAATGATGTGATGTAAGGCATGGTATAAGTAGGAGTGAAGGTGTAAAATAAGTAGATTTTCGCTATCAGGTTAGACATGATGTCTATGCTTGTAATCGCCCGGCATTCCCATAAATATCAAAAGGTTTACTTTAATCTGTAAAGATTATGGCGAGAAATGGTTGTAAAAATTAATTGAAAAGCCATAATCTGTGCCAGACGAAAATGATGTTGTGGTAATGGAAAGATATAAATAAACATGGTTTGTACGCATGCTTACGATTGGTTCATTAGTTACTTCTGGATGTTTTTATGGTGTTGGCAAGGTTGTAAATATTTTTTTTGATAAAAATTCTGCGACGGTTGCTTTCTTCGAATCGCCAGCAAATCCCTATGCTCGTCAGATTGAAATTAGCATTGATAAGCTTGTAGTTACGGCCCTGCATGATGAGACAGTCATTTACTGTAAACATCCAAAAAATACTCGGTGGACCAGAGGTCGTTTTGGTGGAGTGCGACCTAATGGGGATTTTTTAGTCATTTTTCGGGAGGATGAATATGCGGTCATTACAATCAGTGATATTCATGTTTTAAATAAAGATCCAAATGTGCCGTTAAATCCTGCACATTTCCTCGCTTACCAGGCCAATGATGCGCCATTCTTTTTCCCCCGTAGACAAAATTTCATTGACTCATATATCCAGCAGCGTGCTGCGTGCTTAGGTATTGCATCAGTTTCTAGTAGTGCTGTAGAGCTTGAGCCTCATCAATTAGCTGTTGTAAAGCGCATCTTACAAGATGATATACCAAAATATATTCTTGCTGATGAAGTTGGTTTGGGGAAAACAATTGAAGCGGGAATGATTATTCGTGAGCATGCTTTGGAAAAAGAAGGGCGAGCGAGTATGCTTATTGCAGTTCCTCAATCACTGATTGAACAGTGGACCAAGGAACTTGCTGAGCGGTTTCAGTTAAAACAATTAATTATCGCTGCTACCGTAGCGTTCGAATTAATTGTTGAAGGTAAATGTGCTGAAGGTATTGTTGTTTGCAGTTACGAAGATGCCTGCAACCTTTTAGAAAAGGGGTTTAAGCCATCATTAGTAACAATTGATGAAGTTCATCAAATTGCTTCATGGCCTTGGTCTGACAATACCGATGAAGTTAGTAATTTTCATTTAATTTCAGAGACCTGCAAGCTTTCCACCTACGTGCTTTTGCTCACTGGTACACCTTTGCACGGCCATGAACGCAATTTTTTGTCGATGCTTCATTGTATCAATCCTGATGCATATCAGGTTGACGAGAAAAATTTGCTGGCATTTACCGAACTAGTGAAAAACCGTGAAAGTCTTGGGGGAATGTTCTCCGCCTTGGTTCCCTCTGCTTCCAACATTAGCCTTCGTCGCAATCTTGATGAATTGCTTGCGCAATTTCCACATGACAGCGATTTATTCCTTCTGTGTCAAAACCTATTTCCTCTAATTGGCCGCTTTACTCCACCTTCACCTGAACGTGAGGTCGGTATTCGGGCTGTTCGATTACATATAGGTGAACGCTACCGTATACACCATCGCTTATTAAGAAACCGCCGTCAGGTTTCCATTAGCCAGGATGAAAATAAAAATCTTAACCTGGAACTTCTCTTCCCTGGTCTGGATGGTGTGATCGAGTGTCACTGGAAAACAGAGGGGTTGACGCTGGATGAATTATTGGAAGAATATCGTGCCCTTTCTACACAACCGCAGAATAAACACTGGTTGCTGAAGGAAGCGGACTATATCACTTGGATTGATGATCTTTTTTCCAGCCCACTATGTGTAATGGAGCATGCCAAAACCATACTCAGGTCCAGTTCGCCCAGTCACGATGAGCAGGCTTTACTGGAGCACATCGTTACGACGGCCAAAAACGAACTAAAGGCCATCGACAGCATGCTAGTTGCTGCCCTCAATGACTGGTTGCAGAAGTTCCCAGAGGGTAAAGCAATAGTGTTTTGTGACCGCCCGGAAATTGCGCAGCACCTTTTGGTTAAACTGAGCATCGGCCTAGAGTACCCAATAGAGTGTTACCACCCAGGCCAACCATTGCAATTTTCCCAACAGCAGAATCCTGTGCGGGTTCTGTTGTGCGATAAAAACGGCGAAGATGGTTTGAATCTTCACGGTGGGCGTCGCCTAGCCGTCCACTATGGCTTACCGCGTTCTTGCAGTCGTATTGAGCAACGTACTGGCCGACTGAATCGCTATAGCGCCAACCTCCGAGGCATCAAGCCTATTCAAAGCATGATCTTGAAAAACAATGCGACTCATAGCTTACGTAATCGCTGGGCTGAAGTTCTGGTTAAGAGCATCGGTGTCTTTCACAACACTATTTCCAGTCTGCAATTCGTGCTGGATGAGTATGTTGGTGACGTTTGGCTCCGGCTCTACCAAGAAGGACCACAGGTTCTGGAGAATCTTGCTGCCGCACTGCCAGGTGAGCATGGTGTGCTGACCAGAGAGACCAATAAAATTAACATGCAGGAAAAACTGCTAGCCATGGATGAGGAGGTAGCCCAAGCTGCGCTCTTCGCTCAGAGACTAAGTAATGAAGACCTTCTCGCAGTAGCACAGTGTGAAGCGTTGATTCCTTGGATTACTCAAGTATTACGTTTTCGCCATGTGGGAAATGTGGAGGAGGGGATGCGGTTTCGTTTTGAACTCGGCGAGCGCAACTCAGGCACTTTGGTTGACTTTAAAACGTTCTTGACAACATGCATGCTCAGTTTCGACAAAGATGGCGGTAACCCACCATCAACCTATCTGATGAGCGCTGAGCGCATTCCTGCCATCAATGGGACAACAGTTTATCCGTTGCGTTACGGTCAACCCTTTGTTGACTCCGTATGGCGCCTTTTGAATAAGGATGCGCGAGGCAGTTCAATGGCCATCCTGCGCGTTGTACCCGCTTCACTGAATGAGCCTCGCTATTTCTTCCAAATGAGTTGGTTGGTCACCCACTGCAATCCACTAAGCGATTATGCACAAATCCGAAAAGGTGATGAGAATCATCCACCCTACATTTTGCAGGAGTGGTTGACGATTGATGGAACCGTAGTTACCAATTCACAGATTATTGAGTTGCTTAATAAAGAATACAGTAACAACGAATCGCCTCAAAAAAATTATGTCGACCTCAACCTACGGCCTAGCTTATGGCAAGAAATTGAGGAATTGGTCTCCCCGGATGACTGGAAGGAAATGGTAGAACGGGTATACGGGAAATCGTTGGAAAAACTTCGTGAACAAACTGGCAGTGAAAGCTTCCTGCAACTAATGGCAATGAAAGGCGTTATCGTTTGTAGCAGAAATATTTTAGCAGGAGTTGCTTGATGGAAGAACAATGGTCGCGCCTGCAGCAGGCATTAGCAACATGTTTTAATGACGATGTCACTTTCAAGGATGGTATTGAGAACCCCTTTTTGCTGCGGTTAATGAATATCGTTACCGACGCCTCAGCAAAGACAAGTGATATTTTTGCTGGTTATGTCGATGCACTCCGCACGGCACAGGCAAACGGCATCGACAACCCTTGGCTTCCCTCTCCCCCTTCATTGAAGGAGTTGCCAGACCCTCGCTGGGGGCTGGAAAAAAACGTCGTTGGGCAGACGCTGTCACTCTCTGTTGAAGTTGACCTGACGAGCACCAAAGCCACCTACCAACTCAGAACTCGACGTAATTTATTGCAGCCGGAGATAGATCCTGCCCTCAAAAATCTGCTGGCCGACACGCCCCATACGCACTATCGCGGCTTCGGACAGCAGGCAGCGATTCGCACGTTGCTCACCTCAGACATCAACAGCACCCTGGTGGTTAATCTTCCCACTAGTTGCGGTAAGAGTCTCATCACGCAAGTCCAGGCTATCAGTGCACCATTCGGTTCGTTAACGCTGGTTATTGTCCCAACTGTAGCTCTCGCAATTGAACAGGCGGATTTTATGCGAGATATGCTGCGTAAGGCCGAGCAAGATCACGGCGGGAACTACGCGTGGGTCGGCGGCCAGGATCAGACAACTCGCCAGACGTTGAAAGAACGGTTGAAAAACGGCTCACAGCGGGTTTTGTTTTGCTCACCTGAGGCAGCCAAATCGTCGTTGGTTCCGGTGCTGTTTGAGTTGGCAAAAAATAACCTGATTAGTGCAGTTGTTATCGACGAAGCACATCTTATCGACCAATGGGGTGCTGAATTCCGCCCTGATTTTCAGCTGATCGCGCCACTTATTCGCTCATTAAAAGCACAATCCGGATGCCGGTTTCGTACTCTGCTGCTCTCTGCCACCTGGAACCAGAGTACCCGTGATGTTATCGTTGAGCAGTTCCGTACAGATGACAGCGAACTCATTGAGATTACGGCGAACTTCCTGCGTCCTGAACCTGAATATTTCATTCATGCCGAGCCCAATCCTGAAGCACACCAGCAGCGCGTTGAGCGACTGTTGATGACGCTTCCACGCCCACTCATTCTATATTGCACCACTCAGGAAGAAGCGGAAAACTGGCATCGCCGACTTCAGGTACAGAATTACCAGCGTGTTGGTCTGTTCCATGGAGACACGGAAGTCCTAGAGCGAAAAAAGCTGATTTCACAATGGGCAAGTGATCAACTGGACATCATGATTGCCACCTCGGCATTTGGTGTAGGCATGAATAAGAGCAACGTCCGTACGGTCATTCATGCAGCCATTCCAGAAAATATCGATCGCTATTATCAGGAGTGCGGACGTGCCGGGCGTGATGGCAAAGCCTGTCAGGCGCATCTGGTCTGGCATAGCGAACAAATGGAGACCGCAGAAAGTCTCTCGGTCGAAAAACTGATCAGCGTCGAAAAAGGCTTCTTGCGTTGGAAGGCTATGTTTGAACAACGCCAGCCAAGCGATATCGCCAGTTATTGCATCTCGCTGGATACCAAACCCGATCACGTCGATTATCAGGGCAACCGGAATCAGGCCTGGAATCGCAGAACTCTGTTGCTGATGCAGCGCACCGGGCTGATTGAACTGGTATTCGCCGCACCGGACCTTCCTCACTGGCTTCGGGAAAGTAGGGACGAAAATGATCAGGTAGTCCGCGACTGGTTTGCCAGTTATTACAGCAAAGTGCATATTCGTCACTGCAACGATTTGCACCACTCTGAAGAGTACTGGAACACCTTTGTTGATAAGGCTCGGCACGAGGAACTGAGCAAGCGACGCACCGCCTTTGACCTGCTGAAAATGTGTATCCTCGCTCCCCGCCCTTCTCTGTGTCAAATATTTAGAAAATTTTATATTTATCAGCACCATGCACCAGAGTTGACCTGCGGCGGCTGTCCGGGTTGTCGGGCTCAGGGCAAGACCTCATTTTCTCCCACCGTCGGGGCTGATGTAAAAGTTTTGCAAGCAACACCGAAGAAAAGAGCACGCTTCGTTGGTGCAGAGAAGAAAGTGTATTACAAGGAGGATTTGGATATTCGAACTCTGCTGTCAGAACTTCGTGTGCCACTTCGCCAACTGATCGGCTCCGGTGATTATGAGACGATTCGAGCAGAAAAAGCCGATTTCATCTATCTGGAACGCTTCCTAGATTCCGTCTCCCCCTTCTGGTGCGTACAAAAAATGGCTGCGCCAACCTCAGACAGTGCGGAAATTGTGATTGTGGCCAATACCGCCACGGCGCTACCGGCACTGCCAGCGTCGCGCTATGAACGTATCATCATCGCTCCGCAGCATTTGTTAGACCCACAGCATCCTTACAGAAAATGGTGGGACAGCGCAGGAAACGCGCAGTCCCTGGACACTTTCATCAGGCAACTACAGCATGTCAATCATCAATAACGCAAACCCCGGAAGCAGCCTGGTGCTGATCCCCCTGTTTGATCGCATTGTACAAAACGCCCCGGTACCACTTTCTCTGGAGGAGATTGTGGATCGTTATCGCCCCAACAGCCTGCCCGCTAACGATAATGCCTGGGGAAAAGTCAGAGAGAACCTCACCTTTTGGTGCAGTCTGAAACTTTGGCCGATGGAAGAGGGAATGCTCCTGCCGCAACCAGAGGAGTCTCGTCCTCTCTATCAGCGAGTGCTGCAGTGCACCATTGAAGCATGTAAAGGAAAAGGCATCACCGAAGGCAACGAATGTGAACCCCTATGGCGGGTGTTAACATGCTTGATGAGTCTCCAGCAGCATTCGTTGGGTGGCAAGGAACCGTTGACTCTTGGCCTCATTACCGAAAAAGTGCAGCGGTGGCTTCCAAATGAAACTATCAACAACAATACCGAAAAGATGGTCAGGGAATACGGGCGTTATCTCGGTTTTCTAGAACTGGCTCCAAACCAACATTATTACACCGACCCGACCCGGGCAATTCAGTGTTTCTTGCCGCAAATTTTTGGCGAGCAAAAAAACCTACCCATCAAAATTTTTATGGCCAACATGGCCGAAGTGATGCCGATGATGGATGGCGGTGAGTTCAGAGTGAAAATACAGGAAATCATGGCTGAACGAGGTTGGTCTGCGCCGGAAGGTCAAAATATCAGTACCAGTACTTCGCTTGCACTACGTCGTTTGGAGATCAGCCAGAAGATTCAGTTGATCACTGGAAGTGATGACGCCGCATCGTTACTGCTACAACTGCCCGGTGGTGAAATCCGCCCAGTCAGCCAAGTCAGCATCAGGGAGGGCGCGCAATGAGCATCATGAATTATTGGCCATCCCATGAAAACATCGTGCAGTGCATTCGTAATGAAGCTGAGGAGTTGCAGGATGATGTGCTGCTGGCGGTACATGAACCGATGGTCCTTACCCGCCGCGACGTCAACAACAATCAGGAACTTTTCCGCGATGAGGATCTGTTTATTCAGTTACTCAGCACCGAGCGCGCCATCCCTCTGATTGGTCGTTCGGGGATGGGAAAATCGCATCTAGTGCGCTGGCTGGACTGTCGTCTCAAAAGCTACCTCCAGGCAAATGGCCTGCTTGAACAGTGGGAAGTTATTCGTATTCCGAAAAATGCCAGCCTGCGTCAGGTGCTGTTGCTGATCCTGAGAAACCTGCACGGCGGTCTTTTTGATGACGCGCGTAAACGCGTTGACGATGTGGCCCAGGCGCACTCCGCCAAAGATCTCGCTGACCTACTGCTGACGATGATGTCGCACCAGTTGCAGAGTATGTATGAACAGGCGATGGCGGAGGGCATGGAGTACGAATCGCAAGGGAAAGAGATTCCAGTGGAACGTCTGGGCCGGCTGGAGGCCATTATCGAAGAAGTCGAAAACGGCATTGGCAACCTGATCACCGACCCTAACTTCAAGCTGAATTTGCTAAAGCCACAACATTGCATCTACAGGCGAGCTAGTCGCATGAGCGATGGACTTAAGGAAGGCGATGAGGAGCACGATAACTATGAACTGGTGCCTGCCGACCTATTCTTTCAAGACAACATTGATGACCTGTCGTCGCTTGCCCGCGAATACGTTCGCCATTCGCGTATCGATGAGTATGACAACGAAAAGGCCCGCGCCCAGGCGGTTGGGGTTCTGAATGAGGCTATGCATGTGGCGCTGAAGTCACTGTTTGCCAAACTCTTTACCTTCAACGGCGGTAACTTCCAGGAACTGTTTCAGGAGATCCGCCGCGAACTGCTCGCGCAGGAGCGTCGCCTGGTTATTCTGGTGGAAGATATGGCAGCCATTTCCGCGATCGAAGATGTGCTGATAGACAGTTTGATCGAAGAAGGAATTCGTGACGGAGTGAAAACGCTCTGTCCGGTTCACTCGGTCATCGCGGTCACCGACAACTATCCGGGCTATAAGCGTCGTCAGGAAACGCTGATGACGCGCGCAGGTTATGAATGGATCATTGAAAGCATCGGCAGAGACGACAACGAAGAACGTATTGTGTCGCTGTGTGGCCGTTACCTTAATGCTGCACGTCATGGCGCAGCAGCCCTGAAGCAGTCGCGGGGGCTGGGGCTCGCTGAATGGCCGCCCGTTTGGCAGGATGAAGAAACACCTGAATGGCTGGCGGATTTTGGCAGTACAGCCAAACAGGGGGTTCCGTTGTTCCCCTTTAACCGCAACGCCATCCGGGCACTGGCGGTGAAAAATTGTCGCGACAGTAGTGGTCAGCTCGTTTTTAATCCGCGAATTGTGATTAACCGCATCCTACTGGATATCCTGCGCGATTGCCGTGTAGAAGCGGAACGCGGTTCGTTTCCACCACCTAATCTTGCCGGCATTACCGCTGACGCTGAAATTCAATCCAAAATCAACCAGTTAACCATCAACAGAGTTGCCAGCGCGGCGTCGTTGACCGCGCTCTGGGGCTACGGCTGTGACTCCTGGGATGAAATTAGCAAGCAACTCCCGCAGGGAGTAGCCAAAGCCTTTGGCCTGGAAGAATTAGCCGCGGGCCTGAGTGGCAAAAAACCACTTTCGATGATCGAAGAGAACCCCCCCCGGACAACCAATAAAACCGATCTGGGAGATCCGCAGAAAAAAAACTCTGTTACTGACAAGAAAAAACCGGAGAAATTAGAAGAGAGCGAAACCATCACAGCGCTGCCTTTTGTCAGACACCTCAAAGCCTGGGTCAACAATAAGGTCGTTTTACCTCAGGACGTTGCCCGTGATCTGCGCGCCGGGCTTAACCGTTGTTATGAGCTCTACGCTCAGACGGAGTTCTTCAGCATGGTCGACAGACCGTCGTTGCTTGAGCGTATTATCCCTCTGATTAGCCTGCCACTGGCGGCTTCCGATCCTTCGAACTTCATTGTGAAATTCTACGATAGTAAAGACCTCGACGATCCGTTACGCAGAATCGAGATCTTTAATGTGTCTCAGGCGGTGCTACGCATTCAGCATTACGACAGCCTTGGGAAGGGGTTCAACTACCCTGAGGCGCTGGAAGACTATGCCCATTATGAAAACTTTGTCAGTTGGTGGGTACCGCAGGCTACCGAGATTGCAGTCAATCATGCCCGTGCGCGGAAACTGAAGCCCGCGCTGCACAATCATTATCAAAAAGCGCTGCTGCTGGGTCTGTTAACGGGAAAAGAGAATCTGGCAGAACTGGTTGATACGCTTTGCCTGACCCAGAAAGGGGTTGGCAGAATCGAGGGGAGACCCCGGGGACGTACGCCAGACACCAATCCTTCCGACCTCTGTTTCTACGGACTCGAAGCCAACCAGAAACCTCACACCAGCGCTAAAGTTGCTGAAACGCGACAAACAGCCCTCCAGGGCTGGGACAAGGCGCGGGACGCATGGCTTGCTCAGGTTGCAGTCCCTGAACTGAGTTATGGGCTCTCTTCCGCCCGAGCCCTTGAGGCCGATGTCGTCACCACGGTGCTCAAAGAGATCCGAAAGGAGCCGCTTGGTGCGGAAGTGCAACGCGCTGCAGAGGCGGCCCGTAGAGAGATTGCGTTGACGATCGAGAATGCACAACTCTTTGCAAATGTGAAAAATCAGGATGAGCTCATTGCCCTTCTCGATGACTGGCTGGCGTTCATTGAAGCTGTTCGTGCCTCATACTACCCGGCGGAAAGTGATCAGGTCAGGAATTCAATCTGGCTGATGGGTGAAATTGAGGCATTAAAAGTGGATGTCGAAGCCAGCCTGAACACCTTGATGACACTCAATTCCTTTGTCAGACAAAACGATACCTACATGCTGTGGCATGATATTACCCACCTTGACGGTGATGTCGTCCACCGTATTGGCAACCTTCTTGCTCAATGGCAGAGCATTCAATCGAAAATCCGTTTTACGCTTCAGCAAATAAATAGTAGGGGGGACGCGCCAAAGTTGGAGAGTGCCCGCAAGCAGGTTGAAGAGCGACTGAAAAATCTGGCCACTGATATCAGCGCCTCTGGAGTCAATGAATGATTACGTTACGCCAACAACTTGCAGAGCTGCAGCAGCAACTGGATCTGAGCATTCAGGCGAGTAAAGCCACGCTGATTATTGAGAAATGCGGTGTAGTGCTATCAAAAACCGAAACGGTCGCTGGGCATTATGGTCGTCTGAAATTCCAGTACCCGGCCTTACAGTGTTTGCCGCCAGAATTGAGAGTAATTTGGAGTGAAGATCAGCGCAATGAGCTAAAAATCGCGGCAAACAGCGTCAATAATCTGCTGTCCCAGTGGAGTCGCTGGCTAAATAATCAGACTCAGGCCGCTGCTGCCATCGATGCGCAAAACCCTGATGAAACGTTGGCCGAAGAGCTAGAAGAGATAGCCGCACGGGAACCTACGGCATATGACATCATTCAGAATGACTCCTTAACCAACTGCATGAACCTGACGCTCAGTTTGCATAGAACACTGAGCGACCAACTGAAAAGCGCATGGGAAGAGTGGTTGCAGGTACTACATCAACAGATTCATGTTGACAGCAAAACCCTCGAAGCTCAGCAGAAAGTCGGAAAACTAAAAGAAGTTGCCGACGAATACCTAAGCGTACGCAACACGTTTGATCTCCTGATCCAGTCTTTGCCTGAAAACGGCGAAAGCATTACGAATATCCAGGCAATGGCGGATCACCTAAACACCCTGCGCAGCATGATGAAAACCGACTGGCCTGAAGCTGTGCAGCAGTTCTTTGACCGTATTAACGGCCCGCTGCACGGCAAACCAACTCTCAGCGCGCTGACGCCGGAAGTGCTGAATTGGCTGCATGATGAAGATATGTTGGAAGACTTTGTTATCACAAGGAAATAGTGGCATGACTGCAGAGGATTTAACCCGTCTACATGCGGCGCTGGACGTACTCGAAGGGCGAGAAGCCGAACTACTGGTCTGGGGAGACACGGAAGGTGCCTTTACGGATGCGGATATTCTGTCCCTGTTCGCCCACCATTTTCCCGATGAGAATGGCAAAGTGCTGATGCAGGATCTACAAGACGCCGCGATGTTGTTTAGCATCCCCAATACTCAGGGAATGAGGCTTTATCGCACGCGTATGGCGGAATCTGTCCATCTTTTTCGCCATCAGCGCCAGTGGTTTCGCGGCCAGCAACTGAGTCGCACCCGGACGTTGGTGGCCGACTATCGCTTTATCCGCCGCCCACGCAGTTATCCCGCAAGGATACATCCGGCTGAAGAGGTGTTGAACCAGTGGTCCGACGTTGAGTGGATGAACGACATCAAGCGTCAGGCCTTACGGGCGCTGATAGGTGATTTCTCCATCGCAGGTTTTCAGTCCCGGGCGACTGCTCGCATCCTGCGTGCATGGGATTTTCACAGCGGCCATACGCACATCAAAGAACCTACGGCCACCATCGTTTGTGCAGGCACAGGCAGCGGTAAAACGCTGGCATTTTATCTGCCAGCGCTGACTTCACTCATCAATGACCTGCAGCGCGATCGCTCGACGCGAGTCCGCACGCTGGCTCTGTATCCTCGTAATGAACTGCTCAAAGATCAGTTTATGGAGACTTGGGGAAAATGCCGTGAAGTGGACAATCAGGCGGTTAAACTTTCCGGGCGTAAAATCCGCATTGGAGCTTACTTTGGCGATACGCCTTACAGTGCTCAAAAAGTGGCTACCGATAAAAAAGATCAGGATCTTCCTTTCGGCTTTCTGCGCTGTAACACGCCCAAATGCCAAGGCGAAATGCGCTGGAAAGCCGAGGATATCCGCCATGGCAAAGAGATACTGCGCTGTACGCACTGTACACACAGCGTGGGTGAAGATGAGGTGGTGCTCACTAGAGTCTCACTGATGAGCAGTCCGCCAGATATTTTGTTCACCACCACTGAAATGCTTAACCAGCACCTCGGCAACAACCAAGCCAACCACCTGTTTGGCGTAGGCATAAATGTGATTGCGCCGCCAGTGGTGCTGCTCGATGAGGTTCATACTTACTCTGGCAATAGCGGAGCACAAACTGCCTATCTGTTGCGACGCTGGATGCAACTGGCGCGCTGTCGCCCGCACTTTGTCGGCCTATCTGCAACCCTTAGTGATGCAGAACGTTTCTTCGCAGATCTTGTGGGTGCCAACAAAAAACATGTCATGCTGATTGAGCCCGCTTTCCAAGAGATGGTGGATGAAGGGGCTGAGTACCTGCTGGCACTGCGTGGCGATCCTGTTTCGCAAACGGCGCTGCTTTCTACCACTATCCAGACCAGCATGCTGGCCCGTCGGATCATGGATACCCGTAAAGCCAGATCGCAGGGTACCTGGGGACGCAAAACATTTGTCTTTACCGACGATCTGGATATCAATAACCGCCTGTATCATCAACTTTGCGACGCCGAGGGGTGGCGTACACGTGGGCAGCAACTGGTGCCCAATGAAACCCCTCTGGCGGCGCAGCGTAACGAAAGCAATGGGGTAGCAGATGCGCTAACTCTCGCTGGTCAAAACTGGCGAATGCCTATCGATATTGGGCACCCTCTTGATAATCTCGATAGAGCCATTGTGGCGAGAACTTCAAGCCAGGATGCTGGGGTGAATCCCAAAGCTGAAGTGGTCGTCGCTACAGCCTCGCTGGAAGTCGGTTTTAACGATCCCTCCGTCGGCGTTGTCATTCAACACAAAGCACCGCGCAATGTCGCTTCTTATCTTCAGCGCAAAGGCCGCGCCGGTCGTTCCAGAACGATGCGCCCCTGGATGATCGTGGTACTGTCGGAATTCGGTCGTGACCGCGTGGTGTATCAGCGTTATGAAGAATTGGTGGCGCCAGAAATAAAGAGCCAGTCGCTGCCACTTGGCAATATCCATATTCAGAAAATGCAGGCGGCAATGGCGACGCTGGACTGGCTGAGCATCAAGATTGCCAAAAGTAATATCTGGTCACTGCTGAACAATCCGCCCAAAAGCGCAGCGCAGCACGGGCAACTGGAACGCATGCTCAACCTGATTTCCGCCGTGCTGGAACAAAATACTTGGCAACAAGAGTTGGAGCAGTACTTATTCTACGCGCTCAAAATCACCGAGTCGCAACTTCAGCGCGTCATGTGGTCGCCGCCGCGTTCCATTATGATGGAATTGCTACCGACTCTGAAACGCCAATTGACGACCCAGTGGTCGCTGATGGGCATCCCCGGTGCAGACAGAACAGCGGGTCGCTCTCCGCTACCTTCATTTATTCCGGCAGCCCTCTTCAGTGAACTGAACTTACCTGAGTTGGGCATCCAACTCGAGCGTCGTTTTAAAAAACATGAATACCTACCGTTTATTCAGGGGTTGAGGGAGTTTGCTCCGGGCCGTATTTCCAAACGCTACGCCATTTATTCCGATCTGGAGGCCGACTGGCTGGTGCCGAAAAATTTTGTTCCATTGATGGACGAGGTATCGGACGTCGATTTCGACATCAATGAAGCATTTGGCGAAACCTGGCAACCAGAGTGTCTGATTGGACGGCCGGATGCACCACCGCTGAGGGTGATTCGGCCTTTACAGGTTCACACCCGAGCCCTTGATTTCAAGCAAAATCTGACCGAGAAAAGCAACTCGCAGTTGCAATGGCATACCCACTTTGCCGCTGACGCCCAGGCTGAAGCGATGGCGATTCCCTCCGGGCCATGGGCGTCAGCGTTGCAGTCAGTGACTTTTTATACCCACCAGCATATGACGCCGCTTGAGTTAACGCGTTATGCCACCACAGCAAGCGCTTCGCTTCGCAGTAAAAGAAAACAAAGAGCCTTGGTTAACTTTAGATGGGTTGAGAATGGTCAGCCTGTGGGGGTGGGCGCTCGCCAGTGGGTCGATGGCATGAAACTGTGCTTCACACTGTCTGAAATGTTGAATAAAGAGGCGATGAGAGATGCTCGGTTATCAGGCTCACTGAGGACGCTATATTTTCACCACTGTATTCGTTGTGAGGCAAAATTCGAAAACGACAGTTTCATCGCTGACTGGGTCTTTGAATGCTATCTGGCAGCGTTGACGAAAGAGATTGCCAACCACCACACAGTATCTGACGCACTTCTGGCGCTGCAAACACATGAGGGTAGAGAGTCGCTGGCGAGCATTGCTGATTCGCTGTTTCAGGCGGAGAACATTTTTGAAAATAATGATGAATGTGACAACAATGCAGAGCGCCAAGAGTTGCAGCAGCAACTGAGAAGCTTGTTTAAAGATCCAAAACTGATAGGGATGCTTGATAGGCATAGCGCAGTTTTCACCGACGAACTCAGCGAAAATCCCCATTTTTGTCAGTGGTTGCAGACACTGCTGATCAATACTTTATCCGGCGCAGTCAAACACACCAGCCAACTGCTGCTTCCTGACGTGGACGAGCGGGGACTACTCGTCGATGCCGTGCTCCACGGAGAGCAACTCGAGGTCTGGCTGACCGAATCTGAGCCTGGTGGTTGCGGGATCATCACTCGCTTCGAAGAGGCGTTCCATAACGATCCGGTCGCCGTACTGAATCTGTTCATCCGCAGTTTCGCGGCCAGTGACTATGAGCAGATTGATGACGATCTCTTCGCGTTGCTTTCACAACTTCCATCAAACGAAGTTCTACGACGGGCGCTGAGTGATTTGCGCAACGCTGACAGTCATCAGGCGCGTAGGGCGGCAAATAGGCAATTGCGTGCGCAACTTAAAAAGCAAGGATTTGCCCTTTCCCATAGCTTTATGTCCGTGCTACACACCCGAATCCTACGACCAGGAAGCCAGGCGTCTCATGACGAACAACTGCTCGAGTATCTTCGCAAATGGCGGGAACTGGAGGCGAAAGCAGGCTATGAAATCAGCCTCAATATCTTCGCTCATACGCAGGCCACACAGGAGTTGCCTAGCGCAAACGTCACCAAAATATTTAACCGTTTTTGCCAGATTCAGGGCAGGCTCTGGCAACGGGGTAATACGCTTCGCCAGTCAATACTCAGCTACTACAATCCGTTCGATAATGGACCGAAACTGACGGAAAGACTGCTGCTCAGCACGCTTTTCCAGCAGTCAGCGACTCAAATTAAGGTGACCGACAGCGATTGGTTGCAGCAAATCCACGCAACGATAGCCCGCGAAGGATTCGCTGAACTGCTGATCCCTCGAGAAGGCCGCCATCAAATTGTACAGACTATCTCTACGTTACAGACGAACCCAGTGGAGTATTTCGGTCTGCATCTTTATCCACGACTTGGAGCGATTGACTATCAGAGCAGCAATATCGTATTGCGAATTGAACTTGCGGAAGCCCTGCAGTAAGGAGCATATGGAATGGAAGAACAACGGCAAATATTTCTCCATGGGCCTCTCGGACAACGGCAACTACGTGAGGTTCTGAGCGCGCAGTTTTGTGGGCTTATTTTGTATCCAGAAATTATCTGGTTGATTTCACCATGGATGAGCGATTTCGATGTCATTGATAATCGGGGGGGGCAATGGAACTTTCTTGACCCTTCTTGGGGTGCTAGGATGATCAGTTTCCAGGAGGTTCTAGCCACCGCAGTAAATAATGGTTGTCCACTGCGGATTGTCACTCGTCCTGATAACATAAGCAAAGTATTCATAGAGCGTATGCGGGCACGACTCTCACCAGATCACGATATGCAGTACAAATATCATGACAACTTGCATGCTAAAGGCATGCTGACGGCAAATTTCTTCCTGAAAGGTTCAATGAACTACACCTGGAGTGGCGCGAACCTCAATGACGAGCATTTACTGTTTACGATAAATAAGGCAGCGATATCTGATGCTTTGATTGAATTCAGCGGGAATTATGCCTTTGGAGATACCAATGATTAACGTTCCTCACTGGTTAACGATGTTCTTTGACGCTGGAAACCTTCTTTGCATAGATAAATTGTTGGGCGACAATGAAAATTCATATCCTGATGATTTAAAGATTGTTTTACTTCCACTACTTGAGAGTGCCCTGGACGGTCAGTGGCCGATAATCCTCCCGTGGTGTGATAAACAGCATTGGGTCTTCTTCGCTGCAAGTGAGAATGAACGCGCTATGTCAGAACTTAGCTGTGTTCTTAACGCTAGACTGGGGTCAGCTGATGTTATACCAGACTGGCAGGTTGAGTTTAGCCCAAGTGCGGGAGCAATGGGGTTGGCTGAAGCTGAAATGCTTAAACATTGTAAAGCTGGTTTCATTCGAATTGAGTTGCAACCGGGAATACGAGCAGATAAATCAGCCAAAGTACGTGTATTCAATGCCCTCAAAGATGTGATTAATCTTTTTCGTTCTCGCCCCTCGCTTGTTGGTTCGATCAAACGACCATTTGGCCGGATTCTCAGTGATTTTATTCTCGCGAATAAAGAGAGGGATGAAGGTTCAAGTACTTTATATCTACAGGAACTTCGGGACAGTGGGGGGGTATCCCAGCGAAACATTGTACTACTGGAACTTCAGCAAGCCGGTAAACTGCAGAAATGGGAAAGCCTGCTCAACCATGAAAAGTTGCCAGACTTGATCCATGGTCGTATCACTACATCGCTTGTCAGAATGCTGCTTAATGCTTATCAGCAATGCTATTTTGATGTAAATAATGGTAATTATACCCAATACACGCCTAATCAATTGCGCGCGCATTGTCTTTCCCTTTATCCACTGTTTACGCAAGTGCCTTTGCTCCTTAACGATGAGTCATCCTTGTGTTACTGGAAAACCTGGGCAATAGGCGCAGCTTTAGTTGGGGAACTGAAATTGCTGGACGTCGTTCCAGAAAGCCTTAAGACCGACTACATACCAGCATTACTTTCATGGATAGGGCTTCCCTCCGATATCTTGCAGAACGATTCCACTCTATTGCCTGTGACACAGCCAAACTCTATACGGTTACTAGCAGAACAGTTACAGAACTCTCTTACTGCAACGCAAGAGGAACTTCCGCACTATGAAGCGATGTTGAATTCTTTAGACGCATCATTGCTTGAGCAAGCGTATAGTGTGCCACTTTTGAAAAAGTTGATTGATGGAATATACCTATTGTCTGCACCACAAATAGTGGGCTGGGACATGTGGTTTGCTCAATTGTGCCAGCATGAAATTGATGTTAGCGCTCTCGTGCAATTGGTCGCTATTGAGAGTGAACATTGGTCAATACAAACATTTCATGAAGAATTGTTGTTCCACGTCTTGTCAACTGAACTACCTGAGGATGCATACTCAGTATTGCGAAATATAATGCCCTCACTTGTAGAATGGCTCGAAATACATCAAATTTTGCTAAGTGCTCGAACATGGATAAAATTGATGAATGTTCTTGCTATGCAACAAAAAATCAGTCAGTCAGACATTAAATTAGCAGTGATAGCATCAAGTGATTTTCTACAGGGAACATTTAATCAACCAGAGTACGAAGATTTTATAGCCACATTGCAATTAATAATTGAGCGTTCAAGTTCGCTTAAAAGTTTATATTCACTTTCTGAGTTGATGGAAGTTTTTCTTGATGGCCCTTGTCTTTCTATCCCTATGCGCACCGTACTGTGGATGGATATTCAAAAAGTTGTAGGAACCCTTTGGTCGAGGCTAGATTATCAGACAAGCATATTAATGCGAAACATCGCGATAGATGTGATGGGGGAAGGTGCAGAACAGGCATTTCCTAGAGAGATGCAAAACGAGAATATCGTAAACATAGCAAAATGGCCGGACTTGGTGGGTAAATTAGTGGCAATATACACCTTAACAGAAGGCGTCGCGAGACGTACAAAAAGTATTTTGGAAGATATGTTTAACGGAATAAAAATTGAAATAAATAATGACCATGCGAGCACTGAATGTCTTTTGCAATTAGCAGAAAAGGCAGATTATTTTATTTGTTCATCTGAAAGTGCAAAGCGCCATGATCTTTGTGCAATTACTAGCAGATGTAAAAAAATAATATACTCACAGGGAAAGGGGTCTGCATCACTGATAAATGCATTTATTGATGCAATTAGTGATCGGACCTTAAAATGATAAGGCTAGTTAAATTTAAAAAGTTAAGCGAATTAGAACTATTCTCCTCTATATGTACAACTAGCTGTGCAAGTCTCCTTTACTATTACTGCGCTTAAATATGGTAAGGTTGGTTTGAGTTTATGCCAAATCCAACTAGACAAAACCTCACTGGTTGGGTTTTCTAAACCAGGTATTTCATTAAGGTAATGGTGGTCAAGTTGTTCTAGTATTGGTTTAAAAACAGTTTTTATTTCGGCGAAATCCATCACCCATCCGGCATGGCTATCAACTTTACCTGTAATTTCTAATCCTACAATAAAAGAATGGCCGTGCAGTCTTCCACACTTATGTCCTTGAGACACATAAGGTAGTCGATGCGCACTTTCAAACGAAAATTCTTTATAAAGAGTCGCATTCATTTTCGAAGTTCTCAGTTTCAGGCATCTAAAAAACACCTTACGTCAATAAAAATTGACAGTCAACTTTTTATGGATTGTGAAAAGGCCACATTAACATGCTGCACATTTTTTGGCGATTTACTTGAAAGTCAACCTTGTTAATGTTTTACTGTTTTATAGTTTAACGTGCTTTCTTTTTCAAGGAGCGGAGGTGAAAATGACGTCTTTAGAATTTGATTTATTTAAAATAATAGAGAAAAGTCATGGAACATTTGATTGTGCTACGCTTGCTCACGCATATTTTGTCAAAGTAAATTACAGGGGCGATTATTTAGAGCTACACTCAAAGATCACTGCTTGCTGCGAGAGGCTTTATGATGCAGGCAAGTTGAAAAAAATTGGAAAAAATATGTACTCATATCATTCAAGATAAGCTCGTGGCGGTTCATAACCCGCCACGAACCTGACTATCAGGCCTTATCGTAAGCTGTTATGAGGTAATCACTAACAAGCACGATATCTTTTTGGACATTTTGTAACTGATTCCATTTTCTAGTAATTGCTATACCATCAGAGTCCATTCCAAATTCCCATAAGCCATGACTCCAGTGACAACAATGTTTGATGAAATTTAGTTGTTCTATATAAAAGTCAATGGTTGGAATAGGTGTCCATTCTTTTTCAATTGTCTTGAACAGCATATGTTGTTCATCAATATGGTCCATAAAACTGCCAAGTGAAAGAATACCTACCCCATGTAATAATCTAGAATGTCTAGGCTTTTTATCCCAATCTTCATTAAACACAACCTTAACACCTTCCCAGAAATTATTTAATAGTGATAGCATCATTTCGGGATCGCCAGTACCATTTTGATGGTCACGAAATCTATATAATGCACCTTCTTTTAAACTAGCATCTACCATTTTAATGATGGATGTATCTGCTATTGTTCCACTAGGATTAGTTGCCGTCTTAATTCGACCATTTAACGGACCATCTTCAAAGTTCAAACATAAAGTCAAGTAGGATGCAAACTTTTTTGCTTGTAAGTCTGATGGCAGTCGACCATTTGTATATGGTGATAATTCATTAAGTAATGATTTCGGCAGCGGTTTTGTCGAATTTACTAGCATAAATTGTTCGCGCTGTTCTTCATCTGTTTTTGTTATAAATGCCGATACAGGCATAACAAAGTCATCAACATCTGCTTCTCTCAGGGCTGCAGTTCGCTGTTGCCCATCGACAATAAAACCAGGTTTTAAACCATCGACATTTAATGGAATGTGTAAAAAACCAAAGCAGTCTGAATCATCCGTTGCTTCAAATTTAACGCTATCATTAAATGCGATTATAATTGGGTTAGGGATTAATGGATTGTTACTTTCGATATACCGTTGAATTTCTTTAATATGAGATTGAACCTCAGGTCTTTGATAACCTTTTAGTTCTCGATTATTACGGCTAATTCGTGAAATACTTGCTACCTCAGGAATTAATTTTCCATTAATGGCAAGACTGTACAGGCATCTGTTGTTACCTTGTTTAATTTTCAGAGCCGGGACTCGAAGTGTAGCCTTTTGGGTCATTTTAAAGCCTTAATTTAGTCAAAAATAGAGGTTAGTTTTTCGTAAAAAACTTGAATGTTGTGAAAGCCTCTGCGTCTATTTCTTTCTGCGCCACGAAATATCACAACATTTATTCCAATTTCGCGACATATTTCACATGAGCAATGTTCCCAAGGTCTATCTGCCAGCGTTTTTTCGTAATCATCCTTTATTGATATTGCATTTTTTTCGCCAGAATGAAGGCGTTCATATGCTAACAATACATCTAAGGTATAATTTAGCGAGGCTCTTCTTTCACTATATTCGAATAGTGCCTTAAGGGTTGCTTTTTCCAACTCTCGTGCAATATCTTGATTAATCACTCCGGATTTTATTTTTCTTCCCAGAGATACATTACCATCTAATTGAGGAACTCTTAAGGCAACATAATTTTTGCCAGATAATGTATGATAATTGTTTTTTCTATCTTTGAAAGCCTGTTGCAATGGGGTTGTGGAGTCAATACTCACGACTCCCAAGTCTGAAAAACGCGCTAACTCTTGAGGTCTTGCAATACCTAATAAATGGAGCTTGGTATTACTTTTTCTTACAAGGCTGACTTCCTCTAGAGTTTCAATTATTTGCTCAGTCTTTAGAGGAACCATACCCCCCATCGTAATATATTCATAACCCATTGAAATTAGTTTCTTTACTGAGTCGGCATAAGATGCTCTATCCCATCCATGAGCAACACCAAATGGAATGAATTTTGAATTTTTAGATTTAATTAAAAATTCATCCGCCAAGGAAAGTGTAAGCTCTTTTCGCCGACTGAACTCTTTGAGTTCAGTTTCAGAAAAGCATCGACCTGCTTTTTCGTAACCAAAAACAATGTGATCTAGCGATACGCCATAATCAAACTGAGATGCCTCATAAAAATTAATAACATCCTCAACTCTATATGGAGGTTCGTATTGAGTCACATAAGTAAATGCGCCACAATCCCCCATACTTTCCATGTTTTCTGGTAGCCTAAAGAAGCGTGACATTCCTTCTCTGAAGAAACGTAAACGCTGAGGTCTTGAGTATTTTGACTCACCAGTACCAAGCCCATCCACAACTGCCTTAGAGACAAGCATACCATCATACGGTCGAGAAAAGACTTCGTGTGGATACAAGTCATCACGTTGTCTAATTCGATGTTCGTTCCTCGTTTCTTTAAAGAAATTAAAACTAGGATCAATGAAGTCTTGGCTATCAGGAAAAAAGTACTTAAGTCGTGGCAATTGGACCTCCAACAGTTGTCAGTTGACAGCTGGTCATTATATCATGCGCCACATTACTTGTAACTATTTTTTATATCTAAAAAAACTTTCCTGAATCTGCGTTCTTCTGCACATCTCCCGCTACTTCTTAGCTTAATAAGACATTTTGTGGCGCTAAGATTAGAGTTAGATTGCAGTTCAGTTGATATATAAATGCGTAAATACTCATCTGTACATTTTATTTTATCTGATTTAACTATGGCAGGAATCGTGTTATGCATCTGATTGATAGAGTTTTTTGTTGAGCAATAGTCGAAATTTTGCTCCTTTAACAATTCAATAAATTTATTGGCCAAGCAGATATTTAATGATGTAGCATTGCACTTAAGCCAAGGTAGCATTAGTTTGCTACTTGAAAGAAAACAATCCTTTATTATTTTTTTTTCACTAAAAGATTCAGTTGAGGAGGTAATTATAACCAATTGTTTTTGAGGGTTAGATAGAAACTTTGCTCCTTGGATGAGGTCATCTAGAATCGCATTAATATATATATTAGAACCTGCGATTATGAAAAGTTCATCGTGTTTACTCTGCATCAGATGCGCAATTGATTTACATCTTGAATAATTATTTTTAATCTTGCAAAGGTGAGACCACCACACCCTAGAAGATTCTTTACTCGTCATTCCATACGTGGGGATAGAATCATCACAATTAGGTGTGAATGTGGCTTGGTAATTTATTGTGGAATCATTGGCATTGATAAGGCCTAGGCCAGCAGAAATAACCCACAAATCGACGAATTCATGCTTTTTTGCTTTTAAAGCATTGGTCCAATGACTACCTTTGTATAAATTGATAGCATCAGTTGGCTGATTATTTTGCATGTTCTCTGTGATAAGATTTGACCATGAAAGTGCAAGTTCATGTAAATTATCATATTTATGCTTGATACCATCAAGCCTCAGAGTGCTATTGCTTTTTCCTTTGGAATTGGAGCAGGTTGTAATCAGGTTGATATGTGGCATATATATAATTTCTGTAGGCTAGTGGCGCAGAAGCTACTGGAATCAATTGGTTTTTACAAGTTTTTTTGGCACAATTTCTGACCTGATGATGATTAATGAGCCCATTGAGGCTCATGGTTGTCTTGCGGAGGTGTCTCAAGTGGGGTCTTCGTGAGAGTGCAGGGATAAAGGTTAACCAATTCAACATTAGGCTCGCAAACTTTTGCTCTTGGGACCTTTGTTGGCTCGTTTGTCCTGAGAGATAGGGAGATGACTTAGATGAGAGTTGCTGTTGTGGTATTCAGTGGTGGTCAGGATAGTACTACTTGCCTGATACGTGCCCAGCAAGTTTATGATGAAGTTCATGCAATCACCTTCAACTATGGTCAGCGTCACTCGGCAGAGGTTGAGGTTGCACGGACCTTGGCAACACAACTGGGAGTTAAGGCCCATAAGATCATGGATGTCAGTTTGCTCGGGGAATTGGCTCTATCATCTTTAACTCGGGATGAGATCCCAGTCAGTTGCGAACTACAGCATAACGGGTTACCCAACACCTTCGTGCCTGGGCGGAACATTTTGTTCCTCACCCTGTCAGCTATCTACGCCTATCAAGTGGGGGCCGAAGTGGTCATCACTGGCGTGTGTGAAACCGATTTTTCTGGCTACCCAGATTGTCGTGACGAGTTTGTTAAGGCTCTCAATCTGGCCGTGGTGCTTGGGATGGACAGGCCGGTTAGGTTCGAGACACCACTGATGTGGCTTGATAAGGCTGAGACTTGGGCGTTGGCTGACCACTGTGGCCACCTTGAGACAGTACGTCGTCAAACCCTGACCTGTTATAACGGTATTCAAGGGGACGGTTGTGGCGAATGCCCCGCCTGTATACTGCGAGCAAAGGGTCTCGAAGAGTACATGGCGCAGGGGCCGGCAGTTCGTATCCGCCTCGAGGCCAAATTGGCATCGGCTTCCTGAGTCGGTCATTTTCACCCTTTCAGACAGACATTGATGATTCATTACCCGATTAACGAAATCTTCCAGACTATACAGGGAGAGGGAGTTCATACTGGACTTCCCGCCATCTTCGTGCGCCTGCAGGGCTGTCCGGTGGGCTGCTCTTGGTGCGATACCCGTCATACTTGGGTGGTTGATCCCGAGCGTCGAGTGCCGAGTTGTCAGATACTTGATGTCTCCAGCAATTCGGATGCCTGGAGTTCCATGTGTGCAGACGAGATCCGTAAGAGTTTCAGTTGTCTCGGCTACTCGGCTCGCCACGTGGTCATCACAGGTGGTGAACCTTGCCTGTATGATCTGAGCGAACTTTCTACCCTGCTGCTAGCCGAGGGTTTCACTGTGCAAGTTGAAACCAGTGGTACTCTGGAGGTGCGGGTTCATGAAGAGGCCTGGGTGACCGTTTCCCCGAAGATCGGAATGAAGGGGGGGCTTACCGTTTTGCCCCAGGCCTTGTCACGAGCCAACGAGATCAAACATCCGGTTGCAACTGAGCACCACATCGAGGAGCTTGATACTTTATTGCAATTTGCTGATCTGCGCCCGGACGTACAAATTGCTCTACAGCCAATCAGTCAAAAAAAACTAGCGACAGAACTGGCTATAAATGTGTGTATCGAACGTAACTGGAGGCTTTCAGTACAAGTACACAAATATATTCATATCGATTAATGTGTCGAAGTAAGGACTTACGATAGGAGCATCACCGTCTGCGGAGGCCCATTTGCAGATGGTATCTTGACTACGGAAATTTCTGTTCCGGCAACTATGCGCACTCTTCTGCACTCACCATCACATGAGCAGGGCGGGATCGCACTTTGTTAAGGAAATTAGAAAAGGCCGATCGTCTGTGATCTAATCACGCCTCCATGCAGGAGGCGCGCTCCATGACCTTGATTGAACATCTTACCCTTGTCGAAGAAACCAGCTCTGATATCAATCGTAAGCATGACCTGGTTGATGTCATGTTTCTGGTCATCAGCGCCATCATAAGTGGCGCCGAGGGTAGACGCCGCAGCGATCCCAAAGCAGGGAAACCCTGCTGAGTTCAACAATTGCACGTGCGCCAAAACCTGGTTGAACTTGAGTGTGTAATCCCCAACTCCCTATGGTTCCCATTTTTTGTGTACTCCTAATGATGGTAAGTCGTTGTAGAGATCACTGCTGGCCATGCCTTCTTCCTCCATGTGCCCCTTGACCGGCGTGGCCGTTACAAATTCCCTCGTTCTGTCATCGACACAACTCCCTCAGTACCGACGACCAGATGATCCAAAATCCGGATATCCACCAGTGCCAGGGCATCCTGTAAGCGCAGGGTGATCTCGATATCTGCCCGGCTGGGCTCCGGGTATCCCGACGGGTGGTTATGCACCAGCATCAGGGCGGCAGCATTGTGGTGCAGTGCCCGCTTGACGACATCGCGGGGGTAGACGGTTGCAGCGGACAGGGTGCCAAGGAACAGCTCCTCGTAGGCCAGTATCCGGTGTTGGTTATCGAGGAACAGTGCCGCAAAAACTTCGCGATCCCGTGTTTGCAGCAGCCCTTGCAGGGCTTGATGGGCCAAGTGTTTATCGGTAATAGCTTCCCCCTTGCCCAGTTTCTGCCGGGCAATAGCTTGGGCGATGGTGAGCAGGTCATCGTCGGTGACAAGGTCAGTCACCCGGTAGGTGCCGGGGGTCTCCCCGGCGATCAGTTTGTGATGCAACATGATTAGGCTCCATACGCCATCGCCCCACCGCGTTGGATGCAGCAGGGTAGGCGAGCTATTTGGTTAATGGGTTACTGAATGGGGTGTGATCGCAGGCTTGGTTGGCAGTGTTCAGGCCGCCAAGGTGTGCGGGGTGTAGTCGTGCAACGGAACGTGGTAACTGGTCGCCAGCAGGGTGCCGAACTGGATTAGCCAGCGGTGATCCGGGTGGTCGCACAGCCATTGTGCCAGGGCGTCGCCCCGTTCGTTTTCATAGCGCAGGTAGAGGGCATAACCGTTCACCGGCTGGCCTTGGTTATGCACCACTTCAATTTGGCCATTGTGCTCAAGGTAAGCCTCCAGCTCGATAGCGATCACGGCGTTAATCATCTTCGGTCTCCTTGTCAGGGATGGGGTTACTCTCCACGGCATAGCCGCGATGGATGCAGATGCGTTGCAGGTCAGCCAAGAAGCTTGCCAGCACGCGGGGTTGCTCGGTGAGCGGCACCGGCCCTGCTTGGCAATGCCAGAAGCAATTGCGTTTGGGGTCGATGCAGATCTCATCTCTCGGCTGGCTCATGGTGTGCCAGTCCTCAGCATTAGTGAGGGAGAGCAGTTGCCACTGTGCGCCAGACCAGCGCACTTGTAAGGTGACTGTACGGGCTGGTGGGCTATCTGGAGTCAGGTGCAGCAGCCAACGCTGACCACTGCGAGTGGGGGTTAGCTTGGCGCTGGTGGCGACTCGCCCCAGCCACTGACGCGTGTAGTGGGAGAGCGCTAATTCTTGGTTCATAGTTACCTCCTAATCTCCTGCGACCGTGACGCTGAAGCACTCCAACCGGCAGTAGGCAATAAAGTTGCTCTGCCAGATATCGAACAACTCCCGCGCTTCGGCCAGCCGCAGCGGTCCCCAGCCCAACATGGTGTGGTCCCCATCGAGGAAGTTGAAGTCGAGCTCCTTGCAGAGCTCAGCATCATGGCCGAGCCCTTGGTAGCTGAAGTCGGTGACGTAATCGAACAGCCAGCCATCTAGCCCACGGATCAGGCGGATCTCGACTGGGTGCACACCGCCTTGTTCGACGCTGTAGCCGGGGTTGCGAAAGTTGAAGGTCAGTTGGGTTAAGCGCTCGATATTGAGATCGGTTTTAGCGATTTCCTGGTCGAGCAGAACCAGCAATGCTTGTGCAACGGGCAGGGCAAAGCCGTCCTGGAAAAAGGGAATGGTCATGGTGTTTCCTCATTGAGTTCAAGCAGGAGAGCACCCCTGCGTTTTGCTTTGAAGTGATGGGTCAGTCGTTCAACCAATCCCAGAGTTTGCTGACGCCATAGGCAGCGACGGTCCCCACTACAAGAGGAACTAACAGCGGGGCCGTGGCAATACCGGTCACCGACACCACCGTCGCGGCAGCGCCACTACCGCCAGCCGTTGTCGCCAGCGTACTGGCAGCAAGTCCAGCCGTTGCACTGGTGGCAGCCTTGCCTAATGTGTGACGAGCGACTTCGGCAGCCACCACCGTTGCTACAGCGGTCTGCAGCAGCTTGGGGGGATGCTTAACCCCTTCTATGCACCAAGTAACAAACTGCTCGCCACAGGCAAATGGTTGGCCTTGCTCACCTTCATTGAGTCGGGCGTAAGCCCGTGTCAGGCTTTCCTCTCGACTGAACAGACGTTGGGCATGGGGCTGGACCTCAATGGTGCAGTGCTGACTGAATTGATCCAGCGAGGCTAGCGCCAGTTGGCCTGAATGCTCTCCGGAAGGGGATGGTCGACAGTGAATGACCTGGTCATGGCCAACAAAGAGGCCGTGATGGCGGCCTTCAGGCTGTGGTGTTACTAAGTGATCGCCAATAATGAAATGTAGTGGCATGGGATGATGATCCTCATCAAAGGTTGGAAATGAAAAAGGGCGTCACTGTGATGGTGACGCCCTTTGGCTTTGTTTTTCTTAAATGGGCTACTGGTCGCCCACGGTGATCTTCAGTGGTTGATGAAACTGGGGGGTGAAGGTTGATATCGGCAGTCGGGTGACTTGGTTGTGAGCGAGCACCTCGGTTGCCTGAATAATGGCGATTGACTTGGCCTGCTCTACCTGGGCGCAATCCACTTCTGTAAAGCCACTACCATAGCGGGTAGCGTCGCTCCCACCGAATGGCTCAACCTCCAGCGTTGACTCGGCCAGCGATTTGCCCTTTTTGTCATTAAACTGCAGCGTGATATACAACCGCCCAAACTCATCGGCTCCCCCACTATCAAGGGAGAAATGGTACGCGCAGACGCCCTGGTTGGCGTAGATGGTGTCGGTGTGCTGGATAGCGAGGTAGCGCTGTTCTTCCGCATGGCTTGGGTGGCTCCAGAGCAGTCCACAAGCCATCAGGGCAGCTATCGAGCATTTGGTTGAAGTGATGTTCATAAATCACCCGTTGTAATAGTCGCAAGTAGAGGCCAGCTTCGTGGGCTTGACCGTCCATGTGGCTTTTTGATCCTGCTCACGGTAGATGCTCAGGGTTGAGGCGGAGAGGATCGCGTTGACGAGTTGAGTCCATTCGGCCTGGCTTTTGGCTTCACCGGACAGACGTTGACCATTGACTTCGATCTCCTCAACACTGCTTGAGGCATCGTAGGCGCTGGTGTATCTGAGTTCAGAGTGCAGGGGCCAGGTTGCCCCCGCCATCTGATAGGCGCATTTGATTTCCAGTACGTATCGTGAGTAACCCTGGCCCTGTGTCAGGGTATAACGAGGGCCATAGCGCCCCTCTTCGGCCACCCACTGTGCAGGGGGACCTTTTGGTGCATCCAGCATCTGAGGCTTCTTGGCATTCTCTTCTGCCTTGCTCCAAGACGCCCCTTTACCCGCCTTGCGTATTTCTCCCCACATCCAAGCATCTAACGGATAACGCTTGATGAGTCGGTCACCGACCATGACATCGATGTTGTTCAGCCGATTGTAGGTATTGACCTCGATACTGGCCGAGGTGCTGCAGGTGCCGGTATCGAGCTTTTTAAAGCTGCGGCTAGCGTGTTCGGCAACCAGCAGGTCACCGATGGCACAGCCTGTTTGGGAGCGGTTGTTTACCAAGGTAATGTAGTGGCTGTTTTTGTAGAGCAGCTCACAGGTACTTTTGTTATTACACGCTTGAGTCAGGGTGGTGCCATCACTGTCTTGATAGGACCAGATGTCATTGGTGTTGCTGGCCATGATACTCGGTGCAGTGACTGCCAGGGTGAGCAATGGAATGAGCTGTTTCATGAGAGCTCCTATTGGTAGTAAGTCGTAGAGAAGGGGATAACCCTAGTCCGGTGAGATAGGCAGAAAATACCTAATAACAACCTTTTAGGTTGATCTTCGCCTTTTGTGGTTCTTCATGTCAACGAGTCCACCCCCAACCATAGAGGTTGGTTGGAGGACTTATGACAGATATCAACTTTGAGCAGTTAGCCAAGAACGTGGGTAAGGCTATTGGGCGTCAGCGTAACCAGGCCGGGTTTACCCAAGAGCAGGTGGCTGAACACCTCAATATCGGGATGGAGGCCGTCTCTCGAATGGAGCGGGGGATTGTGGTGCCGACCGTGGTGCGGCTGGCGGAGCTCGCTCAACTGTTTGGTTGTGAGCTGGCGGACTTTCTGCGCGAGACCAGTAACCGCCCGACCGAGCAGGGCATTGTGCTGAGCCAGCAACTGGCCCGGCTCGATGATGCTGACCGGACCCTGTTGCTGGAAACAGTAGAACGGTTGGTGGAGCGGTTGGCGCGTCCCCGCTGATCATCCACCATTCACTGGGGAGGGGATGGGTTCTCTTTCCCCAATTTGTTGGTGAGTGGACTCCTTCTTGGTTGTGGTCTCTGTGGCGTTCTGGTTGCTTGGCTTTGTGATGGGTTAAGCGATGCAGTCGCCACTGCCCCTGTGTTTCCATTCGCCGTCTCGTCGCGGCTGGCTTCGGGATAAAACTCCTCCAACAGCATCGGCACCTCTTCATCGATATCTTCAAACTGGCCATTACGCAGCAAGTCACGAGCGGCCTGCTCCATCTGGTCGATGGCGAGCCCCGCCTCTTGGTCACGCTGTGCCGCCTCCTGTGCTTGCCTGACTGCCTCAGTCAGGTTGGTTTCTTCCCGTAAGGTTAAATCCACGTAGTAGACCGGTGTGCGGTAGGACTGGGTAGTGCTCTTGGCCCGCAACCGCAGGGTGAGCGGCAGATAGCGGGTATGGCCCCCGCTCACTGCCTCCAGATACTTCAGTCGCGCCGCCAGGGTGCGTACCGAGTTGTAGCCGGTGGTGCGGAAGATAAAACTGCCCAGCTCATCCCCTTGCCCCTCCACAAACAGGTTCAGTCGCCCGTACAGCTTGCAGTCCTGTTGCCCGGCAAAGGCGCAGCGCTCTGGTCCAAGGCAGCTGACCTCCTCCATGCCTTGTGCCCCCACACGTCTTGCCACTTCCCCATTACCGACACAGAGCGGCCTGCCGGTTTGGCGGTCAAACGCGCTGTATTCCGCCCGCAGATTCAAGTCGCTGTCGTTGAACAGCACCCGCACCGGAATGGCGCGGATCTTGGTTTGCTCCTGCCCTTGGCCACTTTTCTGCGATGAGTAGTGTTGATGCAGGGGATGGAGCAGCCACCCCCCCTTTTGTTGTACCTGGGTGGTGAGAGTGAAGCTGTCGTCCTTCTCCGGTACCCACTTATCCTGTTTTTGCACCAGCTTGCCGATGCAGATCCGCCCGATCACGGGCGGGGTGATCGCCAGTCCTTTGATCATGGTGTTTGCCTCAAGGGTTGAATGGTGAAACGGCGCACGCCGGGCACCGGTTTGACGTAACGGGTGAGCAGGTCAGGATGATCCTGACCGAGCTTATCGAGATCCGGTGCTAGCCGGTCTTTACTGCGCTTCCAGGTGATCTTGCCATCGGCAAACAGCCCGGCTGTCGCTTCACCCAAGGTCGCTTGCAGCCGCTGTTTGAGTTGTGACTCCTGCAGTTCGACGGCTTCCTTTTGCTGTCGCAAGCGCAGCAATTCGCCAAACAGCTGGTTGAACTCGGGGGAATCGGAGAGATCCACCGTCTGGCCATCGTCACGCGGAAACAGCCAGCTCAGGGCATTGGCGGCATCACTGGAGCCGTCAGGCTCGGGCTGCTGGTCTTGTTGCACCATCTGCCAGAACTGCGCTTCCCGCTCGGTGAGATCCTGGATCTTCTCTTCGTCACGCTCGATGCGATAAATCCGGAAATCCTGGCCGCCGATCAGCACTGCCACTTCGGCCCAGGCATGGCCGGTGACGGCCAGCTGATGGAGTACCTGACACTGGTAAGCCACCGGCACCCCTTCCTCCCACTGGGGGGCGCTGTGATAGCTGGCGGTCTTGATCTCCAGAATGCCAGGCCCATCGGGATGGCCGACCACCTCTCGGTCTAGGTTGGCGAGCATGAAGGGTTGCTCGGGGTGTTGCAGCACCGCATTGACCCGGCGCACCTTATAGCCGGTGCGTTTGGCATAGACCTGCGCCAATACCGGCTCCAGTTCAATGCCCCACAGCACCGCTTCCTTATGGGAGATATCCTCCGGCTCCTTGCGGCCAGTCTTCTCCAACCACAGGCTGAGCGGGCATTTGTAGGGGGATAGCCCCACTGCCACGGCGGCATCGGAGGAGCCAATGCCGAGTTTGCGGATAGCGAGCCACTGCTCGCGGGTTAATTGGGTAGTGGAGGCCAGCCGCAGGGCTTGGCCGTATTTGGCTTTTGCTTTCATGACTATTCCTTGTTGACGGCATAAATGGCGACGCCCGGATTGGCTTGTGCCAGTCCGGGTGAGGTCGTTATGCGGTTTGAATGGGGAAGCGGAATTACTGCAGCAGAGTGAGTGCCTGATTCAGGGCTTGGGATTTGAGTTGGGCGCCCTGACCAAACCAGGCGGAATCGAGCCGGTGGTCTTGGCTGCGAGCGCGGCGGTGGTGATCAACGTATTCGGTGACCGCATTGACTAGCCCCCAGGCGGTATTGCGGGAGCTGGCAAGCTCTGAGCCCATACCCGCGCCCTGATAGAGCTCATGCAGCCGTTGTACCGGCTTGGTGAGGATGATGTTCTCCTTATCGAGCGGTTGCGCCAACAGGTCGCTGAAAAAGCGTAGCGCTTCTTCGGGGGCTACGGGCCGCTGTGCCAGCGCCTTGGTCTGCACCTTGAACTCATCCCAATGAGACAGCCCGAGCCCAAGCGACTCTTTGACGGTCGCCGCATCGAACTGAGTGGAGTGGGGCACCTTGATGGCTCCGGTAGCGCCACGCAGTGCCATCTGCAGGGTGTTGTTGCAGACCACTCGCAGCGAGGTGAACTGCGCCGTGGTGCAGAGCGTCCCGTCGCAGCTGGTCGCCAGCAGCAGATAGGACTTTACCAAGTCATTGCCTTTGAGTTTTAGATCCTGGCCGGTCTTAGCCAGTGCCCACAGCTTGCGGCCGCCTTTAAGCGAGCCTGCTGTTTCCAGCTCAAAGCCACCGGCTTCCACCAGGTCTTGATAGAAGTGCAGTACCTCGTGAGGCTGTACCACGTTGTAGCGACTTGAGACCACCGACAGGGGGGCGAGGGTATCGGAGCGATAAAGTACCTTGCTGTCGCTGTAGGGGCGGATATGCAGTGCATCGGAGGCGACGTTAAACATCACGTCGCTCTGCTCGATGCTCCAATCCATCCCGGCTGCCTGTAGCCAGATATCGAGAGATTGTTGCGGGGGTAAAACATTGCCAAGGCCATGCCAGGGCGTTTGACCGGTGTAGGCCATCGTATCGATCAGGTGAGCCATGAGAAATCTCCAATGAAAAAGGGACTGCACAGAGCAGTCCCTTGGGTAGGTTCATGGAGATAATATATATCTGAAATCAATTAAAATGAGACTTATTTGCTTCTCTGGTTTCTAGCATATGGAATGCGCGCTGTGGTACCCCGTGTGGTACCCCAGGCCAAAAACGACCAAGGGGTTGGCATCGTGATGATGCCAACCCCTTGTTTTATATGGCGCTCCCGACTGGAGTCGAACCAGTGGCCTGTCCCTTAGGAGGGGACCGCTCTATCCTGCTGAGCTACGGGAGCTGTGTGGCGGGCATTATACAAGAAGCAACTCCCTTTTAAACCCTTGATTCTTATTCCAATACTGCCAAATCCCCATTCTGGATGTTAAACGGCGAATATTTGTTCTGGCTGCTGATGATGGCGCCATCGTCGAATACCTGCACCACTTCGAACAGGCCGTCGGCCGGGTTGCGCATCATGCGCGACTTGCCGTATGGGTCGATGAAGTCAGCGTTGTGCTGGATGCGGAACTGATCGCCAAGCTTGACACCGTTGCGCCGTCCCAGATTGATGTAGGGGCCGCGTTCGTTCTGGCCGACCACTCTTGCGGTGACCGGGGCACAGGTGAGCTGTGCCACCAGATCCTGAGCGGCTTGCTGCAGCTGGTAGTTGACCTCCTGGCCGTAGCTCGACTGCCAGAACTGGCCGCTGTTGCTGCCCACCTGATCCCGTTTGCCAAAGGTCCAGGTGGCACGCCCTTCGTAGACCTTTCGGTTTACCAGACTGCCGTTGATGCCATCGAACAGGTAGAGCTGCATGCGAAAGTTGCGTACGGGATCCTCATACCAGCTGGTCAGCTGGTTGCCCTGCGGCTCGATGGAGAGATCGTCGATGCTGCCGAGTACCAGATACTGACTGTCGGTACGCAGGCTGAGCGCCTTGATCTCCTCGAGGGCACTGCGATCCCCCTGTTGCAGATGGAGCGGATCGATGCGCAGATTTTCATCCAGCCACTGGCGCACCGCGACCCCTTGCGGCGCGTTGGCGAGAGTCTCGAACAGTCGTCGCGAGAGGTTTTCCGGCATGTCGTCCATGGCGCCGTAGCTGGCTTGGTCCGGATAACGCATCCGCAGCCTGACCAGTGTCAAATCCTTGGCGAAGTGCTGGGTCTGGCAGATCTGGCGCTCGGCCTGAATGTCGGCCACCAAGGTGATATACATGCGGCCGTTGCGCACCTCTTCCCGCTTGAGCCGGTATTGGCGAATGTCGCCGCCGGAGCGGATCTGGATCTGCTCGGAGCGCAGGCTGCCATTTTCCAGACGCTGGACGCTGGAAACGGCCGCGCCGCTGGCCAGCAGCGCCTGACGCAGGGCGTCGCGGGTCGCCTGCTCGCGGGCATAGACCTCATCGCCCCCCAGAATGGCGGCGCTGCCCTGCGCTTCGATAAGCTCGGCTCGGGCACTTAGGCTGGCCAGCAGCAGGGTCAACAGCAGCGGTAATTTCATAGCAGATACCTTGAGTTGGCGGGCCGCCGAGCCATTTTGAGGAAATGGCGCCTGCTGGCCGACATGGATCACAACACGTTCCAAGTGGCAGCGCACGTTGGCGCTGACGATGTCCATTAAAGAGCAAGAATCATGCCTCATTCCCGGCTCAAGCTTTGTCCGGCGCGTCCGATAATAAGTCAGGTGCAGATACAGGAAAGGTATCCATGAACAAACTCATCACGGCGTTGGCGCTTGCCCTGGCATTGACCGGGTGTGGCTCCGACCCTATCAATCGGGATCAGGGTGACCCCCGCCAGGCGGCGCAGGGGATGGAACTCAACTGGCTGGTGGCGCGCATGACCGATCAGCTGATGGAGCGCAAATCGCTGACCACCCTGACCGAGCCTATCGCGGTGGCCTCTTTCGTTGATCTCGACACCCTGCAGGATACCAACTGGATGGGGCAGCAGATTGAGGAGAGCTTTATCTACGAGCTCAACCGTCGCGGCGAGGTGGTGGTGGACTTCAAGCTGACCGGCAGTATCAAGGTGACGCCGCAGGGGGACTTCGTGTTGAGCCGAAACTACAAGGAGCTCTCTTCCCGTTTGCCGATCTCCCGCATTCTGGTCGGCACCTTCAGCCGCAACAGCAAGGGAATTTTGGTCAATGCCCGCGTTATCGACATGCGCACCAAGATGGTGGAGACCACGGCCCAGAGCCTGATCCCGCAAAAATATCTGTTCGGTGCCAACAATTCGTTTGGTCGGGCATCGATCAATCGCGGTTATCTGATGCGTGACAGTCAGGCCCGGCCGGGCGGTCATCTGGTCAACCTGACCCCGTGAGGAGCGAGTCATGAAGATCCTTTTTGGTTGCCTGTTGGCACTCTTGCTCACCGGTTGCAGCTACAACCGGGTGGTGGATTACACCCAGGGTGGCAAGCCCGATGATTTTCCGGTGCTCAAGGCGGTGGGCTATGCGGTGATCGACATCCAGCCCGGCCCCTCCCAGTCGGAGAAGATGCTGCAAGCCATTCGCGCTTCCAAGATGGATGCATATCGCGAGCTGGCCGAGCAGCTCAATGGTCAGCAGGTGCGCGGCCAGAGCAGCTATCGTGACCTGACCCAGACCTCCAACTCGCTGGATGTGTCGGTCGCCGGTGTGGTGCGTGGTGCCCGGGTGGTTGCCTCCTATCCGCGCGGCAATACCTATGCCACCGAGATGGAGCTCGATACCCGTGCCCTCTACAACATCAACCAGCTGATGGCCGGTCAGTTCTGAGTTGATGGGCTTGCCGTGAAAACCGGCATCAAAACAAAAGGCGAGCAGGGTGCTCGCCTTTTGTCGTCGTGGGCTGGTTAGCTCCCCATCAGCACCGGCGGCACTGCGGTAGGTTTCACATCCTCGCTCGGGTAGCAGCCCAGCACCTTGATATAGCGGGTGATCTTGGTCAGTTCCACCAGTGCGGCCTGCATCGCCGGGGTCTGCAGGTTGGCGGAGACATCGAGGTAGAACATCTCTTCCCACGGGTTGCCCTGCACCGGACGGGACTCCAGCTTAGTCATGTTGATCTCGTGGCTGCGTAGTACCAGCAGCGCCTCGACCAGCGAACCCGGCTTCTGGGAGGTGGACATGATGAGGGTGGTCTTGGCCGGGATCTGCGGTGCCACGTCGATGGGTTTGCGCGCCACCACGATGAAGCGGCTGTAGTTCTCTTTCTGGTTGGCGAGCTGCTCTGCCAGCACGTCCAAGCCATACAGTTCGCCACCGGCGGCGCTGCCGATGGCGGCGGCCTCCGGGCTGGCCAGCTCTTTCACCTTCATCATGGCGCTGGAGGAGGAGTCGCAGATCTCGTGACGCGCCCCTTCCAGCTTGCTCAGATAGTGGGAGCACTGCTGGAACACCTGCGGGTGGGCATAGAAGGTCTTGATGCGGCCAAGCTCGGTCGGTACGGCGGTGAGGATGCAGTGCTCGATGGGGTAGGTGAGCTCGCCGACGATGGAGAGGCTGGTGTGCTGCATCACGTCATAGACTTCGTTGATGGAGCCCGAGCTGGTGTTCTCGATGGGCAGCACACCGAAGGCGGCGCGGCCTGACTCCACGGCATCCAGCACTTCGCGGAAGTTCTGGCAGTTCACCTCGATCACCTGATCCTTGTAGCGCGCCAGATATTTGCGGGCGGCCAGGCTGGAGTAGGAACCGCGCGGCCCCAGATAGGCGACGCTGGTCATCGGCTCCTGCTGCTCCGGGTTGAGCAGGCTCTGCAGATAGGCCTGCTGGGAGAGCACAGAGTCTTCGATGATGGTGTGATAGATACGGGTGATGTACTGGGCATCCAACCCAAGCGCGCGCCCTTTCTGGATCAGGGCGACCAGCAGCTCCTGCTCACGCTGGTGGTCACGGATGGGGCGCGGGTTGGCTTGCTTGGCACGGGCGACCTCGATGCTGAGGGTCTTGCGTTTCGCCAGCAGGGCAAGCAGCTCCTGATCCAACCGGGTGATGTCTTGTCTGATCTCGTCGAGCGTTGCCATGATTGTTCCCTATCCAAGTAATCGATTGATATTAATGCAAAAAAAAGCCTCCGCTAGGGGAGGCTCGATTCGTCTTTGCTTTCTGTTCACACGACGACAGGCCTTCCCTCAAGCGGGCCGGATAAACGAGAAAGCAAAGAAGAATGGTGCGTGCATAGGTGTGTCCTTGAAGTAACGTCATAACCATTAAGGGATTTGCCGGTCTGATGCAAGTAAAACTTGCCCGCGGGCGGGGATGGGGGCAGGGTATCCGGTTAAGAAAATGGTGTATGAGCGATGTTCTATTGACTCTGTTTTAATGACTGAAACCCCGTGGGGGAGGTAAAGACGATGGCGATTATTTTCGATCTGGGACGGGTGGTGGTGAGCTGGGATCCGGTAGGCATAGTGCGTTCCGTGCGTGGCCCGCAAGGGGCCGAACAGTTGGCCGAGCAGCTCTTTAACCACCCGGACTGGCTGGAGGTAGACAGAGGCACCATGTCGCTCCACACCATGGCCCGGGAAGCGCAAGCGCGCACTGGCCTCTCGGCGGCACAGAATCTGGCCATTTTACAGGCAGTTCCCGCCTCCCTGCTGCCAGATCCCGCTATGCTAACCCTGATAGCCGATCTGCACGGGGCGGGGCACACCTTGTATGCCCTCTCCAACATGGGTCATGCCAGCATCGACTGGCTGGAGCAGCATCAGGATTTCTGGCGCTTCTTTAGCGGCAAGGTGGTGTCGGCGCGGGTGCGGATGATGAAGCCGGAGCCGGATATCTATCGCTATCTGCTGGTGTCGTTCGATCTGAAACCGGCAGAGTGCATCTTCATCGATGACAGTCCCGCCAACATCGCGGCCGCCGAGGCCCTCGGTATCAGGGGGATCGTCTTTACCGACGCGGCGAGTTGTCGTCATCAACTGGGTGAGCTGGGCTGTTTGCCCGCCGCCGGCAAGGGGTGATGCCCCTGTAGGAGCACTATGGAGCATGGCCGGTTTCGCAATTGGCTCAGTCACTATCCCGAGGCGACCCTGATCATCGCCTGCAAGGATGGCAGCGGTTATCAGCTCTGTGTTGAGGCAGAAGGAGAGTGCCTCTGCCTGACTGACAGCGAGGGAGGGCGCCTGACTTTCACCTCGCTGGATCAGGCGCAGGGTTTCTTGCGAGCCCATCGGGTTCACCAAGCAAGATTACGAATTTATGACGCCCAAAATGAAGATTTAGCAGCAGAATCACAGGAAATAATCATCAAGTTTTAATTTTAACCAGACTCTTTAAGGGTCTATTCAGTTTGTTTGCCGCACAATACTGCACCTGTTCATCATCCGGAGCTGTTTAATGGGTGCCAATGTAGTTGTACTGAATCAGGGATATGATCACTCTTTTCAAGCCAGGGAACAGCTGCTGATTGAGCGACTGGCAAGTTTTGACGAGCTGGTTGTCTCTTTTTCGGGACGGTTGGAATCCTGCTACAGCATCGAGCTGTGCCGCGCTGCCGGTGTGAAAATCCACGCAATTACCCTCGATAATCCGACCCGCAGTCGTAGCGAAGTGGCCCGTGCCCGCCGTTATTGCCAGCGTTATGGCATCGATCACTGGGTCATCAAGAGTGACGAGATCGTCTTTTGCGATCGCCTGCCAAATATTGAAGGGCTGATCGACCCGGTTCGCCGCATTGGTGAGTATGCGCAGACTCGTCCGGAATGGGCTCATTTGCCGTTGCTGGTTCCGGCAGCGGTGGAGGAGCGTGATGATTATCTTGCCCAGTTCGGGTCTCTGCCTGCCAACTCAATCTGGTTTTTTGCCGACAACGGATTGATGCGCCGCGATTATCGTTACGGCTTCAACAAGCGTCAGCTCGGTCGTTGGGGCAAGGGGAGCAACGGTTGCCTCAGCAATCGCTTCACCAATCCACGGCAGCTTGAGCAGCGTTATCTGCGAATGGTGGATCAGGCCGAGCAGATGCTGGCCGACATGGGTCTGGACGAGGCACAGGTCTTTTTCCATACCCTGTGCGACTGCTCCACCACCCTGGCCCGGGTGCGTCTGCCCGAGCATCAGCGTGCGCAGGCATTTGATATGCAATCGGATATTTTGTCTGCCCTCAAGGGGAGCAAGTTCGATCTGGTGACCCTAGATATGGCACAGAAAGAGCGGCACGATCTCGCCATCTAGCCTGCGGGCAAGCGATGCGGGTGCCAGAACGTGAGTGCTGTCATAGGCAAGGGGCGACGGGACTGTTTATACTGTCGCCCTTTCACCCGTTACCGAGCTTCGCCCTATGAAACCCTTCTCCCGTCTGCTGATTGCCCTGTGCCTCTCCCCCGTATTGGCGCAGGCTGCCCCTCTTTCTCAGGTGACGCTGCCCGATGGCCGGCAGGTTCAGCTCAACGACGACTTCACCTGGGAGTATCTGGTGGTCAAACCGGCCGAGCCTGTGCAGGGCGTGGCTGCCGATGGGAAGGCTGGGGCCGTGGTGGCCGTCGCGGCCCCGGTGTTGACCGATCAGGCCAAGGCCAATCCGGACCTGCTTGCCCAGATGGCGCGTGACGGTGTGGTGGTCAAGCTCGACAAGATCGAGGGATCTGACCCGCTGGTGCTGACCTTTATGGTGAGCAATACCGGTACCCGCAATGTAGTCGGGGTGCGTGGCATGGTGACCCTGTTCAGTGCTGACGGGGTGCAGCTGAGCCGTCATGAGGCCCGCTTCTGGGTTGCCGAGAACCGCCTGCCGGAGACCTATCTGCGCAAGGGGCAAGCCCGTCCGTCGCTGGCCCTCGAGATCCCCCGCCCTGCCGGATTGACCGGTCAACCACTGGTGCGGGTTGAAATTGACGAGGTGGTCTTCCGCTGATTTGGCGTTGTTCCGGCCCATGCAAACCGTGTGGGCCGGCAACTTGTTGCCGCTGACACCCCCTGCAATATCTGCTTACATCTGACATGGTTCTGCAACAGCTTGCAGCTCGGCAAGCCGGGAACCTGATCGCACAATGACTCCATACCAGCTCGCTAGCAACGGGCCCAATCACATGGAGTTATCATCATGAAAAAAGCAACTGTCTCTCTTCTGGTTCTGGCCGGGTTTGCCTCTACTTCCGTCATGGCGCAGGATGCCTTCAGCTACGCCAAGGGTTCCGCCACCTGGGCGCACACCAAATCCGACTATCTGAACAACAACCCGCTGTTCCCCCGTGATGCCAGCAATCAGGGCACTCGTGATTTTGGCGGTGTGACGCTGGATCTCTCCAAATCGTTCTCCAACAACTTCTATGGTCGTCTGCTCTCCGAGGGCACCTCTGCCCAGCACGGCAATGACAGCATGGGTATCGGCAGCCTGGGTATCGGTGTTTTCACCCCGCTTAGCACTGGCCTGAGCCTCTACGGTGAAACCGGTCTGATGGGTTACACCATGGAACGCGAGCAGGCGTATGACGTTAAGGGCTGGGATCTGATGAGCCGCAAGAGCAGCGGCAGCATGTACGGTGAAGTGGGTCTGCGCTATGACATCGGTAATGTCGAGCTCTCCACTGCCTACCGCTACGCCAACATGACCGATGATATGCACGACTTCAAGGTGGGCGGTGCCTACAAGCTCAACCAGAACTGGGCACTGACAGCCGATTACACCTATCGCAACTGGGATCTGCAAAAAGGTTCCATCTCCAGCCTGGGTGTGAAGTACAGCTTCTAATTTTCCTTCCCGTAGTCCGTAGTGTCTTGTTTTTTACCCATGGCGTTCGCCATGGGTTTTTTCTTTTTCCGGTGATCCCTTTTTTCTCCTGGTGTCGTATTAGTCGCAAATAGTTATACAACTTTCATTTTTTTGTATAACTGCTATAACTGAATCAATGCTTATACAAGGAGCGTCATCATGTACAAGATTAAAGTCGGTATCAGTGCCTGCCTGCTGGGACAAGAGGTACGTTTCGATGGGGGCCACAAGCGCTCCAGCTTCTGCGAACGGGATCTTGGCGCTCACTTTGACTATCACCCCGTCTGTCCCGAGATGGCCATTGGTCTAGGGGCGCCTCGCGCCGCCATCCGGCTGGTCAAGCGCAACGGCGAGATCCGCGCCGAGGCGAGCAACGGTAGCTTCGATGTCACCGAAAAGCTGATTGCCTTCAGCGAGCAGAAAGCGCGCCAGCTCGACTTTATCTCCGGTTATATCCTCTGTGCCAAATCACCCAGCTGTGGCATGGAGCGGGTCAAGGTCTATGGCGCCAACAACGAGGGGAGCGCCAAGGAGGGGATTGGCCTCTTTGCCAAGGCGTTGATGGAGGTCAACCCCCTGCTGCCGGTAGAGGAAGATGGCCGTCTGTGCGACCCCATCCTGCGGGAGAACTTCGTACTGAGGGTCTTCGCCTACCACGACTGGCAGCAGCTCTGCGCCCGCGGCATTACCGCCTCTGCGCTGATCCGCTTCCACTCCCGCTACAAGTATCTGGTGCTCTCCCACGCCACCACCCACTACCGGGCTCTTGGCAAGATGCTCGGCAATCTGGGCAAGTCCACCAATTTGCAGGAGGTGGCCGACAACTACATCAAGGGATTGATGACGGCGCTGACCCTGCGGGCCAATCGGCGCAGCCATACCAATGTGCTGATGCACCTGCAGGGCTACTTCAAGCGAGTGCTGACCCCGGCCCAGAAGCAAGAGCTTGCCGATACCATCGACAAGTACCGCACCGGCATATTCCCCTTGCTGGTGCCGCTCACCCTGATCCGCCACTACCTGCGCGAGTACCCCAACCCCTATCTCGCCGAGCAGGTTTATCTCAATCCGCACCCCGATACGCTGAAATTGCGTTACGGGCTCTGAATCCGTTCTGTTGCCCCGGTGCAGGCCTCGCGCTGGGGCACTTCACCCTTCTGTTTGATGGACGTTGTCATGTCTGATTTATCGCAAGAAGTTGCTCCTCTGGCTGATGAGGGGATCTACCCCATTCGCGAGGTCTCCCGCCTCACCGGCGTCAACGCCGTGACCCTGCGCGCCTGGCAGCGCCGCTACGGTCTGGTGCAACCGGCCCGCACCGAAAAGGGCCACCGCCTCTACAGCGAGCAGGATATCCGCCAAATCGGCGAGATCCTGAGCTGGCTGGAGCGGGGAGTGAGTATCGGGCAGGTGAAGGGGCTCTTGAGCGAACCTCATTCCGCGCCGGTGAGCGATCACTGGCAGCAAACTCTGGAGCAGTTCAGTCAGGCGCTGCTCGCCTTCAACCAGCGCAAGGCGGAGGCTGAGCTCAACGATCTGCTGGCGAGCTACCCGTTCGAGCTGGTGCGCAGCCGGATACTGCAACCGCTGGTGGAGCGGCTGCTGGGGCTGTGGCGCGAGCGGCCCGATGGCGAGCTGCTGCAACAGGTGTGGCTGGGCTGGCTCCATACCCGCTTCGCCCGCCACCTGATCGAGCAGGAGAAGGGTGTGCCGATCACGCTGGCGAGTTGGGGGCAAGTCGGCCCCCTCGATCTGGTCTGGGCCGCCTACGAGCTGAGCGGTCAGGGCTATGAGGTGCAACTGCTGGGGGCGGTGGAGCCGCGCCATGCCAGCCTGCTGGAAGGACGTGCGGCCACTCCCTGGCTGGTGCTGCTGGGGGCCGGGCTTGGCAAACAGGAGCTGGCCGCCGGGTGGCCCGCAGGCACACGCCTGTTTGGCGAACTGGGGCGCCTCTACGACGATGAGTGGCTTAAAGCCCATGGCTGGCAGGCGAGCCTTGCCGAGCTGATGGCGGATGCCCCAGATGCTGCTGGCACCAGCGGACGCGGGAGGAAAAAGTCATGAAACTGGTCTGGTTTCGCAACGATCTGCGCCTTGCCGACAACCCTGCGTTACGGCATGCCTGCGCCGGTGATGAGCCAGTGGCCGCGCTCTTTATCATCTCTCCCACCCAGTGGCGGCAGCACAAAATGGCGCCGATTCGTCAGCGCTTTATGTTGGCGCAGGTCGATGTGCTGGGCCGCGAGCTGGCGGCCCTCGGCATTCCGCTCCATCTGCTGCGAGTGGAGACCTTTGCCGAGGTGCCCGTAGCGTTGGCAGGCCTCTGCCGCGAGCAGGGGGTGACCCAGCTCTATGCCAATCAGGCTATCGAGATCGACGAGCAGCGCCGCGATCACGCCGTCAGCGCCGCGCTGGCTGAGCAGGCGGTGAGCTGTCACTGGCTCAACGGTTGTTGCGTATTGCCGCCGGGGCGGGTGCTGACCGGCTCGGGTGAGATGTTCAAGGTCTTCACCCCTTTCAGCCGCGCCTGGCTCAAGGCACTCGATGAGGAGGGGTTTGTCATTCACCGTGCCCCAGCGCGCCGTGGCGAGCCCTTGCCTTGGTTACCGCTGGCCGAGCGGGAGTGGGTTGATGAAGCGCTCGGCGAGCTGATGGCTGATCCACGCTGGCCAGTGGGGGAGGCGGAAGCTCTGCGTCGTTTGAACGATTTTCTGGAGCAGGCAGTGCTCGACTATGGGGAGACTCGTGATTTTCCTGCCATCGCGGGCACGTCCGTGCTTTCCCCCTATCTGGCGGCGGGCATCATCAGCCCCCGTCAGTGCGTGGCGGCGCTCCAGCAGCGGCTTGGCTATCGGCCCCAGTCCAAGGCTCAGCCCGGCTTTGTCTGGCTCAACGAACTTATCTGGCGTGAGTTCTATCGCCACCTGCTGGTGCTGATCCCGACCCTCTCCATGAATCGCCCCTTCAAACAGGAGACCGCAGCGCTGCCGTGGAGCTGGGATCCGGATGCCTTCGCCGCCTGGTGCGAGGGGCGTACCGGTTACCCCATCGTCGATGCGGCGATGCGCTGTCTCAATGCCACCGGCTGGATGCATAACCGGCTGCGGATGATAGTGGCGAGCTTTCTCACCAAGGATCTCCATATCCACTGGCGGCTCGGGGAGGATTACTTCATGAGTCGGCTCATCGATGGAGATCTGGCGGCCAACAACGGCGGCTGGCAGTGGGCAGCGGGCACCGGCGCCGACGCGGCGCCCTACTTTCGGGTCTTCAACCCCACCACTCAGGGGCAACGATTTGATCCACAAGGGGAGTTTATCCGTACCTGGGTAACTGAACTGGCCGATATTCCCGCCGCTTATGTGCATCAGCCCCACGACTGGCTGCGGCTCAAGGGGCGACAGGATTATCCGGCACCCATGGTGGATCACGCCGTTGCCCGGGTGAGAGCCATCGAGATGTTTCGCTCTCTGGAGAAATAGGATGAACGAGCCGCTGGCCCGCTTTATTGGCCTCTATCAGCAACTGGACAAACAGCAGTTGCACCGCTTGCCCGAGGTCTATGCCGAACAGGTGGTCTTTACCGACCCGGCTCATCGCATCGAGGGGCTGGTGGCCCTTGGCGACTATTTTGCCGCCCTCTATCAGCGCCTCGCCTACTGTCGCTTCGTCATTACCAGTCAGCAGCAACAGGGGCCGCAGGCCTGGCTCGGCTGGACCATGACCTTCTCGCACCCCAGCTTGCGAGGTGGTGAGCCGGTGACGGTGGAGGGGGCCACCCGCCTCGAGTTCGACGAGGCGGGCAAGGTGTGCCAGCACCGGGACTATTTTGATCTGGGCGCCATGCTCTACGAGCAGTTGCCGCTGCTCGGGCCCGTGGTTCGCGCCATCAAGGGGAGACTCGGCGCATGAGCGGCCGGGTGCTCATTACCGGCGCGACTTCCGGCATCGGTCGCCAGTTGGCGCTCGATTACCGGCGGGCAGGCTGGCAGGTGTGGGGTTGTGGTCGCGATGGTGAACGGCTGCAGGAGCTGGGGCTTGCTGGCATCACGCCGCTGCAGTTCGATGCCCGGGATCTGGCCGTGATGAGCGGGGTAGCTGCTACGCTGCCATCCCTCGACCTGCTGATCCTCAACGCAGGCAACTGCGAGTACATGGATGTCGGCGATGGGTTTGACAGCGAGCTGTTTGCCCGTGTCATCGACACCAATCTGACCGCTACCGGCCATGCTTTGGCCGCCTTCTTGCCGTTGCTCGGGGCTGGGTCACGGCTGGCCATCGTCAGCTCGTCGGTGAGCTGGCTGCCACTGCCGCGAGCCGAGGCCTATGGCGCCTCCAAGGCGGCCCTCGACTATCTGGCAGATACCTTGCGCCTCGATTTGGCCAGCAAAGGGATCGGGGTGACCCTGATCCGCCCCGGCTTTGTCCAGACGCCGCTGACCGCCAAAAATGATTTTCCCATGCCCTGTCTGGTGACGGTGGAGCAGGCCTCCCGCGCCATCATGGACGGGCTGACCGCTGGTCGTCACCAGATCCACTTTCCCCGCCGTTTCATCTGGTTGCTGCGCCTGCTTGGTGCGCTGCCGGTGGGGCTCTGGCTGCGCCTTGGCCGCGCACTCGTATCGAAAGGAAGCCATTCATGAAGAAAAAGATCGCCATCGTCGGTTCAGGGATCTCGGGGCTCACCGCCGGTTTTCTGCTCCACAAACTCCATGACATCACCCTGTTCGAGGCGGCGCCGACTCTGGGCGGTCACACCGCCACTGTCGATGTGAATCAGGCTGGTCGCAGCTATGCCATCGACACCGGCTTTATCGTCTTCAATGATCGCACCTACCCCAACTTCTTGAAGTTGCTGGCACGGATCGGCATGGCGCGGCAACCGGCCGAGATGAGCTTCTCGGTGAAGAGCCCGGAGGGGCTGGAGTATAACGGCCACAATCTCGACACCCTGTTTGCCCAGCGCAGCAATCTGTTGAGCCCCCGTTTCTACGGCTTCGTCGCCGAGATTTTGCGGTTCAACCGCGAGGCGCGGGCCTGGCTGGCGGATGGTCAGCATCAGGGGGCTGGTCCCGAGCTGACCCTGGGGGATTTTTTGCTGGCGGGGGAGTTTAGTGACTACTTCGCCCGCCACTACATCTTGCCGATGGGAGCGGCGATCTGGTCATCGACCCTGGCCGATATGCGCGCCTTCCCCCTTGGCTTCTTCCTGCGCTTTTTTGCCAACCATGGCCTGCTGGATGTGGCCAATCGCCCTCAGTGGTACGTGATCCCGGGTGGCTCGCGGGAATATATCGGCCCCCTTACCGCGGGTTGGCAGTCGCAGATCCGCCTCGCCTGTCCGGTGCAGAGCGTACGGCGGGACGCGGATGGCGTGGTGATCCAGAGCAGTTACGGCGAGGAGCGGTTTGACGAGGTGATCTTCGCCTGCCACAGCGATCAGGCGCTGGCGCTGCTGGCGGATCCCGGCGAGCGGGAGCAGGCTATTCTCGGCGACATGCCCTATCAGGCCAACGATGTCTGGCTCCATACCGATGCTCGCGGCCTGCCCACCCGCCGCAAGGCATGGGCCAGCTGGAACTATCAGCTCGATGGCAACGACGAGGCGAGGCCGCTGGTGAGCTACAACATGAACATCCTGCAGGGGGTGAACTCGCCGGAGCCTTTCTGCGTCAGCCTCAATCCCAAGGGCAAGGTGGATGAGAGCAAGGTGCTGCGTCGCTTCGTCTACCACCATCCGGTGTTCAATCAGGCCTCTATTGCCGCCCAGCAGCGGCGCGCGGAGATCTGCGGCCAGCAGCACACCCACTTCTGTGGTGCCTACTGGTACAACGGCTTCCATGAGGATGGGGTGCGCAGCGCGCTGGATGTCGCCAGGCGCTTCGGAGCCGAGCTATGAACGGCGCCACCGTGGCCACCGAACATGAGCGTACAGACGAACTGGCTGGCGTCATCAGCGCCATCTGGCAGGGCTCGGTGCGCCACCGCCGTTTTGCACCGCGGGCTCACACCTTCTCCTACAGCCTCTTTATGCTGGGACTGGATCTCGACGAGCTGCCACAGCTCGATCAGGGGCGCTGGTTCGGTGTGGATCGCTCGGGGCTGCTCTCGTTTCACCGCCATGACTATCTCAAGGGGAGTGAGGGAAGCCTCAAGCAGGCGGTGTGGCAGAAGGTGAGCGATCTGGGTGGCGATGCCGAGCCCGATGGGCGGGTACTGCTGCTCGGTAATGTGCGCTGTTTGGGGTTCTACTTCAGCCCGGTCAACTTCTACTTCTGCTACCGGCAGGGCGAGGCGCGCTATCTGCTGGCAGAGGTGTCGAACACTCCCTGGAACGAGCGTCACTACTACCTGCTGGATCTGGCGGCGCTGGCCCCCCATGACAAGGATTTTCACGTCTCCCCCTTTATGGGGCTGGCGATGCGTTATCACTGGCGGATCAGGCCGCCCGCGCAGGAGACTCTGATCCATATCGAGAGTCATCCCGTATCCGGTGAAGCCAAGCTGTTTGACGCCACCCTGGCGCTCACTCGCGAACCCTTGTCGCGCAAGGGGTTGGTGGCCCTGCTGGCCCGCTGGCCCTGGATGACCATGAAGGTGCTGCTCGGGATCTACTGGCAGGCACTGCGTCTATTTATAAAACGAACCCCGATTTTTACCCATCCGGAGAGCCGCTAATGGAACTTGCTCAATCAACCCTCTCTGCCTCTTTCATCGACAAGGGGGCAAGACAACTGCTGCTCAATCTGCTGGGTCGCCTCGAACATGGCCAGCTGCTGCTGCGGGATGGCGGTGAGCGCCACAGCTTTGGCGTTGCGGGCACCGATCTGCATGCCGAGCTGATAGTGCAGGATCCTGCCTTCTATCGTCGCCTGTTGCTGGGGGGCAGTATTGCCGCCGGAGAAACCTGGGTGGAGGGGCTCTGGACCAGCCCGGATCCGGTGGCGCTGGTGCGGCTGCTGGCCCGCAACCTGACCCTGCTTGACTCCCTCGAGCGGCGCCTCGGTTGGCTCAGTTTCCCGTTCAACAAGGTGCGCCACTGGCTCAAGCGCAATACCTTGACCGGTTCGCGCTCCAACATCGCCGCCCACTACGATCTCGGCAATACCCTATATCAGGGTTTTCTCGACAGCCATATGCAGTACTCGAGCGCCATCTACCCGAGCGCCGATGCCACTCTGGAAGAGGGGCAGCAGGCCAAGCTGCGCACCATCTGCGAGCGGCTCGAGTTAGGGCCTGACGATCATCTGCTGGAGATCGGCACCGGCTGGGGCGGCCTTGCTGTCTATGCCGCCCGCCACTATGGCTGCCGGGTGACCACCACGACCATCTCCCGGGCCCAGCATGACTACGCCAAGGAGTGGATTGCGCGGGAGGGGCTGGGGGATCGCATCACCTTGCTGCTGGAGGATTACCGCAAGCTGGAGGGCACCTATGACAAGCTGGTCTCCATCGAGATGATCGAGGCGGTAGGCCACGCCTTCCTGCCCGACTATTTCCGCCAGTTGTCACGGTTGCTCAAGCCCGGTGGCCGACTGCTGATTCAGGCCATCACCATCGCCGATCAGCGCCATGCCCAGTATCTGCGCGGAGTCGATTTCATCCAGCGCTACATCTTCCCCGGTGGTTGCCTGCCGAGCGTCTCCCAGATGGCGGGGCTGTTGGCGCGGGAGACCGACATGCAGCTGGTGCGGCTGCATGATCACGGCCATCACTATGCCCGCACGTTGGCTCACTGGTGCGAGCGGTTTCTGGCGCTGGCGCCCGAGCTGCCCAAGCTCGGTTACAGCCAGGATTTCATCCGGCTGTGGCACTTCTACTTCGCCTATTGCGAGGGGGGATTCTGGGAGCGCACCATCAGTCTGGTGCAGCTGGAGGCCGCCAAGCCGGGGCCTGCTGGCTGGTCGGGTGATGTGCCAGTAAGCGGTCACTGACCATGTGGCAGTGGGCTCACCTGCTGGGGTTCAACCTCTACTGGTTGCTGGCGGTGAAGTGGCAGCAGCCGGGCCCGCTGCTGGCAATCTTGCTGCTGCACTTTCTCTTCTCACCCAGCCGCCAGCGTGACTGGCGGCTGCTCCCCATCGCGGTTGCTGGCTGTCTGCTGGATGTCCTGTTCTGGCAGCTCGGCCTGTTCCGGTTCCCGTCCGGTTTTCCCCTCTGGCTGGTACTGCTCTGGCTCGGTTTTGCCCTGACGCTGGCCCACGGTATGCGCTGGCTGCTGCGCTTGCCTCGCTGGCAGCAGGCGCTGTTTGGCGTATTTGGCGGTGCCTCCTCCTATGTGGCGGGGGCTGCCATGGGGGCAGTAAACTTACCTTGGGGCATCTGGATCAGTTCGGCGCTGCTGGCAGTGATCTGGATGTGGTGGTTACCCGTACTCCTGTGGGTAATGGTCAAGCTGGAGGGTGAGTCATGACAAACACCTTTTCGACCGACTCGTTGCTTTTTTCCAAATGGACCAAAGAGAGCCAGCATGAGCTGACTGATCGCTTCTATCTGGTGGTTGCCTGCCAGCGGGATGCGCAGGGGCAGCTGGTGCAGGTGGTGATGCAGGATATCAACACCCTGCAGGAACAGGAGATGGACTGGCATGAACTGGAAGACCCCAATCACTGGCATATGGGGTGGAATTAACCCGCTACTGCTGGCGTTTACGCTCTTTGCTGCAACCGAAGTGCAGGCTTCTGCCTCCCCCTGGCAGCAGCTGCGCCCGGTCGGGCAGGGGGAGATGAACTGGCTCTGGTTCAAGCTCTACGATGCCACCCTCTACAGTGAAAGCGGGCACTATCAGCCCGGTCACTATCCGCAGGCCCTGACCCTCACCTATGCCAGAGCCATCGAGCGGGAAGATCTGCTGAGCGCCACTGCTGCCGAGTGGCAGCGACTCGGTCTTGGCTCTGACGCCGAGCGTCAGCGCTGGCTCGGCCAGCTCGCTGCACTCTGGCCCGATGTGCAGGCAGGCGAGAAGCTCACCTTCTATGTCGACAAGGGCGGGGCAGGCCACTTCTGGTGGCAAGAAAAACCCCTCGGCACTCTGGCCGATCCGCAATTCTCGGCCGCTTTTCTCGCCATCTGGCTGGCTGACAACAGCCGCGATCCCGCCCTTACCCGCCGCCTGCGTGGCCAACCCTGAACATGGAGTTTCCAATGTTTTTCTATCGTGCATACCGCTGGTTGCTGTTGCTCCCTTTTTTGCTGCTGAGCGGCTGTGGTGCCAGTCTCGATGACTATCGGGGGCAGGGGCCAAACTGGGATCTCGCCCGTTTCTTCAACGGTAAATTAGTGGCTCACGGCCTGGTAACCGACCGCAGCGGCGAAGTGACCAGTCGCTTTCGGGTCGAGATGGTGGGTCGTTGGAAGGATGGCAAGGGAGAGCTGTTCGAGCAGTTCTACTTTGACGATGGCCGCCAGCAGACCCGTACCTGGTATCTGAGCAAGGGGGTTGACGGTCACTGGCGAGGTACTGCTTCCGATGTGGTGGGAGAGGCGGTGGGTAAAAGCGAAGGGTTCGCCCTCAACTGGCGTTATCAGCTCGATCTGGCGCTACCGGATGGCGAGGTTGTGCGGGTGAGCTTCGATGACTGGATGTACCTGCTGGACGAAGATCGTCTGATCAATCGTGCCGAGATCAGCAAGTTCGGTATCCATCTGGGTGAAGTGATCCTCTATATCGAACGTCAGCCCTGACCGTTAACGCAAGATAACGGCCAGTAAAAAGCGCGCCGATGGCGCGCTTTTGTTTACCGAAAAACCAGAGTCATCAGATGATGCGGTTCTCTTCCAGCATCTTGCGACGGGCCTCTTCCTTGGCCATCTTCTTCTTGCGGTTGTCGCAGGGTTCCGGGCAATCGCACTCTTTCTCGATGCCGACGCTACCCAGACCGCCACAGGAGCCGGAGATGGTCTTCTTCTGGAAGATGTAACCGATAGCCATGGCGGCTATCACCAGCATGAATACCCCGAAGGTGATCAGAAAAATCTGCATCTCTACCTCTTACTTCTTGACCAGATAGGGCTTGAAGGCATCGGAGTAAGCCTCTTCAAAGCCGTTGTCCGTCTTGGTGATCACGAAGATCGCCAGGCCGCGCTCGTTGGCATAGGCCAGGCTTTTCTCGGTCCCCATCACCATAAACACGGTGGCCAGCCCGTCTGCGGTCATGCAGGAGGGGTGGATCACGGTGACCGACACCAGACGGTGCTGAATCGGCTTGCCGCTGCGCGGATCTATGGTGTGGGAGAAGCGCTGACCATCCAGTTCATAGTAGTTGCGGTAATCGCCGGAGGTGGCTACCCCATTGTCACCGGGCACGATCACCTCTTGCACCGTGCCGGTGCCTGCGGTGGGCTTCTCGATGGCCACGCGCCAGGGGTGACCCTTGCCGTTGACGCCATTGATCCGCAGCTCGCCGCCAATCTCCACCAGATAGTTACGCGCACCCAGTGACTCCAGATACTCGGCTACCTTGTCCACACCAAAGCCCTTGGCGATGGCGGAGAGATCGACGTAGAGGTCCGGAATATCTTTTTGCAGGGTGTCGGCATCTACCGAGGTGATGACGTGCAGGTTGCCCAGACCGGTCTTCTGGCGAGTCTGGGTGATCAGCTCGTCGGAAGGGACCTTGGTCGGCTTCTTGTCCGGGCCAAAGCCCCACAGATTGACCAAGGGGCCAACGGTGACGTCCAGCGCCCCCTGGCTCTCACGGCCAATGTGAATGGCCTCTGTGACGACCCGTGCGGTATCGCGGGAGACCACTACCGGTTTGTTGTCACGGCTCTGGTTGAAGCGCGACAGTTCGGAATCGGGGCGATAGGTCGACATCTGATCGTTGACCCGCTCCAGCAACACATCCACCTCAGCTTGAAGCTTGGCCGGATCGTTGATGGCGCTGTCCGCCACCTTGATGGAGTAATAAGTGCCCATGGTGCTGCCGGTGATGTGGATCTCCGGTTTGGATTGGACCGTCTCCTGACCGCACCCAGTCAAGAAAAAGGCTAGCCCGAAGGCTAGCCAGGTCTTTACAACACTGTGCATGGATTAACCACCAAAGTCATCCAACAGGATGTTTTCGTCTTCAACGCCCAAGTCTTTGAGCATGTTGATGACGGCAGCGTTCATCACCGGAGGTCCACACATGTAGAACTCGCAATCTTCCGGTGCTTCGTGGTTCTTGAGATAGTTCTCGTAGAGCACGTTGTGGATGAAGCCGGTGTAGCCGTCCCAGTTGTCTTCCGGTTGCGGATCAGACAGGGCGACGTTCCAGGTGAAGTTCTCGTTCTCTGCGGCGAGCATGTCAAAGTCTTCGACATAGAACATTTCGCGCTTGGAACGGGCACCGTACCAGAAGCTCATCTTGCGCTTGGACTTCAGGCGACGCAGCTGGTCAAAGATATGGGAACGCATTGGCGCCATACCTGCACCACCACCGATGAATACCATTTCGGCATCGGTGTCTTTGGCGAAGAACTCACCGAATGGACCGGAGATAGTCACCTTGTCGCCAGCCTTCAGGCTGAAGATGTAGGAGGACATCTGTCCCGGAGGGGCAGTCCAGTTGCTCGGGGGCGGGGTCGCGATACGCACGTTCAGCATGATGATGCCGAACTCTTCCGGATAGTTGGCCATGGAGTAGGCACGGATGATCGGCTCATCGACCTTGGACTCCAGCTCAAAAATCTTGAAGCGATCCCAGTCACCGCGATACTCCTCGGGAATATCGAAGTTCTTGTAGTGCACGTGGTGAGCCGGGGCTTCAATCTGGATATAACCACCGGCGCGGAACGGTACGCTCTCGCCATCGGGGATCTGCAGCTTGAGCTCCTTGATGAAGGTGGCCTTGTTATCGTTAGAGATAACAGTACATTCCCACTTCTTCACCCCGAAGATCTCTTCCGGCAGTTCGATATCCATGTCGGAGCGAACGGTAACCTGACAGGCCAGGCGCTCGCCATGACGGGCTTCGCCCTTGCTGATGTGATCCAGTTCGGTCGGCAGAATGTCGCCGCCACCGGATTTCACCCGTACCTTGCACTGGCCGCAGGAGCCACCGCCGCCACAGGCGGAGGAGACGAAGATACCGCTGCCAGCCAGCACGCCGAGCAGCTTGCCACCGGCCGGGCTGGTCACAGCCTTGGCCGGGTCACCATTGATGCTGATTGTCACGTCGCCCGCGGTCACCAGCTTGGACTTGGCGAACAGAATGACTGCCACCAGTGCCAGCAGGATCACGGTAAACATGACCACACCCAAAATAATTTCCATCTATCGTTCCTTTCTGATTGCAGGAAAGCCGATTACAGGGAGATACCAGAGAAGGACATGAAGCCCAGCGCCATCAGACCGGCGGTGATGAAGGTGATGCCCAGACCGCGCAGGCCTTCCGGAACATCGGAATACTTCATCTTCTCGCGGATACCAGCCAGCGCAACGATCGCCAGCATCCAGCCTGCCCCTGAACCCACACCGTAGACCACAGACTCCATGAAGTTGTAGTCACGCTGCACCATGAAGGAGACGCCACCGAAGATGGCGCAGTTCACGGTGATGAGCGGCAGGAAGATACCCAGCGCGTTGTAGAGTGCCGGGAAGTACTTGTCCAGCGCCATCTCCAGGATCTGTACCAGTGCTGCAATCACACCGATGAAGGTGATGAAGCTCAGGAAGCTCAGATCCAGACCGGATACCAGAGCGCCATCTTTAAGCACGTAGTTGTAGATCAGGTTGTTGGCAGGAACCGCGATGGTCTGCACCACAATAACGGCAATACCAAGACCCATGGAGGTCTTTACCTTCTTGGACACCGCCAAGAAGGTACACATCCCCAGGAAGAAGGAGAGTGCCAGGTTTTCGATGAAGATCGATTTAATCAACAGACTCAGATAGTGTTCCATACCTTAATCCTTCGCCTCCACCTGCTTGGGATCCTTGGTGCGAACGCCCCAAATGATCAGACCAATGATGAAGAATGCACTCGGCGGCAGCAGCAGCAGGCCGTTGGGCACATACCAGCCACCGTTGTTCACCAGCGGCAGCAGCTCGATGCCGAACCAGGTGCCGGAGCCCAGCAGTTCACGCACGGTCGCGACACTCAGCAGAATGGCACCATAGCCCAGACCGTTGCCGATACCATCCAGGAAGGAGGGCAGCGGGGCACTCTTCATGGCGTATGCTTCAGCGCGGCCCATTACGATACAGTTGGTGATGATCAGACCCACGAAGACCGACAGTTGCTTGGAGATGTCATAGGCGTACGCCTTGAGCACCTGGTCAACCACGATAACCAGTGAGGCGATGATCGCCATCTGCACGATGATCCGGACGCTGTTCGGGATCTGGTTGCGGATCAGGGAGATGAACAGGTTTGAGAAGGCGGTGACCGCCATGACCGCGAGGGTCATTACAAACGCTGTCTTCATCTGGCTGGTAACCGCCAGTGCAGAACAGACGCCCAGCACCTGCAAGGCGATGGGGTTGTTGCCCAGCACAGGCGTCAACAGCAACTTCTTCATTTCGCTCTTGTCAGCCATTGTTGATTTCTCCTGCACGAACCTTGGCCAGGAAAGGACCGAAGCCCTTGGGACCCATCCAGAAGTCGAAGGTATGCTGTACGCCGTTACCGGTCAGAGTGGCACCGGAGAGACCATCGATCTCGTGCTCGGAGCCCGCCGGAGCATGGCCCTTGATGACGCGCAGCGCCGGCATGCCATTCTGGTCGAACAGTTTCTTGTCCTTGAACAGCGCCTGCCAGGCCGGGTTTTCGATCTCGCCACCCAGACCCGGGGTTTCACCGTGGTCATAGTAGGTGATGCCCTTGATGGTCTGGCCATCAGCGGCAACGGCGACGAAGGCATACATGGTCGACCACAGACCCTGACCGTAGATGGGCAGGATGATGCTGTCGATCTTGCCTTCGGCATCCTTGGCGAAGAATACCGGGATCTGCTTGGAGATCTGACGCAGGCTGGCCTTGTCGTCAGCGGCGGCAAGACGGATGCTGCGGGCCGGATCTTTGGCTGCCAGCTTGGTGTCGAAGTTGTCGGCATCGCCGTCAACAAAGTCACCGGTCGCCAGATCCACCAGACGGGCTTCGATCTTCTCGCCGTACAGTTTGGCCAGGTCGCGTTTGGCCACTTCGCTCACATCCACACCGGCTACGGCGAGAATGTTGCTCTGCTTGTCCAGCGCCTTGTTTTCCTGCTGGGTAGAACGCAGGCCCACGGCGGCAACGGATACCACGATGGAACAGGCCAGACACAGGCCGGTGACCACGCTGACGGTGCCGAGGGTTGAATCTTTATTAAACGCCACGAGCAATCCTCCGCTTGATGTTTGCCTGAGCGACGAAGTGGTCAAACAGGGGAGCAAACAGGTTCGCAAACAGAATGGCCAGCATCATGCCTTCCGGAAACGCAGGGTTGACCACGCGAACCAGCACGACCATTACGCCGATCAGGGCGCCGTACCACCACTTGCCTTTGTTGGTAAAGGCTGCGGAGACAGGGTCGGTTGCCATGAAGGCCATACCGAAGGCGAAGCCACCCAGTACCAGATGCCAGTGCCACGGCATGTTGAACATGGGGTTGGTATCGGAACCGATGACGTTGAACAGCAGGGAGGTGGCGATCATACCGATCATCACGCCGGCGATGATGCGCCAGGAGGCGATGCGCATGTAGACGATCATGGCCGCACCCAGCAGGATCATCAGGGTAGAGACTTCACCGATGGAACCCGGCAGGTTACCCAGGAAAGCGTCCATCCAGCTGATAGCCTGGCCGGTTGCACCGTTGATCAGCGCCATCTGGCCGCCTTGGGCCCACTGGCTCAGGGCAGTCGCGCCGGAGAAGCCGTCAACGGCAACCCACACGGCGTCACCGGAGATCTGGCCCGGGTAGGCGAAGAACAGGAACGCACGACCAGCAAGCGCCGGGTTCAGGAAGTTCTTGCCGGTACCACCGAACACCTCTTTGGCCATCACCACACCGAAGGTGATACCCAGCGCAGCTTGCCACAGGGGCAGCTCGGGCGGCACGATCAGGGCAAACAGAATTGAGGTTACGAAGAAGCCTTCGTTGATCTCGTGTTTGCGCACCATGGCGAACAGCACTTCCCAGAAACCACCGACAAAGAAGACGGTGATGTAGATCGGGAAGAAGTGGGTGGCGCCGATCAGCATCTTGCTGCCGATACCGGCTACAGCCGGATCGAGGGAGGCGCCCAGCATGGTAGCCAGGGCATATTGCCAGCTGCTGGCACCAGCAGCCGAGCCCATGTGGGCAATGGCGGCAATCGCCTGGTTACCAACGTTGTACATGCCCCAGAACATGGCCGGGAACACGGCCAGCCACACCATGATCATCATGCGCTTCAGATCGAGCGCATCACGAACGTGGGAGGCGTTGCGGGTAACGCTACCCGGGGTGTAGAACAGGGTGTACGCCGCTTCGAACAGGGCATAGTACTTGGCGTACTTTCCACCCGGTTCGAAGTGGTGTTCCATATTTTCAAGAAGTTGCTTGAAACTCATCGCTTAACCTTCCAGTTCAATCTTGGTCAGGCACTCACGCAAGATCGGGCCGTACTCTGTCTTGCCAGGGCAGACAAAGGTACAGAGCGCCAAATCTTCCTCATCCAGCTCCAGGCAGCCCAGCGCTTGCGCACCGTCGGTATCGCCGGAGACCATGTCCCGCAGCAGCAGGGTTGGCAGGATGTCGAGTGGCATCACCCGCTCATAGTTGCCGATAGGCACCATGGAACGGTCACTACCGTTGGTAGTGGTGGTGAAGTTGATCAGCTTGCCCTTCATCAGATGAGAGAGGGTGGTACGGGTGATAGAGAACTTGTTTGCGCTGGGGTTGATCCAGCCCAGGAACTCTTTCTCGCGCCCTTCACCCAGCACGCAAACCTGATTGTGGTAGCGGCCCAGGTAGTCGTGAACACCTTCGGCTTTGGCACCACTCAGGATAGAACCGGAGATGATACGGTTTTCGTCGGCACGCAGCTCATTGTTGGTGAGCTGGCTGATGCAGGCGCCCAGACGGGTACGCAGCAGACGCGGCTTGAGCACGTTCGGGCCAGCCAGCGCGATCACCTTGTCAGTGAAGATCTGACCGGTGGTGAACAGCTTGCCGAATGCAATCACATCCTGATAGTTGATGTGCCACTGCACCTTGGTGCTGCTGACCGGATCCAGGAAGTGGATATGGGTACCCGGCAGACCGGCAGGGTGCGGACCAACGAAAATCTCTTCCTTGACCTGAGCCAGCGGAGAGTGGGGCAGACTGCCTTCGCCTTTACAGACGTAGACGGCGCCGTCGGTCAGGCGGGTCAATACGGCCAGACCATCGAGGAAGGCCTGCGGCTGTTCCTTGATAATCAGCTCGGCATCGGCTGCCAGCGGGTTGGTGTCCATTGCAGTCACAAAGATGGCGCGCGGGGCAGACGCTACCGCGGGGACTTTGCTGAACGGACGGGTACGCAACGCAGTCCACTGACCTGATGCGACCAGGATCTCTTGCACCTTGCTGCGCTCGAGCTTGGCCAGCTCGGCAGAGGCAAAATGCTCAAACGTCACCTGTTCATCGGAACCGTCGAGGTCGATGACCACAGACTGGAGAACACGTTTGGCACCACGGTTGATCTCTGAAACCACACCGGTGGCAGGAGCTGTGAATTTAACGCCCGGATTCTTCTTGTCTTCAAAAAGATCCTGACCTTTGATGACGCGATCACCTACTTTGACGAACATAGTAGGTCGCATCCCCACAAACTCCTCGCCCAGTGTCGCAACACGGGTGATGGCGGGGCCATCGTAGATTACTTGCTCTGGCGCACCCAGCACGGGGATGTCCAGTCCTCTTTTGATTGTAATCATACTTACTTGCACTACCGTTACGGGAGAGGTTGGTTAGCGCCGAGAAATACATCACGACGGGTGGTTGAATGAGTCGATGTTGTAGTTGCGCCAGGTGGGCAGGCTCAACAATTATTCAACATGCAGGCTCACTCAAAAGCGCTTGAGTTTACCACTTAAGGTGCATTTTCTGCCATGCCAAATGGGCAAAATCCCCGTGCCATCACAAAATTAACCTGCAATGAATAAGCCCCTGACACCTTGTAAGTAGTGGTTTTAAAGGTTTTTTTATTTCGATACCTCGATGGGGGTATTTGCCGTTGTCTCCACTATCAGCAAAAAAGCCTTGATGCCGAAATATACCCCCTTGGATGTAGCCTTTTCGGGGTCAATGGGGGAAATTTGTTTAATTTTTGTTGGCAGGTTCTCGAGGGGAATCCTGTGGTACAACCGGTTTCAGGAGAGTGACGGTTTGCCAACGCAGCTCGGGGTGCGCGGGGCGTGGCCTTTTTCCTGCCACTCGCTCTCTGTGTAGGTATGCAGCGCCAGTGCATGAACGGCACCGGCCAGCTCGTCGGCCAGTACGGCATTGACCTGACGATGACGGGCCAGCAGCCGCTGCCCTGTAAATTGCTTGCTGACGATCACCACCTTGAAGTGGCTCTCAGATCCCGGTTCCACACGGTGCATGTGGCTCTCGTTGATCACCTCCAGCACGGTGGGGGAGAGGGCGGCGGTCAGCTTGGCTTCAATCAGTTGTTGGATGGTCATCGGATCAGCTTCCAGAGTGAATGTCGGGCCATTCTATCGGCAGTCGCGGGATGGAATAAGCCCCCGTAAGAGGGAAATCACCCGTCAGTTGCTCCCTTGATGCGCATCGAACTGGTGAAATTCCTGCTCCTCGCTAGAATAGCGCCACTTTGCGTCGCCCCTGGCGCCTGTATACACGAATAAAGCCGAGGTTGGACTCTTCTTATGCAAACCCTTCTCGACACTCCCCATTGCCAGCTCACGCTCTACCGCTATCCGCGCCAGAGTCAGGAGACCCTGCAAGCCTGGGATGCGGCTGACGAATATCTGATCAATACCCTGGCGGAGTCTCCCCTCGAGCAGGCGGGCCCCGTCATCATCATGAATGATGGCTTTGGCGCGCTGGCCGCCTATATGCATCCGCACTCCCCCTGCTGCGTCACCGACTCCTACATCAGTGAGCGGGCGACCCTGGCCAATCTGGCCGAAAATGGGCTGGATGCAGGCGGGATCCGCTTGCAGGATGCGCTGGCGCCGCTGCCCGATGCCCCTGCGCTGGTGGTGATCAAGGTCTCCAAATATCAGGCTCTATTGGAGCAGCAACTGCTGGCGCTGCGTGCGGTGGTGACACCGGCAACCCGCGTTATCGCTGCCGGCAAGGCGAAGGATATTCATACCTCAACCCTCAAGTTGTTCGAGAAGTATCTGGGACCTACCCATACCTCGCTGGCCTGGAAAAAGGCGCGTCTCATTCACTGCGAGCCGCAGGCAGAACGTCCCGCGCTGGCCAATCCCTTCCCGACAGTCTGGCCGCTGGAGGGGAGTGGCATGCTCATCCACAACCATGCCAACGTCTTCTCGCGCACCAGTCTCGATATTGGTGCCCGTTTTATGCTGGACAACCTGCCCATCCACAGTGCCCGCAAGGTGATCGATCTGGGCTGTGGCAACGGGGTGCTGGGTCTGTCGCTGCTCGCCAAAGACAGCGAGGTGGAGGTGACCTTTATCGATGAATCCTATATGGCGGTTGCCTCGGCACAGCTCAACGTCGAGCACAATCTGCCCGATGCACTGCCGCGCGCCCGCTTTATGGTCAATAACTGTCTCGACGGGGTGGCGGTCGGCTCGGCGGATCGGATCCTCTGCAACCCTCCTTTCCATCAGCTGCAGGCGATCACCGATCATATCGCCTGGCAGATGTTCAGCGATGCGCACCGGGTGTTGCCTCAAGGGGGTGAACTCTGGATAGTAGGCAACCGTCATCTGGACTATCACAACAAACTCAAGCGCTTGTTTGCCAACGCACAAGTCGTTGCGTCGAACAGCAAATTCGTTATTTTGAAAGCCATCAAACGCTAAAGCCAAAGGAAACCATGATGAAAAAGTCACTCTTGCTGCTGGCCGCCCTGATGCTGGGCGGGTGTGCCACTCATTGGCCGGAGACGGCGCTGCTCAATCCGCAGGTGATCCCCGCCAACCAGCAATACTACTCTGGCAATCGCATCACCATGGAAGGGGTAGACAAGCGTGAGGCTGCCTACGTCTTCTCTATCAAACATAAAGAGAAAGCCCCCGTGTTGGTCAACAGCGAACGTCCGCTCAACCTGCTGATGGCCGAGCGGCTGGCCGAAGGGTTGCGCAGCCAGGGTCTGGAAGTGGGTAACAGTGGCACCACCAACCTGACGCTGGTGATCTCCAACGCCGCAGTCAATGTGGAAGAGAAGACCTTTACCTATGTCACCAAGTCCCGCGTCAGCCTGCAGGTGATCGCCGATTTCCAGGGCAACCGTCTGACCAAGCAGTTCAACATGTCCTCCAGCAAGGAGAGCCCGAGCGAGCCAAGCATGGCCGACCTGGAGTCTACATTGAACCTGCAACTGGGTAGCGTGCTGCAGCAGATCATGGCGGATGATGCGCTGCGCGGTTACCTGAAAGGTCAACCGAACGGTGCAGGGGTCTGATGATGAAAAAACTCTGGTTGCTGGCCATGCTGATCGCCCCGCTGGCGTTCGCGGGCCCGAAAGTGAGAATGGAGACCAACCACGGCAATATCGTGGTGGAGCTGGCGTCCAAGCAGGCGCCCCAGACGGTGAAGAACTTCCTGCGTTACGTGGCTGATGGCAGCTATGACGGCAGTATCTTCCACCGGGTGATCCAGGATTTCGTGGTGCAGGGTGGGGGCTACAACCAGCAGTTCCAGCAACTGCCAACTTATGAGCCTGTGGTCAACGAGTCGCGTGGCGGTCTGCCCAACAAGCGTGGCTCCATCGCCATGGCTCGCACCCAGGCGGTCGACAGCGCTACTCGCCAGTTCTACTTCAATCTGGTCGACAACAATAACCTAAACGCCGGTGGCTCTGCGGGTTACACCGTGTTCGGTCAGGTGGTTCAGGGGATGGAGGTGCTGGACAAACTGGCTCAGGTACAGACCGGTTACAGCCCCATTCTGCGCGCCAACGATGTGCCGACCAGTCCCATCATTCTGAAGAAGGTGGTCTTGCTGGCAGAAACTCCGGCAGACAAGAAAGTCGACAAGAAAGCGGGCAAGTAACTCTCGCCGGACGCGGTTCGTCACCTCGCCCTCGTCAGGTCACAATACAAGGCTTATCCCGTTCAGGATGGGCCTTTTCTCTATCCGGACTTCTTTTGCCTATCTCTTTGCTCGCCTTGGCTATCTGCCATCAACCTGCCAAAATGACGCACTTTTCCAAAGTCGTCAGGTAGTTGAACATGATCCGCAAACCAAGCTGGAGAGAGTCCCTCGCCGTCTATCTCGAATTTCGGGTGTTTATTCTCTTTGCCATGGGTTTTTCATCGGGTCTGCCGCTGCTACTGGTGTTCGGTACCCTCTCATTCTGGTTGCGCGAGGCCGATGTCAGCCTGACCGATATCGGCTATATGAGCTGGGTGGCACTCGCCTATGGCTTTAAATGGCTGTGGTCGCCGCTGGTGGATCGCATGCCGCTGCCGTTGCTCTCCACGCTGCTGGGGCGTCGCCGCAGCTGGATGTTCTTCTCCCAGCTGCTGATTGCCGCCGCGCTGGTCGGCATGGCGTTCTGCGATCCCAAGACCGAGCTGGCCCAGCTGGCTATGTTTGCCCTGCTGGTGGCCTTTGCCTCGGCCACGCAGGATATCGTTATCGATGCCTATCGCATCGAATCTGCCCCCGAGCGGCTTCAGGCGGCGATGGCTGCTTCTTACATGACTGGCTACCGACTGGCGATGATCATGGCGGGCGCCGGTGCGCTGGCGCTGGCAGCCTGGTTTGGCAGCAACAGCGGCTATGACTATCGTGGCTGGCAGATTACCTATCTGGTGATGGCGGGTCTGATGTCACTCGGGGTTATCACCACGCTGTTTTGCCACGAGCCGGATATCGATCTGGCCGAGCAGGGCAAACAACAGGCCGAACGCAAGGCGCAGCTCCTAGAAAAAGGGTGGCCTGCGCTGCTGGCGAGTGCGGGGGCCTGGGGCTATGAGGCCGTCTGGTGTCCGTTTGCCGACTTCTTTCGTCGCTATGGCAGCTCGGCGCTGCTGATCCTGGCTCTGATCGCCTGCTATCGGGTTGCCGATGTGGTGATGGGGGTGATGTCCAACAGCTTCTATGTGGATATGCAGTTCAGCAAAACTGAGGTTGCCACCATTACCAAGGTGTTTGGCGTCATCATGACGCTAGTGGGAGCGGCGCTGGGGGGCGTGCTGGTGATGCGCTTCGGCACGCTGCGCATCCTGTTCTTGGGGGCGCTGCTCACTGCCAGCACCAACCTGCTGTTTGCCCTGCTCAATCAGGTTGGTCACAATCTGGAACTTCTGACGCTCATCATTTCCCTCGACAACCTCAGTGCCGGTATCGCGACCGCGGCCTTCGTGACCTATCTCTCCAGCCTGACCAATGTGGCATTTTCGGCCACTCAGTACGCCCTGTTCAGCTCGGTAATGTTGCTGCTACCCAAGTTGCTGGCCGGTTTTTCCGGACAGGTTGTGGAGCAGATTGGCTACAGTGCCTTCTTTGTCGGAACCAGTTTATTGGGCTTGCCCGTGTTGTTGTTGATTGTGCTTGTCGCCAGAAAAGGGAGTGAGTTGTTCTCAACGGCTGACAAATAGCAAGCGTTTGCGTAGAATCGGGGGTGATTAGATTCACACTTCCGGATAAAGTTCCCGAGAAGTTGTTTCACCCCCAATTTTATTTGATTAGAATCCCTCTCGCTCCTTGTGGGCAGGCTACGGAAAACCTCAACTAACGCACAAGAGACCAATAAAATGGCCAAATTTACCAAGACTCTGATCGCTGCCGGTCTGCTGGCTGCTGCCGCTACCCCGGCCTTCGCTGCTGACTACAGCGGTGATATCCACAAGAATGATTTCAAATGGATGCAGTTCAACGTAATGCATACCATTGACCAGCGTCCTTACATGGGCAGCGACTACAACGACACCTACCTGGAAATGGAATTCGGTGGTCGTTCCGGTATGTTTGATCTGTATGGCTATGTCGATGTGTTCGATATTTTCCAAAGCAGCCATAGCGACAAACACAATGGCCAGAACATCTTCATGAAGTTCGCCCCGCGTCTTTCTCTGGATGCCCTGACTGGTAAAGATCTCTCCTTCGGCCCGGTACAAGAGCTCTACATCGCTACCCTGAACAACGTTGATGACTCCATGATGGAGAACATGATCGGTCTGGGTGCTGATGTACAGGTGCCTTGGTTCGGTAAAGTTGGCATGAACCTGTATGCTCGCCATGCAACCGAAAGTGGCTTCAAGGCCGAAGAGGGTGACTGGAACGGTTATCAGTTCTCCATGAACTGGTTCAAGCCTTTCTATACCTTCTCCAACGGCAGCTTCGTCTCCTATCAGGGCTACTTGGATTATCTGTTTGATAAAGATATCCATGGCGACAACAACCAGAGTGCTAACGGTTTGGGTACTTTCCACGGTATCTACTGGCACTCCGACCGTTACGCAGTTGGTTACGGTCTGAAGTACTTCAACGAAATCTACGGTATCAACAATGGTGCCTTTGGTGGTCTGAACACTACCGGTTTCGGCCACTACTTCTCTGTTACCTACAAGTTCTAATAAAACTTGGGGTACAAAAAACCGGAGCATCTGCTCCGGTTTTTTTATGGCCGCGATTTAGATAGCGTGGCGCGAGTCATCAAGTGCGCCACCGCTGAGTGGATAAATCAGTCGCGGAAGTTCTGGAACTGCATCGGTTGACCCAGTTCGGCGCCACGGACCAGTGCCATGGTCTCTTGCAGATCGTCACGCTTCTTGCCGGTGACACGTACTTCATCACCCTGGATGGCGACCTGTACCTTGATCTTGGAGTCCTTGATCAGCTTGACCAGCTTCTTGGCGATCTCTTTCTCTATCCCCTGTTTGAACTTGACGGTCAGGTGGAAGCGTTTGCCGGAGTGAACGGAGTCACCCACTTCCATGGAGCTGTTTTCGATGTTGCGCTTGAGCAGGGCACCGCGCAGGATTTCGACCATCTGCTTGAGCTGGAAATCGGCATCGGCTTCCAGTTTTACCTCTTCCTTGTTCAACTCGAAGCTGGCTTCTACCCCACGAAAATCGAAACGGGTGGCCAGTTCACGATTGGCGTTGTCGACTGCGTTCAACACCTCGTTCATTTTGACTTCAGAGACAATATCGAATGACGGCATAGCCAAAGCTCCTCATGTTGCGTTATCGGGGGGCAAATCTACCAGAAAACGGGCAAATTTGCTGATTTTGATGGGGTTGCTCTGCTAGAATCCCCTGCGCACAGGACGGGTGGACCCGTTAGTGTCCACCAGCGACATCTTCACTTATCCCCGGTAACAGGTTGAGAGGATTGCAACCCTTACCCTGACAGAGTCACACCATGCCAAGCGGATTAAAAAATTCCCGACAGCCCGTTATTCCACCCGTTACTCCGAAGTGGTCACTGTTGGGTTGTGGCGCCCTCGGCGGCGTTTTTGCCTCCCTGTTGATCCAGAGTGGTCAATCCACCCGTGTCTTGTTGCGCGAACATCATAAGTCCACGCTCCATCCGGGGATCGATTTCACCTCGCTGGAGGGGCATGTTCAGTTGCTCAATATCGAGCGCGGATTTGTCAGCAAACCCGGCAAGATCCAGCGTCTGCTGGTGATGACCAAGGCCAGTCAGGTGATTGCCGCACTGACGCCGCTGGTGGGTAAGCTGGATGCCGGCGTGCCGATCGTGCTGCTGCACAACGGGATGGGCATTGCCGAGCATGTGGTCGAGATGTTCCCGCAAAATCCGGTGATTGCCGGTGTCACCAGCCATGGCGCCATGCAGTGCGGCCATTTTGTCTTCCGTCATACTGGCAAGGGTGAAACCTGGCTTGGCCCGATCAACGACGCAGCCAAGGCCCATGCTGCGCTCGCGGACGAGCTGGCGCTTGCACTGGGGCAGGCTGGCTGGGATGAGCAGGTATTGACGCGCCAGTGGCAAAAGCTGGCCATCAACTGTGCCATCAATCCCCTGACGGCTCTCTACAAGCTGAAAAATGGCGAGCTGGCTGGCCCCCGTTTTGCCGATGCCATGCAGCAGATCTGCGTGGAAGTGGCGGATGTGATGTGTGCCGAAGGGATTGCAACCACGGCAGAGGAGTTGCAACGCCGGGTGATGACAGTGGTGGAACTGACCGCTGACAATTACTCCTCCATGCATCAGGATATGGAGCTGGGACGCGAGACCGAGATTGAGGCCATCACCGGCTTCCTGTTGGCCAAGGCTGCCCGGCATGGCATTGCAGTACCGGTCAATCATGGTCTCTATCAGGCGATCAAAGAGAAGAGTCAGGCCGTCTGACCTTTTACATGGCAGAGCAAGCAGCAAGGAGGCGAACGTGAGTGTACTGGTGCTGGTGGCCCCCGGGTCGGAAGAGATAGAGACGGTCGCCATTGTCGATACCCTGGTGCGCGCCAGCATCGAGGTGGTGCTGGCCTCTTGTTGCCCTGCCGGATCGCGGCAGGTGAAAGCATCGCGCGGGGTACAGCTGGTGGCCGATTGTCATATCGACGAGCTGACCCGTCGGGACTTTGAAGCCATCGTGGTACCCGGTGGTCTGCCCGGCAGCGAAGTGATCCGCGATACCCCGCTGGCCATCGATCTGCTCAAAGAGCAGGCCGCTCTTGGCCGCTGGCGCGCTGCCATATGCGCCGCCCCTGTGGTGCTCTTGCAACATCACGCGCTGCTGGATGGTGCCATCGTCACCTGTCATCCCGGCTTTCAGCCCCGACTGTCGACATCGCAGCTGTCACGTGAGCGGGTCGTCAGGGATGAGGCTCATCGCCTTATCACCAGTCAGGGGCCGGGCAGCGCCATCGAGTTTGCGCTTGAACTGGTCCGGGTGCTGCGTGGGGATGAGGTGGCGGCCACTGTCGCTGGCCCTATGGTGCTGCCTTGAGCGCACTCTGCTGCAGAATCAAGCTGGCCATGCTTTGAAAACGGGCCCCGGTCATCTTGATCGGGGCCCGCTTGTTATCTGCCGTTGTCGGTCACGCCATCTTGTCCGGCTCAGTAGTCGTACTGTGAGCACTGTTTTTTGTTGTACTCAGTTTTCCAGCGTGCCAATTCTTGCTCTGTGCCTAGCTTGTCTCCTTTCTTGATAGCCTGTTCCAGTATCTCAATCCGGTCGTACAGCCAGCGGCACTCTGCCGTCGGGTTGTTCTTGCCGATGCCGGTCAACGGTAGCAAACAGAGTCCCAACCAAAGATATTTCATCCCGAACGCTCCTTGTCATTGTGGTAGTAAAGGTCTCCTTGGAGTCTACTATTTTAGCCGCAACGAGAGAGATAGAGCTGGGGTTATCCTTGGGGTAAGATGGTGCCATGTCTGTTTATTTATACAGTAGTATGCGCAAGATCATCCATATCGACATGGACTGCTTTTTTGCCGCGGTGGAGATGCGGGACAATCCGGCGTTGCGGGAGGTGCCGCTCGCCATCGGTGGGGCCTCCGAGCGGCGCGGCGTCATCTCGACCTGCAACTATGTGGCGCGCCGATTCGGGGTGCGCTCCGCCATGCCGAGCGCACTGGCGAAAAAACTCTGCCCGCCGTTGGTACTGATCCCTGGGCGAATGGCGGTGTACAAGGATATCTCCCGTCAGCTCAGGTCCATTTTCCTCCGCTATACCGATCAGGTTGAACCACTGTCGCTGGACGAGGCTTACCTCGACGTGACCCACAGTCGTTGCTGTGGCGGTAGCGCCACCCTGATGGCGCAAGAGATCCGGCAAGCCATCGTCACCGAACTGGGATTGACCGCCTCGGCCGGAGTGGCTCCCAACAAGTTTCTCGCCAAGCTTGCCTCGGAGCAGCGCAAGCCTGATGGTCTGTTTGTCATTCGTCCCGACGAAGTGGCCGAATTTGTCTGCCAGTTGCCCCTCGGCAAACTGCCCGGGGTGGGGCGCAAGACTGCCGAGCGGCTGGAGGCGCAGGGGCTTTACACCTGTGAGGATGCGCGGGCCTTGTCGGCACAAGAGCTGTGCAGCCGTTTTGGCAAGCTGGGGGAGATGTTGACGACCCGGATCTGGGGGCTGGATGAACAGCCGGTGCAGGCGCACCGGATCCGCAAAACCATCGGGGTGGAGACCACCCTGGCGAGCGATGTTTGTGACGAAGCCGCCTGCCTGACGGTATTGCAGCAACTGTTGCCGGAGCTTGAGCGGCGATTTCAGCTGGCGTGCCCTGCCGAGCAGGTGATGGGGCAGGGGATTAAACTCAAGTTTGCCGACTTCCACCAGACCACCGTCTATCGCAGTCAGGGTGGCTATCAGCCAGCCTTGTTCGTTCCCCTGCTCAAAGAGGGGCTACAGCGGGCACAAGGGCGTTCGGTTCGCCTGCTGGGCTTGGTGGTGGGTTTGCCAAAAGAGGGTGAAGTTAATCAACTCTCGCTGGATTTGCTGTGAGGGAGTTAAGTTTTTGTTTATAAAGTCGATAATCTATCCATATCTGTATGACGTAGGAATATTGGCATGAGCGCTCTTTCTGTCCAGGGTCGGATTACCCTGATCGCCGGTTGCTGTCTGTTGGTGACAGCCGCCGCTCTGGTTGCCTCTTCGATTTACAACGCGAACAAGATGCAACAGCAGGTGCGGCAAGCCACCATGCACGAGGCGCAGCAGTCTGCCGAGAACTGGATGAAGGCGATGGGCTCGGAGCAGGCGGCCAAGGTGACCAGCTATCTCGATGAGGCCTATTTCCGCGCCAGTTTGCTGGCGGAGAGCGTGTTGTTCCAGCGCAAGAATGCGGCCGAGAACTTTGTCCATTCGGAGGCGCTGCGCAGCGCCGTCAATCAGCAACTGCACGATGCCGTTGCCTCATCGACCAATCTGCTTGGTGTCTATGCGGTGTTCGAGCCTGATCAGCTGGATGGGGAAGACAGCAACTATCAGGGCTCAACGGCGCTGGGTTCCAACGACAAGGGGCGTTTTTCCAGTTACTGGGCCTATGACAACGGCAAGATAGAGCCGGAAGTGCAGAATGAGGATGTACTGGCCGATGAGAGCCCGACCGAGGCTGGTGGCATCGAAAACGAGTGGTATCGCTGCAGCATTCGCACCCGTGCCCTCTGCCTGCTGGAGCCCTATCTGGACGATGTGGGCGATAAACAGATATTGATGACCTCGGTGACGGTCCCGCTGCTGGAGCAGGAGACCTTGCTGGGGATGGTCGGGGTCGATATCTCGCTGGCCACTTTGCAGAGTCTGGTCAGTACCATGGACAAGGAGCTCTATGACGGCAAGGGCAGAATCTTGCTGGTCAGTCACGAGGGGCGCGTGGCGGGAGCCGATGAGTTCGATGTGACCATGGGACGCGGGCTGGATCAGAAGTATCAGGGGCTGGCCAGCGAGCTGAAAGGCTGGCTCAGTCAGGGTCAGGAGCTGACTCGCTGGAGCAGCGATGGCACCCTGTTGCAGACCTTTGTCCCGGTATCCATGCGTGGCACCGACCGTAAATGGGGCATCTACATTGAATTGCCACGGGCAGTAGTACTGGCTTCGGCCCAGCAACTGCAAGATGAGCTGGCCAGTGAAGCCAATCGCAGCGTAGTCTCGCAGCTGTCAATCGGGGTGCTGATCTCGCTGGTGGCCCTGAGTTTTATCTGGTTGATGGCGCGCCAGATTGTGGCGCCCATCCGCGCTGTAGTTGCCCGTCTCAAGGATATCGCCAGCGGCGAGGGGGATTTGACCCAGCGTATCGAGATCCAGCGGCAAGACGAGATCGGCGAGCTGGCCAAGTGGTTCAACAGCTTCCTCAACAAGTTGCAATCCACCATCAGTCAGGTGATTGATACCGTCTCCGGTACGCGCAACAGTGCCGAGCGAGCCGCGCAGGTGGCCGAGCGCACCAGCAGCGGCATGCAGGCCCAGTATCAGGAGATCGATCTGGTGGCGACGGCATTTGAAGAGCTGAGCGCCACGGCGTTGCAGGTCTCCGGTAATGCCGGCTCGGCGGTGGCAGCCGCCAACACCACTGACGCTGCAGCGCAAGAGGGCAAATATGTCGTTGCCGACACCCAGGAGGCGATGCGCAAGCTGATGACCATCATCAACGATGCCCAGCCGGTGGTTGAGCGACTCTCCGCCAACAGCGACAACATCAATGACATTCTTATCGTGATCCAGGGAATTGCCGAGCAGACCAACTTGCTGGCGCTGAATGCGGCTATTGAAGCGGCGCGGGCCGGTGAGCAGGGCCGTGGCTTTGCCGTGGTGGCCGATGAGGTGCGCAATCTGGCCGGTCGCACCCAGAATGCCATCGTCGAGATCCAGACCCTGATCAGCCAACTGCAATCCGGTACCGGCGCCGTGGTCAAGGCTATCCGCGATGGTCATGGTCAGGCTGACGAGACCCTTGCCAAGGTGGATCTCTCGGTGCAGGTGCTGGAGCAGATTATCCAGTCGGTCTCCACCATCCATCAGATGAACGAGCAGATTGCCCGGGCGGCGCAGGAGCAGAGCCGGGTGGCGGACGAGATCAACCGCAACGTCAGCAACATTCGCGATGTGAGCCACACCATCCGGGCTGAGGCGGCGACCTCCGCCGAGAATGGTCGCGAGCTCTCTGCGCTGGCGGACAAGCAGCAGCAGCTGGTGGGGCAGTTCAAGGTATAGAAGGGATGAAAAAAGGCGCCATCCAGCTGGAGGCGCCAAACACATTCAGATGACAGACTGGGTCAAACCGGTGAGATTTGAGCCCCTCTTCCCGCAGAGGAAGAAACACAACACCACAATCGCAGTCGAAAGACTCACTAAAAACACATGTAAACCAACACGTAGTAGAAAATGTGAGCCATATGACGACTGATTGCTGGGCGAATTATGTTTATTCACTGGTCGACCCGCAACCGACAAATTATAATGCGCCCCATTAGAAAAACTCATCGTCGGCTGGTGTCATGTCTCGTCGTTTACCCCCGCTCAATGCCCTCAAGGCGTTTGAAGCTGCGGCTCGTCACTTAAGCTTTACCCGCGCAGCAGAAGAGTTGTTTGTGACTCAGGCTGCCATCAGTCACCAGATCAAGGCGCTGGAGGAGTATCTTGGCATCAAGCTGTTCCGCCGCAAAAATCGCTCCTTGTTGCTGACCGAAGAGGGGCAGGGTTATTTCCTGGATATCAAGGACATCTTTGCCTCTATCTCTGAGGCGACCGACAAGCTGCTGGCTCGCAGTGCCAAGGGGGCGTTGACTGTCAGTTTGCAGCCGAGTTTCGCCATCCAGTGGCTGGTGCCGCGGTTGGTCAAGTTCAGCGAGCGCCACCCTGATATCGATGTACGGATCAAGGCGGTTGACCTCGATGAAGGGTCGCTTACCGACGATGTGGATGTCGCCATCTACTACGGCCGCGGCAACTGGCCGGGTCTGCGCTCGGACAAGCTGCATACCGAATACCTGATCCCGGTCTGTTCCCCCTTGCTGCTGACCGGGCCCAAACCGTTGCGTACGCCGCAAGATTTGACTCTTCATACCCTGCTGCACGATACCTCCCGCCGCGACTGGAAGGCCTGGTTCCGCCAGCTCGATATCGATGCACCCAACGTCAATCAGGGGCCCATCTTCAGCCACTCCACCATGGTGATCCAGGCGGCGATCCACGGCCAGGGGGTGGCGCTTGGCCACAGCGTGCTGGCACAACCCGAGATTGAGGCCGGCCGCCTTATCTGCCCATTCGAGCAGGTGCTGGTGAGCAAAAATGCTTTCTATCTGGTGTGTCAGGAGCAACAGTCGGATCAGGGCAAGATCGTTGCCTTCCGCGACTGGATGCTGGAGCTGGTGGAGCAGGAAGAGGCGCGTCGCAGGGCAAGGCTCGCCGATGCCTGATGTAATCCGCGAGGGGGCAATTGATGCCCCCGTTCGCATTTTGCTGGCCCACGGGGCAGGCGCGGGGATGGATCATGCCTTTCTTACCGAGTTGTCACGTCTGCTGGCTGGCCCCGACATCGAAGTGGTGCGCTTCAACTTTCCCTACATGACAAAGCGTGCACAGGATGGCAAGCGCCGCCCGCCGGACAGAGCACCTGTGCTGCTAGCCCATTGGCGCGACATGATCCGCGAGTTTGCCCATCCACGGCTGTTTCTGGCGGGCAAGTCGATGGGCGGGCGGATGGCGGCGGAACTGTACAGCGAAGGCGAGGGTGAGATGAATGCTGCAGGATTGCTCATTCTCGGGTATCCTTTCCACCCTCCGGCCAAGCCCGACAGCTGGCGAGGCGAGGTACTCAAGCATATTGCAGTACCAACCCTGCTGTTGCAGGGGGAGCGCGATACCTTCGGTAGTCGCGCCGAACTGGCCGATTTCCCCTTCTCACCCGCCGTATCGGTCCATTGGTTGACCGATGGTGATCATGGTTTCAAACCGCGTAAAGCCAGTGGCGTGAGTGAGCAGGATAATATGCAGCATGCAGCGGCGGCCATCAGCCATTTTGTGGCCCGGCATGGATAGCACGAGAGGGTTGGCTTTATTGCCAGCCGCGATGAGAGAGGGAGAGTGAGGATGCAGATCCATCGACATTGGCTGATACTAGCCGGTCTCTTCGGGTTGACGGCCACCATGCTGGGGGCTTATGGCGCCCATGGATTGGCGGCGACCGGCATTACGCCCGAGCGTCTGGCGGCATTCAATACCGCTGTGCAATATCAGTTTTTTCACGCATTGGCCCTGCTGGTTCTGGGCTGGTGTGGTGTGCGCAGCAGGGTGATCCACCTGGCTGGCACCGCTTTTGTGCTGGGGATCATCGGATTCTCCGGCAGTATTTACGCCATGGTGCTGCTTGGCAGCAAGGGGCTGGGATTGATTACCCCAGCCGGTGGCCTCTGTTTTATGTTGGGATGGGCGGCCCTCTGCTGGGCTGGCTGTCGTCTTGGAGGAAAAAATGAATAATCTGCTGCTTTATTGCCGCCCCGGTTTTGAGAAAGAGGCGGCTGCAGAGATCACCGAGCGTGCCGGTAACATGCAGTGCTACGGTTTCGCCCGGGTCAAGGACGACAGCGGTTATGTGATCTTCGAACTGTATGACGAGGAGCAGGCGGACCTGCTGGCTCGCAAGCTGCCATTCCGGGAGCTCATCTTCATCCGCCAGATGCTGGTGGTCACCCATGAGCTGAAGGATCTGGATGTCGCGGACAGGATCTCCCCCATCCTTGAGGCGGTGAGTGACTACACCATTTGCGGTGATCTGCGGGTCGAAACCGCGGACACCAACGAAGCGAAAGAGCTGTCAGCCTTTTGCCGCAAGTTCACCGTGCCGCTTCGTCAGGCGCTGCGCAGCAACGAGATCCTGACCAAGAAGGAGACGCCGAACCGTCCGGTGTTCCACGCCTTCTTCATGGCCAATGATCACGTGTTGCTGGGCTACTCCTATTCGTTCAACAACTCCGGATTCCACATGGGGATCCCGCGCTTGCGCTTCCCGGCCGATGCGCCGAGCCGCTCCAGCCTCAAGCTGGAGGAGGCGTTTTACGTGTTCGTGCCGCGGGAAGAGTGGGATGTGCGTCTCTGCTCCGGCATGAAGGCGGTGGATCTGGGTGCTTGCCCGGGCGGCTGGACCTATCAGCTGGTGCGCCGTGGCATGATGGTGACGGCGGTCGACAACGGCATGATGGCCCAATCCCTGATGGATACCGGTCAGGTCAAGCATATCCGGGATGACGGTTTCGTCTGGCGTCCGAGCAAGAAGAACACCTACTGGCTGGTGTGCGACATGGTCGATAAACCGGCGCGGGTCGTTCACATGATTGCAGACTGGTTCCGTGAGGGCGACTGCCAGGAGGCGATGTTCAACCTCAAGTTGCCGATGAAGAAGCGTTATGCCGAGTCGGTGCACAATATCGAGGTATTGCGCGAGATGCTCAAGGAGATCGACAACGCGTTCGTGATCCAGGCCAAGCAGCTCTATCACGATCGAGAAGAGATCACCGTGCATGTTTACAACAAGTACTGGGTCTCCAAACTCGAGCCCAAGGCGTGATGTAGCCGTTCAGCCCGAACGATAATTACCAAGGCCGACAGGGAAACCTGTCGGCTTTTTGCTATCAGGCTGTCGGAAAATATCAGAAACGGTAATCGAGACGCAGGGAGGATTCGTCGTCGGTCACCTTGATCTCTATCTGCAGCGGGATGGTTTTGTCGACCGGATTGAATTGCATCTTTATCCCGTCTCCTCTCAGCCTGAGGGCGGTGTTCATTCCGCCAGCCTTGAACTTGACCTTGGGTCTGAAGCGTTCAACCGACAGACTGACGCTCTTTTCCGGGGTTAGATTAAGCTGTGGGTAGGAGGTGATCTTTTGATTACCAAAGTTGTCGGTGGAGACTTCAATACCAAACGACAGGGGTTTGGGTGCCTTGAGCAGGTCGTTGGTATTCAGGCTCGAGCGCCATACCTCGGTGGCAGTCCGTTTTTCCTGCTGTGGCAGTTTGGCGGTTAGGGTCTGTTGATCCTGCTCGAAAGCACTGGCAGTGCCACAAACCAGCAGCAGACCCGACACCAGATAGCCCCCGTATCCCTTCATGAAAAACACTCCCTGTTCTTCTTCTCTATTGAACATAGTTGCTGTTCGGGGAGTGGCAAAGGATTCGGAAATATAAAAAAGGGAGCCGAAGCTCCCTTTTAAAATCAATGAATTAACTCACAGACGATCGATGATGGCCTGGGTGAATTCGCTGGTGGAAGCCGCGCCGCCCAGATCGCGAGTGACCCGATCACCGGATTCGATGGTGGCTCGTACTGCCTCGCGGATCCGCTCTGCTTTATCCTGCATGCCGAGGTACTCCAGCATCTGGATGGAGGCGAGAATCACCGAGGTCGGGTTGGCAATGTTCTTGCCTGCAATGTCGGGGGCAGAGCCGTGGACCGCTTCGAAGATGGCCGCGCCATCGCCGATGTTGGCGCCGGGCGCCATGCCAAGGCCGCCAACCAGACCGGCGCAAAGATCCGAGAGGATGTCGCCGAACAGGTTGGTGGTGACCATGACATCGAAACGCTCCGGGTACATCACCAGATTCATGCAGGCGGCATCGACGATCATCTCTTCGCTCTGGATATCCGGGTAGTGGCTGGCGATTTCACGGGCTACTTCGAGGAACAGGCCGGAGGTCGACTTGAGGATGTTCGCCTTGTGGATGATGGTGACCTTCTTGCGCCCTTCCTGACGAGCCAGCTCGAAGGCAAACTTGACGATGCGCTCGGCCCCTTCGCGGGTGATGATGCTCATCGCCTCGGCACTCTTGTTGTCATCACTGCGCTTCTGACCTGCACCCGAGTACATCCCTTCGGTGTTTTCACGCACCGTGATGATGTCGATGTTGTCGTAACGGCTTCTGGTGCCCTTGAAGGAGATGACCGGGCGCACGTTGGCGTAGAGGTTGAACTTCTTGCGCAGGGAGACGTTGATGGAGGTAAAACCGCCGCCGACCGGTGTGGTCAATGGCCCTTTCAGGCTCACCTTGTTCTTCTCAATCAGATCCAGGGTAGCCTGGGGCAGCAGCTCGCCATGCTTCTCGAGGGCAACCAGACCCGCATCAGCGTATTCGTACTCAAAATCACAGCCCGCATAGGTCAGGATCTGGATGGCTGATTCAATGATGCTGGGGCCGATGCCGTCGCCGGGGATCACGGTAATTTTTCTTTTGGACATGAGAGGGTTCCACTTCCAGGGTATAGGGGAGGATGGGGCTGCTTTATAGCATTTACTCAGCAAACCAACCACATTCCTTTACATTCTACTCACTTTTATCAACAGCGAGGGTGAGTCTCGTCATGGTTCACGCCCTTACCTGCATTTTTGTTCGGCACTTTAGTCTGGCTGGGGCGGGTAGCGGATGTCCCGCAGGTTGAATCCCAGCGGAATATCCCGCTGCAAGTGCACCAGCCGCTGGGCCAGCAGGGCCTCATCCTGATGTTGGCGCAGCTTGAGCAGTGGCTTGGCTGCGTCCTCTTGCTGACAGGCTTCGAGCATGGCTGCCAGATTGCCATATTGCTGCAACAGTTGGGTGGCGGTCTTGGGGCCGATCCCCGGAACTCCCTTGATATTGGAACCGCTGATACCGGTCAGGGCCCAGAAGTCGACCAGCTGAGCAGGGGCTACCCCATATTGCTGCTGGACGAAGGCCGCATCCAGCCAGCGCTTGTTGAAGTAGTCGCGCACCCGGATCTGCGGGCAGATCAGTTGGCAGAAGCCCTTGTCGGTGGAGATGATGGTCGCCTGATGGCCATGGCTGGCGATGCCGCTGGCGAGGGTGGCGATGAGATCATCCGCTTCATCGGTCTCGGAGAGCAGGGCATCGACACCGCACTCCCAAAAGGCATCCTGCAGGGTCGCCAACCCCTCACGCAGTTCAGGGGGCATGGGGGTTCGCCCCTCCTTGTAGGCCGGATAGACCTCTTTGCGCCAGCTATGCACCTCGCCATCAAACACGGCAATGACATGGGTCGGCTCGCTATTGGCCAGCAGCTTGCGGCAGGTATTGATAAGGTTGGCTCGGGTGGCAACCAGCGACTGGGCAGGGGTCAGTGCCTGCTGGGCCTGTACCGCGTGCAGACGGCGAATGAGATTGAGGGCATCGATGATGAGCAGGTGTGGCCGGATAGTTGACATGGGGCACTCTTGGCGGTCGGGACGCCCCATTGTAACAAACCGCTCGCCTTATGGGGGATTGATGGCGGTCGGGAAGGCATAGCGCCAATCAAGAGGGGCGCCGCTGCGCCCCTCTGTCGATGATGTATCTGTACCCTAGCGGACGATTTCGTAGCAGGGCACATACTGGCTGCCCGGCAGCTTCATCCGCTGCTGCTTGACGAAGCTCTCCAGCAGTTTGTCCATCAGGTGCATCAACTCCTTGTCTCCGTGCAGCTTGAAGGGGCCCTTCTTCTCGATGGCGCGAATGCCCCCTTCCTTGACGTTGCCAGCGACGATGCCGGAGAAGGCACGACGCAGGTTGGCGGCCAGCAACTGGGGCGGCTGGTTGCGGTGCAGATCCAGACTGGCCATGCTGGCGTGATCCGGTTCGAAGGGGAGCTGGAACTCCGGCTCAATCTTGAGGGACCAGTTGAAAGAGTAGGCATCACCGACCGATTTGCGATATTCGCGGATTTTCGGCATCGCCTCCTTCATCACCCGGGCCACTTCCGGTGCATCGCCGACAATGATCCGGTAGAGCTTGGTCGCAGGTTCACCGAGGGTCGCCTTGATGAAGTCGTCGATGGCACGGAAGTAGTCGGCACTCTCTTTCGGGCCGGTCAGGATGATGGGCATCGGCTGCCGCTCGTTGGCCGGATGCATCATGATGCCGAGCAGATAGAGCAGCTCTTCGGCGGTGCCGACCCCGCCCGGGAAGATGATGATGCCATGGCCCAGACGCACGAAGGCTTCCAGCCGTTTCTCGATATCCGGCAGGATCACGAGCTCGTTGACGATGGGGTTGGGCGGTTCTGCCGCAATGATGGAAGGCTCCGTGAGGCCGATGTAGCGGCCGTTGCGCACCCGCTGTTTGGCATGGCCGACGGCGGCCCCCTTCATCGGGCCCTCCATGGCACCCGGGCCACAGCCGGTACAGATGTTCAGCTCACGCAAGCCCAGCTCGCTGCCCACGGCGCGGGTGTACTGGTACTCGATCTCGTTGATGGAGTGGCCACCCCAGCAGACGATCAGGTTGGGATCGGCGCCGGGCAGGATCACCTTGGCGTTGCGCAGAATGGCGAACACCACGTTGGAGATGTGAGTGGAGTTGGTCAGATTGACCAGGCGGTTGGACTCGAGCTGATTGGAGACATAGAGAATGTCGCGCAGCACCGAGAAGAGGTGCTCCTGAATGCCGCGAATGATCTCGCCATCGACAAAGGCGTGCTCGGGGGCATTGAACAGTTCCAGCTTGACCCCGCGCTCGCGCCGGATCACATGAATATCGAACGATTTGAAGCGCTCCAGGATCTCCTTGGAGCTGTCGGTATGGCTACCTGAATTGAGCACTGCCAGCGAGCAGTTGCGAAACAGTTGATAGATATCGCTGGAGGCAGTCTGCTTGAGGCGATCCACCTCAAGCTGTGACAGCAAATCCATGCTGCCAACGGGATTGATGTGCGTAATCATAGGTTCCCCTTTACTCACTTGTTATCGTTGTGTTTTTCCCTGGGGAGAAAAGGGGACGCTATGTTGCATCCCCTGAGATCGATAGTAGTGGTAACAGAGGGTGGAGGGAAATAGGGCGCCGACTGTTCGCTGTTTTTTTAGCCGCTTGTCAGGCCAGAGTCACTTGATCCCGACCGGTGTGCTTGGAGTGGTAGAGCGCCTTGTCCGCCCGTTCAAACACATCTGACGGGTTGTCCCCATCCTTGAACAGGGTTGCACCGATGGAAATGGTGATCTCCACCTTGGCATCGCGAAAACGGAACGGGATGCTCTTGATGGTCTGGCGCAGGGTCTCCAGCGGCTTCTGGAACTTGTCCGGGTTGATGTTGGGCAGCAACACCACGAACTCTTCTCCACCAAAACGGGCGATGAAATCTGTATCACGCAGCGCGCTTTGCAGCGCCTTGGCGACTACTTTCAGCGCCTTGTCACCCGCCATATGGCCGTAGTTGTCATTGATGTTCTTGAAGTGATCGATGTCGATGATCGCCATGCAGAGCGGAGTGCGGTAACGAAGCCAACGTTTGTACTCCTGCTCCAGCCGTTCATCGAGGGCAGCCCGGTTGTGCACCTGGGTCAGGCTGTCGAGGAACAGCTTGTGTTTTTGAATGGTCAGCCGCTTCTTGTACTCGGCGGTCTCCTCCTTCATCAAGCGCAGCTTGGACTCCATGGTGGAGAGGCGGGTGAGCAGGTGACGCTCCCGCGCCGCCGTGCTGTCACGCTCCTGCAGCAGCAGGTTGATGGCGCCCATATGGCCGGAGATGGCGCGCTTGAGCGCATCGATGGAGTTATGGCTGGCCAGGGAGTGATCGATCGCCTGCAACTCGTTGACCAGCGCCTCGCGGGTCTCGCGGGTTTCGTTTTGCAGTGCACGCCCCTCATCGAGGGATTCGGTAAACCCGACATGTACTGCGGAGAGGCTTTCGTTGAGGGAGCTGAGGAAGGCGCGGGAGGCTTTGCGTTCCTCACGGGTGCCTTCGATGATGAGCTCGATCACCTGCAGGCAGGTTTCCGCCAGCAGGGCAGGGTTGATCCCGATCAGCAGTTGGCGGCGAATGTCGCTCAGGCTCTCGCCGATGGCGCCGGCAAAGTCGAGTTCGGTGATAAGCCGCTGCAGCTCATCGGCGATACGGGCGTGATCCTTGAGATCAAACGGGTCGACATCGGGCTGGCCATCGTTGCTGGCAGTATCGCCTTCTTGTTGAGTTGCACCTGAAGGTGCCAACAGGGGTTGGCTTGGCAGCAGCTGGATCTTGATCGCCTGCTGGTAGAACTCCAACAGCTTGATCACCTTCTTTTGGTGATCGGCAATGCCGTAACCGGCGGGACTTGCCAGAAATTCCTTGAGAGACTTGCGGGTCTCTTCCGGGAAGCCCTTGATGTTTTTCAGCTGTTTGGATCCAAGCTCGATGGCGGTCTGGGTCAGGGTGATCGACTCTTCCAGCACATTGCTGTGCTGCTGCAGCAGTTTTTCAATGGCCAGCAGATCCTCGTCTAGCGCGGTAAATGCGGGATTGTTATCCAGTTTCTGCTTGAGCTTGGCGAAGCGATTGTCCAGCTCGCGGTCGAAGCCACGGCAGGAGAGCATCAACTTGTTGATAAACTGAATACCACGGGCACGCTCTGCATCGGAAAACGACAGTACGCCGTCGAGTTCCAGCTGTTTCTGCTGAAGGGATTCCCTGAGTCTTGCCAATTGTCCTGCTACGGCAGCGATGTCATTCATTATCAGGTCGCCCTGTTGTCATTATTGTTTTTGGTGTTGGATAGCAACAGTGGTCGAACCTGGTTTCGATCCTCGCCTGTTATCTACATTATTTCCTAGTGGTTATCGGCTGCCGGCTTCCTTGCAAGGCTGGGCCAATTAACCCATTGCTTTTCATGAGAAGAATTGACTTTTACCAGTCCCTTGTCAATTGCCATCAGGCCGCATTGCCACACATCTCCATTAAAAAATGCCGCTTGTTGGCAATCGATCGCAGCCAGCTCCAACCAGGCGTTTTGCTGGCATTTTTCACTGAGCTGAATGGCTCCCGACAGGGCGAGATAGCAGAGGTCAAACAGGCCATTGTGATCGAGCGCGGTCGCCGCTTTCGGCAGGAAGGGGTGACTGACAATCCCGAGGCTGATCCGGCGATCCAGCGGATAGTTGCAAGGGAAGGCGGCGATGGCGGTCAGCAGGTCTCCCGCCAGTTGATGCAGGTTGGTCACATGGCGCTGTGGCACCACATAGAGCATGTGTCCTTCACGCAAGTCATAGATACGGCCATCTTGCGGGGTCAGGGTGTCCATATAGGCACCAAAGGCCTGCTCGATTTCTCTGCTGGCCTGATAGCCGTGGCGCTCCAGCGTGTTGACCAGGAAAGGCACCCGGAACAGCAGATAGTGCAGCTTGTCATCGAACTCGCTTGAGGGCTGTTCACTGAGGTACCAGCGATCCGATTTCAGCTGGCGCTTTGCCATCTCCCGCGGCCAGCGGTTCATCAGCCGCTGCCAGTTGGCCAGCCCCGAGCGTGGCTCGATCAGCAGGGCCTCATTGGTCCGTTTCAGTTGCAGGCGGGCGGTACGCAGCTTGAGCCAGAGGGTGAAGAAGAGGTAGATAAAGAGCGCCAGCAGCAGGCTGGTGGTGATGCTCGACCAGAGATAGCGCTCCTGCTGATGCTGGCTGTTGTTAAGCCGCTGCTCCAGCTCCTTGATATGTTGCACCCGCTCGACCTGGACATAGTTGTCACGGATCGCCGCCTGCTCCATGGCCTGCTCCTGCTGGCGCACCTCCTCGCCAAGTCGGTGGAAGCGCTTGTAGCTGTCGAGAGCCTGACGCAGATACCCCTTCTGCTCATAGGCCAGCGACAACAGGCGGAATACCTCGTACTGGCGGCGGGTATCGCCGAGCTGATTGGCCAGTGCGCGGGCGTTCTCCAACTGCAGGATGGCGATGGCGGCCTCCTGTTTCTTCAGATAGAGCTCGCCGAGCAGCAGCAGAGTATCGATCAGCGGCTCTTTGGCATCGCTCAGCTCATGGGACTGACGAGCCGCATTGAGGTAGTTGCTGGCCAGCGAGAGGTTGCCGCTTTGCAGGTAGGTCTTGCCGATTTCGTATTTGAGCAGGGAGGCTTGCGGTCGGTTGCTCCCCTCATCGAGCAGATCCAGCGCATTGAAGAAGTAGACCAGCGCCATATTGAGGTCGCCCTGCTCGCGGTTGAGTCGCGCCAGCACCATGAGGGAGTCGCACAGCAGGGAAGGGTTGCCGATGGAGTGGAAGTAGTTGGCCGCCTCATTGGCATACTGCAGCGCTTTCTGGGGCTCTTGTTCCTGCTGGTAGAGTTTGACTATCTGGTTCGACAGCAGGCCGAGAAAGAGCGGGTCATTGAGGCTTTTGGCCTGTTGCTGGGCATCGATATATTCCCCCAGCGCCAGCTGTGGCTGCTGCAGCGCGCGATAAAGGTCGCCGCTGATGGCGCTGACCCAGGCACTGGCGAGGGGATTGGGGGTCTTGGCGGCCCAGATCCGCGCATCTGCCAAGTGGGCCTTGGCATCATCGAAGTGCTGGTTCTCGATGTCGTAGCTGGTGCGTTGCAGGCGGCCATAAATCTGGAGCTGGCTCTGCTTGAGCGTGGGGACGGCCAGTTGTTTGTCCAGTTGATCCATCAGGGCGCGGCTGGTGCTCTGGTTATCCGGTTTGAGGGCCTGACTGCGGATCTTGAGATAGAGGCCGTGGGCCTTGAGTTCCGGTTGCCGCTCTTTGTCTGCCAGCGTCATCGCCTTGTCGAGCGCTTGCTGGGTGGCCTGATATTGGCCCAGTTGCAGCAGACACTCCCCTTTGAGCAGGTGGGCGCCTATGGTCTGGGCCGCCGTGCTGTAACTCAGGATGGGTTCGCGATAACCGAACTCCTGGCGATTGCTGATGATTTGCTGGGGATTATTGGCTGCGCGCGTCAGGAAGGCGGTGGTGATCTGGACGCATCTGGCAGGATCGGTCAGTACCATCGATTGCGCTTGTTGCAGATCGATAGAGAGTTGCTCCTTGTCCAGATCCAGATTCGGAGCTGACAGGGAGGACATCATCATGGCCAGAAAAAACAGTTGATTCATTGGATTAAGGACGGCGCAGAGGTGTTGGCATGTTATCCAAGCCCCCCCCTGCGAGTCCAGCGTTTACTGTGGTTTGCTGGTGGCCGGCAAGTGAGTTTCGTCTGGATTTTATTATCCAGCCCCCTTATCCCAGCTGCGCAAAGCATCGATTGAAACCTTTTTACCAGTCATGGAGGGCAGTGCGACTGCCCTCTCTGTCGCAGCCCGACTTTATTGGCGGATCAGACGCAAGTTGGCGGGCACGGCTTCGAAATCGGAGCGGAACGGGTTGATGTCGAGGCCGCCGCGACGGGTATAGCGGGCATAGACGGTCAACTGCTCAGGCTGGCAATAGTGCTTGAGGTCGATAAAGATCCGCTCGATGCACTGCTCGTGGAACTCGTTGTGCTGGCGGAACGAGATGAGGTAGCGCAGCAGCTTCTCCCGATCGAGTTTCGGCCCCTTGTAGCGGATCACTACAGAGCCCCAGTCTGGCTGGCTGGTGACCAGACAGTTGGATTTGAGCAGGTGGCTGTGCAGGGTCTCTTCTACCTGTTCGCTACCGGCCGCCCCTTGCAGCAGGGACGCATCAAACTCGTAATTGTCTACCTCGATATCCTGCTCGTCGATGCACTCGCCGGGCAGCTGGGCAATCTGGTGCGGCGCCTTGTCGAGGGGGAACAGGGTCACCTTGACGGTCTCACCCGCACAGGCACTCAGATCCTTGGCCAGCATGGCGGCGACTGCCTCGATAGAGTCGCAACGGGTCTGGTTGAAGGAGTTGAGGTAGAGCTTGAAGGATTTGGATTCGATCAGGTTCGCACTGGTGGCCGGAATGGCCACTTCACCCACCGCCACCATCGGCTTGCCCCTGGCATTGAGCCAGGAGAGCTCATAGAGGGTCCAGACATCACAACCGGTAAAGGGGAGATCATCGCCCAGCTGGAGATCATCCCGGTTCAGGCTGCGGGGAACCGGCTGCAGCAGGGAGGGGGTGTACTGGCTGATGTAATCGGATTGCTGGCCCAGGCTCAGGCCGGTCAGGGCGCTGGCCCCGGCGTATCTATCTTGTTTGCTCACAGGGTTGCTCACGTAATGTGTTCATGATGAGTGGAATGAAACGGGCCATTGCAGGGCCGGATGGTTGCAGCCGTCTGGCTTGGGCGTCGGCCTCTCTGTATCCCGGGTTCTGTTTCTCGGGTCACTAGGTCGGCTGGCAACCTTGTCTGTTACCGGGTTTGGTGGTGCAATAGCGGACTTTGCCAGCAATTGTGGGGATTTTCGATGTCGGATCAAGTTTTGTCTGCCCTGGAGCACTTTTTTGCCCGCTGGCAACGGGATGGCGAGGCCAGACGAGGCCTGCCCCTGTGCGAGTGGGAGGCGGACTGGCGTTCCCCCTGCCAGCTTGGTGAGCCCGCCGATGGTCGGGTGGCCTGGCGCCCTCACCAGCGCTCCGAGCCCGGCGATTTCACCGCCATGAACGAGGCGCTGGAGCTGCAGCTTCATCCCGCAGCGACCACCCTGTTTGGCCACTGGTTCAGTCGCCCCATCCCCTGCCTTTTCAAGGGGCTGCGCCTTGAACTGATCTTGCCGTGGAACGACGGGGATCTCGACCTGCTCAGGGAGAACCTCATCGGCCACCTGCTGATGCTGCGCAAGCTAAAACGAACCCCCTCCATCTTTATTGCCACCACCCGTAACGAGATGACGCTCATCTCGCTGGATAACGAGAGTGGTCAGGTGTGGCTGGAGTGGCTCGATTCCGGCCGCCGTCTGACGTTGGCGCCCTCCTTGCCGGCGTTTCTGGAACGGCTTGAGACGTTGCCGCAATAGCACCTGCTCGAGCCAAGGTTACCCATCGGAACGAAAAGAGCCTTGCCATGCGGCAAGGCTCTTTTTTATGGCATCGCGTACAGGGAACGCGCTTAATCCTTGAAATCCCAGGAGAGGTTGGAGACCAGACGGCAGCTGTCGCACTTGAAGTCGAAGATCTCGTGCAGTGGCTCTGCCAGCGCCCACTCACCGCCGCAGCTGGGGCAGGGGCGCGCCTTCTCCTCGGCGGCGCTCAGCCCGCCCACCCGATAGAGGTAGTAGTAGGTGGGGATGCCGCTCAGCACTTCCAGCCGTTTGGCCAGATCGCTGCCGCGCCGGTAGAGGCGGCTGCCCACTTCGCCGATTTCGTGCAGCGCCGCATGTTCGGCGATGGAGCCGTTCATCTGCAACTGATCGCACGCCTCCCAATCCTCCTGCCACTTGATGATCTGTTTCTGATCGCCGTTGGCGACCGCGGGCAGTTGGTAGAGCGGAATGGGGGCGAAGTGGTCGCCACAGCGCAGAGGCGAGCAGGTGTGCAGGAAGCTGGTGTAGAGCATCATCCAGCTCGGTCGCTCGCCCTGCTGGCCGCAAGGATCTGTGCTATCGGAGAGCAGATCCGCCCCCTGCAGCTGGAGTTTTGGCGCTAGCAGCCCGGCCTGATTGAGCTGCTGTTCGGCCAGTTTGACCTGCTCGCTCTGGTTGTCGGGGTGCAGGCTATCCTGCTCCGGGCAGACTACCCGACTGACGAAATAGCCGTCATGCATGCTGGTGGGGAACTCCCGCCCGAGGATCTGACCCTGATAACGCAACATGTCGAGGTAGTTGACGATGGCCCGCTCGGCTTCGCCAAGGGAGGTATCGCGGTAACACTCAAAGCAGAGTTCGACGATATACATGGCTCAGCCTTGCCCCTGCTGGAGGAGCAGGTCGGTCAGGCGATCCACCTTCTGTTCGATGCGCGCGAGCTGTTCGGCGAGTTGCTGCAGGGTGAGCTCCGGTGCTGGCTGAGGCACAGCCTCTGGCAGGATCTCGCTCTCGGCGGTCGCAACTGGCTGCTGCTTCCACTGGCTCAGCACTTTCAGCAGCTCGGCCATCGGCACAGGCTGGGTGAGGCGGGCCTTGATCATGGCGGTGGTGGGCGTCAGGCCCTTGGCGGCCAGCTCGTTGGCAATTCGGATGATCTCGTGGGCGGACATAAGCATGCTCTGGGTGAGAAGGGGGGATCGATATCGGGGCGGGATCTTAACCAAAGCCAGCAGGGGAGGAAAGGGGCGGGCGGCTTAGCGGGGCTGGCGCAGCATCACATCGAGCTGGTCGATCGCCTCGCACCAGTCGGAGTCGTTCCACAGGGCATCGCGCAGAAAGCTGGCCTGGGCGGCGTTCCAGAAACCGGCCTCCGGCAGCAGGGTTTCATTGTCGAGGTGATGGTCGTGCACAAAGCGGTGCAGGCTCAGCTCGTCGTTGGCCATCCCGAGCTGGGCAAACAGGGCTGGCAGATCGTGGACAAGGGGTTCCATCTCGTCTCTCCCTTTGTTTAATCCCTGAGATTATAGACAGGCACAGCCATCGGGCGCAGAGACGAGATTGGGGATCAGGCAGAGGGAATTCGATGGGGGGGCAGATCAACACCCACGACGTGCAGCCCCTGCATCTTGAGGGTGCCCTGATAGTGGCTCTCGCCATCGCTGGAGAATTCAAACTGATAGTGGGTCAGCAGCCGCAGGGGATTATGTGCCAGCTCCCGCCGATGGCGAGCCAGTGACAGCAGTTGCAGATCATGGTGCTGGCAGTAGCGGCGCATGTATTGCCAGGCCACTTCTGCCTGTTGGCGTTGCAGCCAGAACAGGCCGGCTACGGCAATCAGCAACAAAATTCCGAGCATCTCTCCCATAGGCGGGCTTCCTTATCGTGATGTCGATAACCGGGAGTCCTGCTCGGCACTCCCGATCTCCTTTTCTATTTCCCGCCGTGTTGCCTCGTGGCGTGAGGGGGAGGCGAGGGATCAGGCCGAGGCAAACAGACGGCCGATGGCCTTGCCCAGCGCATCGCTGCGGTCGGGGTCACGCAGTCTGGCCAGCATATCATTGCGCAGGGCCGGTAAAGTGACCAACTCGGCAAAAACCTGATTGAAGAACTGGGTCGGTTGCAGTGCCAGCTGTTCCAGATAGTGGCTGAGCAGATTGGCATCTTTCAGATCGGGCCAGAGCCGGCCCGCAATGGCGAGCAGCAGCGCCGGGCTTGGCTGGGTTTGCAGCAGGGTCAGCAGCTTGTTGGTGCGCAAAGTGCTGCCGGGGCAGGAGGCCATGGCGCGGCAGAGGTAGGCCAGGGTCTCAGGGTTGGGGGCGGCGCACTCCTGCTCCTTGCCGATCCGCTCAAGCAGGGCGCCTTGTACTGCTGGCGGCAGCGGGGCGTTTTCAAGGCTCTGGCAGAGGGCATAGAGCGGCTCCTGCGGCAGTTTGGGCAGCGCCTTGCAGATCAGCGCCAGATTGCGCTCATCATGTAGCCGTTCGGCCAGGTCGGCAAAGCCCTGCAGCCCCAGAGTCTGCCAACCGGTGTCGTTGGGGGCGGCCAGATAGTGGCAGAGGGCATCGTAATAGGCAGAAGGGGCCTGTTCCAGCTGGCGCGCCAGTTTGGCGTGCAGACTGGCCATCTTGGCCTCCGCCGGGCGGAAGGTGTAGGGATTGTCGGCCAAGCGCTGGGCTTTTTCCTCGTCCAGATCGCCGGTGAGCTTGTAGCCCAGGGTCTCCACCACCTGATCCATGAACAGCTTGGGACCATTTGACATCAGCAGGCCGCGCTCATCGAGGGCGAATTTGAGGAACCAGAGGTAGTGGCGAGACTCGCTCGGCTGGAAGAAGTGCACACCCAGCCAGGCGTGCTGTTGCAGCGGCCAGGGATAGGGCTCCTGCTGCTGTTCGATGCGCACAAAGGTATCGCTTGCCAGTGGCCGCACCTGGCGGCCCATGTCAAACAGCTGGAACTGGGTGCCAGCCTGAGTCAGAAATTCGGTCAAGGTATTGATGGCAGTAGGCGTCGCAGACATGGTGAGATCCGGCTAATGGTGATGCGGGCCGATTATAAGGCCCTTGCCGAGGATAGCCAGTGGCAGCAGACGTGCGCTGCGGCAGATATCAACATGGCAGCCATGCGGGGGGAGGTGTATAGTATCGCCCTTTTTTAAAGGCGGCAGGCCGCGCTGGCTGCCGTGTATGTCGATGAGCCGGCTGAATCGCCGGTGCTGCGCGACCGAATGTATCGGCATTCTGGCTGACCCTGTCGGGTCGGCGGATCAATCTGTGGTTATGAGGAAGAGAGCGAGATGAATCAATATTTGCTGGTAGCTGGCCTGTTGGGGGAACTCACCGCCGAGTTGCAGCGCCTTGAGCGCTGGCAAGCTGACCATCCCGGTGACGAAGCCCTAGCAAGCACCCTGCCTTTTTGTGTCGATACCCTGAGCTTTGATCAGTGGCTGCAGTTCGTGCTGATCCCGCGCATGGAGCAGCTGGTGATGTTGCAGGCGCCGTTGCCCACCAGCGTCTCCCTTTATCCCATGGCCAGCGAAGTCTACAAAGAAGATCTGGCCGAAGCAGAAGCGCTGCTGCGCCTGATCGCCCGCTTCGATCTGCTGCTCTCCGGCAAAGTGATCGAACAATGATGCCAGATCAAACCCGAGAAGAGAGTGACTTGAAGCTGACCCTGCTCTATCAGGATGAGTGGCTGGTGGCGGTCAACAAGCCGTCCGGTCTACTGGTGCACCGCAGTTGGCTCGACAAGGGCGAGACCCGTTTTGCCATGCAGATGACCCGGGATCTCATCGGTGGTCGCCATGTCTATCCGGTGCATCGCCTCGACCGACCCACCTCCGGTGTGCTGCTGTTTGCGCTCGATCCGGTGATTGCCCGCGCACTCACCGAAGCCTTCACCCAACGTCAGGTGCACAAGGAGTATCTGGCATTGGTGCGCGGTTGGGCGCCCGAGCAGGGGGTGATCGACTACCCCCTCAAGGAGCAGCTGGACAAGATTGCCGATGCCATGAGCAACCCGGATCGTCCGGCGCAGGATGCCGTCACCACCTTCCGGCGCCTGCATCAGGTCGAGCTGCCCCACGCGGTCTCCAAGAAGCACCCCACCAGTCGCTACAGTCTGGTCAGATTGTTCCCGAAGACCGGCCGCAAGCATCAGCTGCGCCGCCATATGGATCACCTGTTCCACCCCATCGTCGGGGATACCACCCACGGGGATGGTCGTCACAACCGTTTCTTTCGCGAGCACTTTGGCTGCGAACGGCTGTTGCTGGTGGCCCGCACCCTGAGCTTTACCCATCCGGTGCTCAAGGTGCCGATGCGGATCCAGGCTCCGCTCGGTCAGGATGTGTTGCGCTTGTTTGCCGAGCTGGGCTGGCCCGCCAGCGAGAGCGACTACTAAGCGCCTGATCTTCAGCCTTGAACCGGTGGCATCTGACGCCAGCTTGCTGATAGAGTTGCTCAAAAGAGTGACTCAAGCAGGGAGAGGAGAATGGCGCAGATCGATATCGTGGTAGGAACTGTCTACGGCGCAGCCATGCTGGTGGCCGAGACCTTGGCAGATGAGCTGGAACGCAAGGGGCATCACTGTTCTCTGCACGAAGAAGCACGGCTGGCGGACATTGACCCCGGCCGTTTTTTATTGCTGGTCAGTGCCACCACCGGGCAGGGGGACATTCCTCCCAATCTGCAGCCCTTTGCCAGCGAGCTGGCTGACAAGGCGCCCTGGCTCAAGGGGCTGCGGTATGCCCTGATTGCCATGGGTGACAGCAGCTATGACCATTTTTGTGGCGCGGGCCGTCGGCTGGACGGGTTGCTGCAAGAGCTGGGCGCCACGCGAGTGATGCCCCCGCTGGAGCTGGATGCCACCGTGCACGATGAACCCGAACAGGTGGCACTCAGCTGGCTGAAAAAGTGGGATATTCAGCCCTGAATATTCTTTGAAATAGAGCCATATCAATCCCCTGATCCTTAACTGGCAGGGGATTGTTATTTGCACAAATGTCATCTCACTCAGCAAGCATATTTCCCACGCTTATTGTCGATAGTGGCGGAGGGATATTTTCCCCTTTTGGCATTCCATCGGCGTAATGGTTTCAAGCGCACCGCAGACCCGTTCTCCAAATAAAAGTTCAATCTTGAAAGCGATCTCAGTCATGTTTTTGTCATTCGAACGTAAAATAATGACTTTGGTTCAGTCGCAAATTAATTGCTGGTAACGCTTTCAAGTTTGGTGCGATCGCTTGTTCTGCGATTTTATTGGTTAATTGTTGCCTTGTTGGACGTTTTTTTGCTAACAGGTGTTGTGGCGATCGTTTGCCGAGCGATTTGTCGCCATTTTGTGAGTCGCTTCATATTTGTCGTGAAATACGCTCCCTATAATCAACCTCGGTTATCACCAACAGGATTACATGGTGATAAGAAGTTGAATATTCAGGATCACACTCCTCACTGCGGGAAATAAGGAATATGACAATGAAAATGAAGTGGCTCCCGATTGCAGCAGCTGTTACTGCCGCCCTGGCTTCCCAAGCCGCCTTTGCCGTAGATTTCCACGGTTACTTCCGTTCCGGCGTCGGTGTTTCCGATAACGGCGATATGCAAAGTTTGGGAACTGCGGGTAAAAACCGCTTGGGTCGTCTTGGTCAAGAAAATGACACTTATGGTGAAGTTCAGCTGGGCCAAGAGGTTTACAACAAGAACAACCAGACTTTCTATGTCGACTCCATGTTTGCCATGACCTCAAACCAGAAGCGTGACTGGGAGAGTGTTGATGGAAAAGATGCAGACTTTGCTCTTCGCCAGTTCAATGTGCAGGCTAAAAACCTGTTTGGTGGGAACGAAACCCTGTGGGCGGGTAAGCGTTACTACCAACGTCATGACATCCATATCTCCGATACCTACTACTGGGATGTTTCCGGTGCCGGTGCTGGTGTAGAAAATATTGAGGTTGGTCCTGGCAAGCTCTCTGTTGCTGTACTGCGTAACGACCCATGGGATGCAATTACTGGTGATCCATCAGCAAAGACAATGGATACCAACGTATTTGATATCCGTTATGCCGGTATCCCGTTGTGGACTGATGCATCTCTTGAAGTTGGTTATGACTTTGCCATGGCCAACCCGACTGATTTGCAAGACAAGCAGAATCCTAATATCAACGATGGACACATGCTGACCGCCGAGCTGACCCAGTCAATGTTGGGTGGTTTCAACAAGACTGTAGTTCAGTACTTTATGGATGGTCTGGCTGCTCAAGGTGTTAGCTATGGTGCCGGTTCAGGGAGTGGTCTGCAGTCTAACTCCAGCAGTGGTGATGGCTTCCGTCTTATCAACTGGGGTGTATTGCCAGTTGGTGACAAGGTTGAATTTGGCCATCAGTTGATTTATGCACAGGCCAAAGACTTTACTGAGTGGGGCACTCAGTATGACGATAAAGATACTTTCTCTGCAGTAGTTCGCCCGATGTACAAATGGAATGATGTAATGAAGACCATCGCAGAGGTGGGTTACTTCAAGGATAACCAGACCAAGAAAGGTGGGGTAGAGTCCTCCACTGATGGCACCAAGTATACTTTGGCTCAGGCTTGGTCTGCTGGTTCCGGCTTCTGGGCTCGTCCTGAAATCCGTGTTTTCGCCTCCTATGTACAGCAAGATGGGGCTTTCCGTGCAGATAGCAACGGAGTTAACCAAGACGATGCTTGGAACTTCGGTGTACAAGCTGAAGCTTGGTGGTAATCTCTCCATCACCTGATTTCAAGTCGCCCCCGCTTGTCGGGGGCTCTTTTTTTCAAGATGGCGTGTAGGGTATGCAGATGAAATATAGCAAGGTAGCGTTGACGATTTTGTGTTCCACTCTGATGACGGCATGTGCGTCGCTTGAGGCAACGGTGGCTCCGACTCAGGAGTACAAGAGCATCCTCGATAGCCGTGCCAGCGCACTTCAGCAGCTCGGCTCAGCCACCGTATGTTGCACTAATATCAACGAGTTGCAGTATCAGCCGTTGGCTGCTGAGCAGAAAAGAGTGGTTGCCATAGATGGCAGCTCTCCGGCATTCAACTTCCCGGAAGGCAAGAGCTATTACGCCGCCTTCAAATTGCCGACCAATTCCGGTGATCTCAAGATCACAGTTGCGGGTCTGATTGACAAGACATTGTTTAACCCCACAGTGTTGCTGCTGGATTCCCAGTTCAAGCCGACCCGCACCATTGGTGCTGACATCATTACCTACAAACCAGCGCGTATGTTGGATGGCGATCGGGTTGAAGGCGTCTTTACCATCGACCGTTCCTATGTCGGCAATCCGAACAATGAAACCTATATGGTGATTTACACCACTCAGGCAACCTTGAGCCAGACCACCCAAGCCATGAGTCCTTCCAAGATGATGGCCAAGTCCTTGAGCGTGCAGGATTATGGTGCCAAGGATCCGTTGATCCCGCACTCTGCATGGGGTGTGGTCAAGATTGATGTGGAAGATATGAGTGCCAGTGCACTGGGGGATAACTTCTACAAGCCGGTTTACCAGGAAGCGATCGATGCCAATACACCGATCGTGGATGCGACCCCTAACAAGTTGGTTGTGCCAGTTGCTACCGCTGCAACTGCAGTGGCTGGGGCAACCGCAGCCAAACCTGCTCCTGCCATGTTGAGTGAAACAGAAGCCTTCTACCAGAGTCAGATCGAAAAAGCGGTCAAGGCGGGGGATATCGACAAGGCGATGAAGCTGGTGAACGAGGCCGAGCGGGCCGGTTCAACCAAGGCAAAAAGCGTGTTTATTGATGCGGTCAAGCGCTCGCAAAAATAGAATAATACGACCATTTACTGGTCAGATATATTTATTGAGGCCTCCCTTGTTGGAGGCCTTTTTAATCGGTAGACTGTAATAAATAAAAATCACGCCGTTACATTAGGTTACAGTGAGTTGCTTTTTGATGTAAACAGTATTATTAAAATACAAAGTGAAACTGCTATTTATATGTCTTTGTAATAAAGTGATAATGCAGATTATTAACTTGTATCAGATGCGTTTTTTAGCCGCTAAACAAGTTGTGATCTTCCCTCCAAATTCAATATTCCCCCGCCTTCGAAAGCAGCAATTTATGACCCGCTGGGTTATATTCTGATGGTCAAAATAAACAAGCCCGACTCGAAGATATCTGAATGAATCAGTGCTTATTTCATCCAGATAGATCGTTCAGGGACGACAATCCATTCAGGAGCGCACACAATGTTCAAAAATGCTTTCTCTAATCTGCAAAAGGTTGGTAAGGCGCTGATGCTGCCAGTATCAGTCTTGCCAGTCGCAGGTATTCTGCTGGGGGTGGGTGCTGCCCACTTCAGCTGGATGCCGGAAATTGTCTCCCAGTTGATGGAGCAAGCCGGTGGTTCCGTATTTGGCCAGATGGCCCTGCTGTTCGCAGTGGGTGTTGCTCTGGGCTTTACCAATAACGACGGTGTATCCGGTCTGTCAGCCATCGTTGGCTACGGCATCATGGTTGCAACCCTGAAGGTCATGGCACCTGTGATGGGTGTTGAAACCATCGAAACCGGCGTGCTGGGTGGTATCCTGGCCGGTGGTATCGCTGCTTGGGCCTTCAACCGTTTCTACAAGATCCAGCTGCCAGAGTACCTGGGCTTCTTCGCGGGCAAACGTGCCGTACCCATCATCACCGGTTTCCTCTCCATCGGTCTGGGTGTGATCCTGTCCGTGATTTGGCCGCCAGTGGGTGGCGCCATCGGCGCCTTCTCTGACTGGGCTGCCAACCAGAACCCGGTACTGGCCTTCGGTATCTACGGCGTGGTTGAGCGCTCCCTGATCCCGTTCGGTCTGCACCACATCTGGAACGTACCGTTCTTCTATCAGGCTGGTACCTGCGTCAACGGTGCCGGTGAAACTGTTCACGGTATCATGACCTGCTTCCTGACTGCTGATGACGCTTCCCGCGCTGCCGGTAACGGCTTCGGTCAGCTGGCTGGTGGCTATCTGTTCAAAATGTTCGGTCTGCCTGCTGCTGCGTTCGCCATTGCTCACGCTGCCAAGCCGGAAAACCGTGCCAAGATCGTTGGTATCATGGCCTCTGCAGCCCTGACCTCTTTCCTGACCGGTATCACCGAGCCGATTGAATTCTCCTTCCTGTTCATCGCTCCGGTTCTGTACGCAATTCACGCTGTACTGGCTGGCCTGGCTTATGTGCTGACCAACTCTCTGGGTATCGTACACGGTCACACCTTCTCCAACGGCTTTATCGACTTCGTGGTGCAATCACCGCGTGCCGACAACATGCTGCTGCTGGTTGGTCTGGGTCTGGTTTACGCGGCCATCTACTACGTGGTATTCAGCTTCGTTATCCGTGCCATGAACCTGAAAACCCCGGGTCGTGAAGACGAGACTGCTGAAGAGGCCGTTGGCCAAGGCAAAGACGAGATGTCTGCTGCTCTGGTTGCCGCCTTCGGTGGTAAAGAGAACATCGCTTCTCTGGATGCCTGCATCACCCGTCTGCGTGTTGGCGTGAAAGATGTTGCCAAGGTTGACCAGGCTGGTCTGAAGAAACTGGGTGCTGCCGGTGTGGTAGTGGCTGGTTCCGGCGTTCAAGCCATCTTCGGTACCAAGTCCGACAACCTGAAAACCGACATGGACATCTGGATGAAGAGCAACTAATTCTGTTGCCTGAATACCAGAGTTCTTGAAGAGGGAGGCGAAAGCCTCCCTCTTGCTATTTTTGGTTGCTTGTAGCGTGCGAGTCGCTGTAGATCGATCTCGGCAGGAGTCTCTTTGCCCAAGATGCGATATGTAACGGGATGCCCTCTGTCGGCATTGTGCCTCGCTCGCCTTATCGCACACAATCACCAGATCAACCTTATAGCCAGATAAAGTCATCCAGTAATCAGCCAATAAAAAGAGCGCCACCTGGGCGCTCTTTTGTCGAGTCGAGGGGATTAGAGTTTCTCCAGATCCCGTTCGATTTCGCTGATCTTGTTCTGTACCACTTTTTCCAGATGGCGCAGGTCGCGCAGGATCTTCTGCTTGATGTCCGGGTCGGCCTGCTGATGGACGCCCTGGGTCAGGTTATCCAGCTCATCCACCACATATTTGAGGTTGGCGTTGATCTCGGTGACATCCTTGTACTCATGGGTACCGGAGTCGACCAGCATGGTCTTGCGCTGGCGGGGATACTTGAATTTGACACTCTTGGCGAAGAACTCGCCCTTCTGCTTCTTGAAGTAGATCTTGAGGATGTCGTGGTTGGCCTCCTGGCGCAGGGTGTAGCTGTCGACGGAGGCGGGATCCTGGATCCCCAGGCTCTTCAGATTCTCGTACATCAGGCTTCCTCGGTTTGAAACGATCCTGTCCCATCCATCTTAACCGATGCCTCATGGCTTGCCTGTGACAGGGGCGCCAAAATGAAAAGGGCGCCATCAGGCGCCCTTTCATCACAACAATGCTGATTACTCGTCGATGGAGCGCAGCAGGGCGTTGATGCCGACTTTGGCACGGGTTTTGGCATCGACCTTTTTGACGATCACCGCCGCGTAGAGGCTGTACTTGCCGCACTTGGAGGGCAGGGAGCCGGAGACGACCACGGAGCCAGCCGGTACACGGCCGTAGTGGATCTCGCCGGTTTCGCGGTCATAGATGCGGGTGGACTGACCGATGAAGACGCCCATGGAGATGACGGAACCTTCCTCGACGATCACCCCTTCAACAACTTCGGAGCGGGCACCGATAAAGCAGTTGTCTTCGATGATGGTCGGGTTGGCCTGCAGCGGTTCCAGTACGCCGCCGATGCCGACGCCGCCGGAGAGGTGGACGTTCTTACCGATCTGGGCGCAAGAGCCGACAGTGGCCCAGGTATCGACCATGGTACCTTCGTCAACGAAGGCGCCGATGTTGACATAGGAGGGCATCAGCACGGTATTGGGGGCGATAAAAGAGCCTTTGCGGGCTGTTGCCGGCGGCACCACGCGCACACCCGCTTCCTTGAACTGCTCAGCGGTGTAGTTGGAGAACTTGAGGGGAACCTTGTCGTAGTATTGGGCATCGTCGCCCTTGATGATGCCGTTGTCGTTGATGCGGAAGTAGAGCAGTACCGCTTTCTTCAACCACTGATGGACAACCCACTCACCGGCGATCTTCTCGGCAACCCGTGCTTTGCCGGAGTCCAGCAGGTCGATGGCTTGCAGGATGGCGGACTTGGTGGCGCTATCCACGGAGCCCGGAGTAATGGTGTCGCGGCGCTCGAAGGCCGCTTCAATGATCTGTTGCAACTCGGTCATGACAGGTTTCCTTTAAAAAATTCTGTTTGTTGTATCACACTTTTCCGACCCTTTTTAAGGGGTTGACCGGAATTCTTCCGGCCAGCGACCATTTCTTCATCCGGTGTGCGCCAACCAGTTGTTTGGTATGGCAAAAAACGCCCGACAATCAGCCTCTTTCGAATCACTCTTCGCTTAATCCAGTACCGACTGTTGGGGATTGAGTTGGTGTACCAGTCGCTCTTCGAGCTGTTTTTGCTGCTCGGCGGTCAATGGTTCGCCATCGAGGCTGGTCAGGCTGAAAAAGTCCTCGACCCTCTCACCGAAAGTGGCGATTTTGGCGGCGTGGAGCGACAGCCCGCACTGCTGGAAAACGGCACCGATCCGGGCCAGCAGGCCGGGGGTATCGAGGGCCGTCAGCTCCATCAGGGTGTGACGGCTCTCCCCTTTAGTGGGCGAAGAGCGGGGCAGGAAGACCACCCGGGTCGGCACGCTGAACTGACGGTGGCGCCGCGACAGCGGCTTGTTGCGCAGCACCAGCTTGCCCGGCTCCTGCAGCGCCTTCTCCAGCGCCTTCTTGATGGTGGCGGTACGGTTGGGGCTGATGGGTTCGCCGCTTGGCTCCAGTACCACGAAGGTATCGAGCACATAGTTGCTGCGCGAGTTCATGATCTGGGCGTCGTGGATGTTAAGGTTCTTCTGATCCAGCGCCGAGGCCACGGTGGCAAACAGATTCGGCGTGTCGCGGCAGTAGATAAACACCTCGCTGCCGCCGCGGGTCGGGTGTTTGCCGATGATCACCAGCGGTGCCGGATTGTCGCCATGCTCGATGATGTGGCGGCAGTGCCAGGCGATCTGCTCCGGGCTGTGGCGCAGGAAGTAGTCGGCCTTGAAATCGGCCCAGAGCTGATTGATCGCCTCTTCCGATACATCCCGTTGCGCAAGCAGTTGCTTGGCCTGACGCTGGTTTTCGCGAATGCGCAGCCGCATGTCGGGCGGGTTCTCCAACCCCTGGCGCAGCGCCTTCTGGGTCGCGAAGTAGAGCTCCCGCAGCAGGGTGCCCTTCCAATCGTTCCACAGGGTATCGTTGGTGGCGCAGATATCGGCCACGGTGAGGCAGTAGAGCAGGTCGAGATGCTGCTCGTCGCGCACCTTCTGGGCAAAATCGGTGACCACGTCGGGGTCATAGATGTCGCGGCGCTGGGCGGTAACCGACATCAGCAGGTGATGGCGCACCAGCCAGGCGACCAGTCGGCTCTCGTAGCGATCCAGACCGTGCAGCTGGCAGAACTCCAGCGCATCGACGGCGCCGAGCTCCGAGTGATCGCCACGCCGCCCCTTGGCGATATCGTGGAACAGGGCTGCGATGCTGAGTAGCTCCGGTTTGCGCAGCCGGGTGAAGACCTCGTGGCAGAGCGGGTGGCTCTGGCGACTGGCCGGATTGGGAAACTGATGAATGTTCTTGAGCAGCCGATGGGTGTGCTCATCTACCGTGTAGGCGTGGAACATGTCGAACTGCATCTGGCCGACGATCAGGTTCCATTGGGGCAGATAGGCGGCGAGGATGCCGTATTTGTGCATCAGGGTGAGCGGCAGGCCGATGCCGTTGGGGTGGCGCAGCAGCGCCATAAAGAGGCGACGGCAGTCGGGCAGATCCTGCAACCAGCAGTTGAGTTTGCGGCGCGCCTCGCGCAGTTGGCGCAAGGTGGCGGAGTGGATCCCTGCAATCTCGGGATGCTGGGCCATCTGATAGAAGAGGCGCAGGATAGCGGCCGGTTCACGGCTAAACAGCTCCGCATCCACCGCATCGATGAGGCGGCCACGGAGCTGGAACTCGTCGGAGAGGCGGCGCACATCCATGGCGGTGTTGCCGAGGATCGCCTCGTCAAACAGCTGCAGCAGCATCTCGTTGAGCTCGGAGACCCGCCGTACCGTCTGATAGAAGCGTTTCATCATCTGCTCGACCGGAGTGTTGCCTTCCCCCTCGAACCCCAACATCTGGGCCACGGTGCGCTGGCGATCGAACAGCAGGCGGTTATCCCCCTTATTGATGGCCATGTGCAGGGCGAAACGCACCTTCCAGAGAAAATTCTGGCAGTCGAGCAGCTCGCGGTACTCGGCGCGGTTGAGAAAGCCGTGGCTGGTCATCTCGAACAAGGTAGTGGCGCCAAAGTGGCGGCGGGCGACCCAGGCGAGGGTTTGAATGTCGCGCAGGCCGCCCGGATTGCTCTTGAGATCGGGCTCCAGCTTGTAGGCGGTGCCGAGAAACTGTTGATGACGCTCCGCCTGCTCCTGGCGCTTGGCGCGAAAGAAGGCTTCGCTTGGCCAGAAGTGCTGGGGGCCGGTGGCCTCTTTCAGTTGCCGGAAGCCCTCCTGGCGGCCTGTGATGTAGCGGGCCTCGATGAGGTTGGTGGCGACCGTGATATCGGCGCGCCCCTGCTCGAGGCACTCCGCCACGTTGCGCACCGCCTGACCCACCTCCAGCTTGAGATCCCACAGCAAGGTGATGAACTCGCCGATGCGCAGCCCCAGCACTTCGTCCAGTTCGTCGCCATCATAGAGGATCAGCAGGTCGATGTCGGAGTGGGGGTGCAGCTCGCCACGGCCATAACCGCCTACCGCGATGAGGGTGAGGTCGCTCTTGTCGAAGCCGAACTTCTGCCACAACCGGCAGAGCAACTGATCCATGTACTCGGAGCGGGTGGCGACCAGCTCGATGATGTTGTCGCCGGCATCGAAACGGGCGTGCAGCCAGCCGAGAAAGCGGCTCAGGTACTCTTTGCAGTTGTCGCGAGTGAGCTGGTCATCGGGTAACAAATGGGGGGAAAGCAGGCTGGCGTCCATGGCATCTCACACGCAAGTGGCAGGCAAACGGCTGAAACAGAAGTAAAAACCCCGGCGCTTTGGAAGTTCAGGGCCGGGGTTCGATGTTAGCTGTGTTTGATGAAGCGGTCGATAGTGTCATCGGGGCGCAGGGTGAGCACCTCGCAGCCATCCTCGGTCACCAGCAGGGTGTGTTCCCACTGGGCGGAGTCGCCGCCATCCTTGGTGGTTACGGTCCAGCCATCCTTCGGATTGACCTTGCAGTGATACTTCTTGCTGTTGACCATCGGTTCGATGGTGAAGCACATGCCCGCTTTCAGCTCCAGCTTGCCGCTGTTGCGGTAGTGGAGGATCTGCGGCTCTTCGTGGAACTCGGCACCGATACCGTGACCGCAGTAGTCACGCACCACGGAGAAGCCGGCCTTCTCGACGATGGGCTGGATCACTGCGCCGATTTCGGTGATACAGGCACCCGGACGCACCTTCTTGATGGCGGCGTAGAGGCTCTCTTGCGCAACCTTGCAGAGCTGGCGGCGCAGCGGGGTGGTTTCACCCACGATGAACATGGCCGAGGTATCGCCGTGGTAGCCATCCTTGATGACGGTGATATCCAGGTTGATGATGTCGCCATCACGCAGCTTCTTGTGATTCGGGATACCGTGGCAGATCACATCGTTCACCGAGGTGCAGATGGATTTGGGGAAGCCGTGGTAGTTGAGCGGAGCTGGAACCGCCTGTTGTACGTCTACAATATAGTCGTGGCAGAGGGTGTTCAGTTCGTCAGTGGTGACGCCAGCTTTGACATGGGGCGCAATCATGACCAGCACATCGGCGGCCAATTGGCCGGCAACGCGCATCTTTTCAATCTCTTCCGGTGTCTTGATTTTAATGGACATGGGATCTCTCTTGCGGCCTGCCACTGGGCCTGCGAGGGCAGACAGGACAGGTAATGAAAAATAGATGCGTTTGCAATCAGGGCAAAATTTTATCCGCAACCCCCGCGTACTTCCAGTGTGATTGTCATCACAACGTCAAATCAGCGTCGCAGCATCCTCTGGCGCGATCCATATTTACACCTGTTTAGGGTGTCGGCCGGTGGTGTCCTGAACAAAGTTATGGTATAAAGCGCGCCGGAATGGGGAACTTGCGTCCCGATTTCATCACCCTTACTTAAACAACACACACACATCGACACATATGCCGGGGTGCCTTAACAGGTCGGTTATATGGGATGTGTGGAGGCCTAACCCCAATACAGAGGTATAAAATGGCTAAAGTTTCTATGCGCGACATGCTGCAAGCCGGCGTTCACTTCGGTCACCAGACTCGTTACTGGAACCCGAAAATGAAATCCTACATCTTCGGTGCCCGCAGCAAAGTTCACATCATCAACCTGGAAAAAACCGTTCCGATGTTTGACGATGCCATGAACTTCATCAGCTCCGTAGCTGCCAAGAAAGGCAAGGTACTGTTCGTTGGTACCAAGCGTGCCGCGTCTGAAGCCGTAAAAGAAGCCGCTGAGCGTTGCGACCAGTTCTATGTAAACCACCGCTGGCTGGGCGGTATGCTGACCAACTGGAAAACCGTTCGTCAGTCTATCAAGCGCCTGAAAGATCTGGAAACCCAGAGCCAAGACGGTACCTTCGACAAGCTGACCAAGAAAGAGGCGCTGATGCGTACTCGCGAAATGGAAAAGCTGGAGAAGAGCCTGGGTGGTATCAAGAACATGGGCGGCCTGCCTGACGTTCTGTTCGTTGTCGATGCCGACCACGAGCATATCGCTATCAAAGAAGCCAATAACCTGGGTATCCCGGTAGTTTCCATCGTTGATACCAACTCCAACCCGGACGGCGTTGACTATGTCATCCCGGGTAACGACGACGCTATCCGTGCCGTACAGCTGTACCTGAATGCTGCTGCTGACACCGTACTGGAAGCTCGCGCTCAGGACATCGTTGTTCAAGCCGAACAAGATGGCTTCGTTGAAGCTGAGTAATTGATAAGGACTGTAAAGCCCTTATTAACCAAGCTGATGTAATTGGTTAGCAGGGGCCCTTGTGGCCCCTGTTTCTTGTCAATTCAAGACCGAGGATACTGGACATGGCTAACGTTACTGCCGCCCTGGTAAAAGAACTGCGCGAGCGCACTGCCGCTGGCATGATGGATTGCAAAAAAGCACTGGAAGAAGCTGCTGGTGATATCGAGCTGGCAATTGAGAACATGCGCAAATCCGGTCAGGCCAAAGCCGCCAAGAAAGCTGGCCGTATCGCCGCTGAAGGCGTTATCTTTGCTCGCACCGAAGGCAACGTTGCCGTCATGATCGAGCTGAACAGCGAAACCGACTTCGTCGCCAAAGATGCCAGCTTCATGGCAATGGGCCAGAAGATCGCTGACATCGCTGCGACCCAGAAAATTGCTGACGTTGACGCGCTGAAAGCCGCTGACTTCGGTAACGGCGAATCCGTCGAGCTGACCATCACCAACCTGATCGCCAAGATCGGTGAGAACATGAACCTGCGTCGCGTGATGCTGGTTGAAGGTGACAACCTGGGTACCTACGTTCACGGTTCCCGCATTGGTGTTATCACCAAGCTGACCGGTGGTTCTGCCGAGCTGGCCAAAGATCTGGCCATGCACGTTGCTGCCAACAGCCCGCAATTCGTCAAGCCTGAAGACGTGTCTGCTGAAGTCGTTGCCAAAGAGCGCGAAATCCAGATCGACATCGCCATCAACTCCGGCAAGCCGAAAGAGATCGCCGAGAAGATGGTTGAAGGCCGCATGAAGAAGTTCACCGGTGAGGTTTCCCTGACTGGTCAACCGTTCGTGAAAGATCCTTCCATGACCGTTGCCGAGCTGCTGAAGAAAGAAGGCGCTGACGTTGTTTCCTTCACCCGTTTCGAAGTGGGCGAAGGCATCGAGAAGCAAGAGACCGATTTCGCTGCTGAAGTTGCAGCCCAAATCGCGGCCGCTCAAAAGGCCTAATCGAACCGGTTTTTCCGTTTCCCCAGACCGCGACTTATGTCGCGGTCTTTATATGACCAGGAATCAGTGACATGAGTACCAATCCCAAACCTGCATACAGACGTGTTCTTCTGAAGTTGAGTGGTGAAGCCCTGCAAGGATCCGAGGGTTTCGGCATTGATCCGGCGGTGCTGGAGCGGATGGCCCAAGAGATCAAAGAACTGGTTGAGTTGGGTGTTCAGGTCGGTCTGGTCATCGGTGGCGGCAACCTGTTCCGTGGTGCCGGTCTTGCCAAAGCGGGCATGAACCGCGTGGTGGGCGACCACATGGGTATGCTGGCAACCGTGATGAACGGTCTGGCCATGCGTGATGCCCTGCATCGTGCTTATGTGAATGCCCGTCTGATGTCTGCCATCTCCCTGCAAGGCGTCTGCGACTCCTACAGCTGGGCCGAGGCAATCAGCCAGCTGCGTGCTGGCAAAGTCGTTATCTTCTCTGCCGGTACCGGCAACCCCTTCTTCACTACCGATTCTGCGGCTTGCCTGCGCGGGATCGAGATCGAAGCTGACGTGGTGCTCAAAGCCACCAAGGTTGATGGTGTATACAACGAAGATCCGGTCAAGAATCCGGATGCCGTGCTGTATCATGAACTGAGTTATGATGAAGTTCTTGAAAAAGAGCTCAAGGTGATGGATCTTGCTGCCTTTACCCTGGCACGTGACCATGATCTGCCGATCCGCGTGTTCAACATGAACAAACCGGGTGCCCTGCGCCGGGTTGTCATGGGTGAACCGGAAGGCACTCTGATCCACCACGTTGGTAAATAAGATAAAAGTGAGCCACCTGGCGCTCTTATCCTATCCATCACGTCAGTAAATAAGATAGACACGGGCCGTGTAGCGGCTCGTTCGCCAAAAGGAAAACCACTGTGATCAACGAGATTAAAAACGACGCCAAGGACCGTATGGGCAAGAGCGTAGAAGCGCTCAAGACTCAAATGTCCAAGATCCGTACCGGCCGCGCTCATCCGAGCCTGCTCGACGGCATCCAGGTTGAGTATTACGGTGCTGCCACTCCGCTGAAACAGTTGGCCAACGTCGTGGCAGAAGATGCTCGCACCCTCTCCATCTCCATTTTTGACCGCTCCATGATCCAGGCGGTAGAGAAGGCGATCCTGACCTCCGATCTGGGCCTGAACCCGTCCAGCAATGGCCAGACCCTGCGTGTGCCGCTGCCGCCGCTGACCGAAGAGCGCCGTCGCGACCTGACCAAGATCGTCCGTGCCGAAGCGGAAAACGCCCGTGTTGCCGTGCGCAACATCCGTCGTGATGCCAACGCTGATCTGAAAGCGCTGCTGAAGGACAAAGAGATCTCCGAAGACGATGACCGTCGCGCCCAGGAAGAGATCCAGAAACTGACCGACTCCTACATCAAGCTGGTCGATGAGGCCCTTGCCGTAAAGGAGAAGGAGCTAATGGAAATCTAACCGTCTGAAAGGTATATTACGAGCGCCGTGTAGTGCCCCTGCACGGCGCTTTTGTCTTTGTGGGAGAATTACATGTCGCTTTTGGCTGCGTTGGGTGATTGTGCCAACTCGTCTTTACCCCGTCACGTCGCCATCATCATGGATGGTAACGGTCGCTGGGCCCAGAACCGAGGCAAAATGCGGGTTTATGGCCACAAGGCGGGCGTCAAGTCAGTGCGCGAGGCCGTTACCTTTGCTGCGCGTGCCAAGATCGAGGCATTGACCCTGTTTGCATTCTCCAGCGAGAACTGGCGCCGCCCGGAAGGGGAGGTCAGTGCCTTGATGGAACTGTTCATCACAGTGCTGGGTCGTGAGGTGCAGAAACTGCACAACAACGGGATCCGGCTCAAGGTGATTGGCGATACAGCTCGCTTTAGTGAGCGGTTGCAGGCCAAAATCGCCAAGGCGGAGGCCTTGACCGCCAATAACAAAGGGTTGACCCTGAACATTGCGGCCAACTATGGCGGCCAGTGGGATATCGCCCAGGCGACCCGCAAGCTGGCTAAAGCAGTGGCGGCCGGTGAACTGGCCGCTGACGACATTGATGAATCCATGTTGACCCGTGAGGTTTGCATGGCCGATCTGCCACCCGTGGACCTGTTGATCCGCACAGGTGGCGATCATCGCATCAGCAACTTTGTGTTATGGCAGCTCGCCTATGCCGAGCTCTATTTTACCCCGGTATTGTGGCCCGATTTCAACGAGGCCGAGTTCAGTGAGGCGGTCGCCTCTTTCGTTGCCCGCGAGCGTCGCTTCGGTTGCACGGGTGAACAGATACGGGAATTGAACGCCGAGCAGCAGACCGGCTAAACCCCGCTCCCAAGAGAGAGGTTTCTTTTGCTAAAACAACGAATTATTACTGCTTTGATGTTGATCCCCCTGGTGTTGGGGGCCCTCTTCTTTCTGCCATTGAAATTTTTTGCCCTGTTGGCTGCGCTGGTGTTTTTGTTGGCCAGTCGCGAATGGAGCGGGTTTGTCTCTGCTGCTCCGCAGCAATGGTTACCCATCGTATTTTGTCTGTTGCTCGGTGCCAGCCTCTTTTGGCTGCCGGTGGAGCAACTCTGGACGCCCCACCTGCACCCCCTCGTGATGGGCGTGCTCTGGACCGCGGTAAGCTGGTGGTTGCTGGGTCTGCTGCTGGTGCTGCGTTATCCCCAAAGCGCCAAGCTGTGGAAAGAGTCTATCTGGCTCAAGTCGCTGTTTGGTCTGGTGACCCTGGTTCCTTTCTTCTGGTCGCTGGTCGCTATCCGTGGTTACAACTTTTACCATGACCCCATGATGGGGGCCTGGATCCTGTTGTTCGTGATGGGACTGGTCTGGGCGGCAGATTCTGGCGCGTATTTTTTCGGCAAGGCGTTCGGTAAGCGCAAGCTTGCCCCCGCCGTCAGTCCGGGCAAAACCATTGAAGGAATGTGTGGCGGCCTCTTTACCGCCAGCCTGTTGGCCATCGGCGTTACCTGGTCGATGGGATTTGTTCCTGCCAAGATGATCACCGTGCTGTTTTGCTCTCTGCTGGCGGTGCTGGCCTCCGTACTCGGCGATCTGACCGAAAGCATGTTCAAGCGCGAAGCGGGCATCAAGGACTCCGGCACCCTGCTGCCGGGTCATGGCGGCATTCTCGACCGGATTGACAGCCTGACCGCCGCCCTGCCGGTGTTTCTGCTCAGTTATCTGCTACTCAGTCAGGAGTTTTGATGCACAAGTCATTGGTTATTCTGGGGGCCTCCGGCTCCATCGGTCAGAGTACCTTGAAAGTGCTGCGCCATAACCCGGGCAGTTGGCAAGTGTTGGCGTTGACCGCCGCCCGCAACGTGGATGCCATGTTGCGGGACTGCCTCGAATTCTCCCCCCGTTTTGCCGTGATGGTCGATGAGGAGGCCGCCCGTGAACTGGCTGCCCGTCTGAAAGCGCACGGCAGTGCGACCCAGGTCATGTCTGGTGCAGCAGCCCTTTGCGAGGTTGCCGCTCACCCCGACGCCCATAGCGTGATGGCCGCTATTGTGGGGGCGGCCGGACTGGCCCCGACCATGGCCGCGGTACGTGCCGGCAAGCGTATTTTGCTGGCCAACAAGGAGGCGCTGGTGATGTCCGGTGCTTTCTTCATGGAGGCCGTGCGTGAGCATGGTGCCGAGCTGCTGCCCATCGACAGCGAACACAACGCCATCTTCCAGTGTCTGCCGACTGCCGTGCAGCGCCAGCCCGGTTTTTGCGATCTGGCGGCGGCGGGGATCAGCAAGATTTTGCTGACCGGCTCCGGCGGCCCGTTCCGTTACACCGAGATAAGCGAACTGGCCAAGGTGACGCCAGCGCAGGCCATCGCTCATCCCAACTGGTCGATGGGGGCAAAGATTTCGGTCGACTCTGCCACCATGATCAACAAGGGGCTGGAGTACATCGAGGCGCGCTGGTTGTTCAATGCGGCGCCCGAGCAGATCCAGGTGGTGATCCACCCGCAGTCGGTGATCCACTCCATGGTGCAGTACAAGGATGGCTCCGTGCTGGCTCAGCTGGGCAATCCGGATATGTGTACCCCCATCGCCCATGCGCTGGCTTATCCCAATCGCATCCCCTCCAGTGTGGAACCTTTGGATTTCTTCAGTGTCGGAGAGTTCAGCTTTATCCGGCCTGATTATGATCGCTATCCCTGTCTGGCGCTGGCCATCAATGCCTGCCAGAAGGGACAAGCGGCGACCACTGCGCTCAATGCCGCCAACGAAGAGGCGGTTGCCGCCTTCCTGGCCGAACGAATTGGCTTTATGGATATTGCCCGGATCAACGAGTCTGTGATGCTGGCGCTGGAGAGCAGCGCTGTGAGTTCACTCGATGATCTGTTTGCCCTGGACGGTGCGGCCAGATCCCGTGCTCACTACCTGATTGAGGAGCTTGGTTGATGGGCGGTGTATTGTGGAACATCGGTGCTTTTGTTGTTGCCCTCGGCCTGCTGGTCGCGGTGCACGAGTTCGGCCACTTCTGGGTTGCCCGCCGTTGTGGCGTGCGCGTTGAGCGCTTCTCCATCGGTTTTGGCAAGGCGATCTGGCGCCGGATGGGTAAGGATGGCACCGAATATGTGCTGGCGCTGATCCCGCTCGGCGGTTACGTCAAGATGCTCGATGGCCGGGTCGATGAACTCAAGCCCGGTGACGAGCAGTATGCCTTCAACCACAAGAGTGTCTGGGCGCGGATGGCGATTGTCGCCGCAGGTCCCATGGCCAACTTCGTCTTTGCCCTGTTTGCCCTCTGGCTGATGTTTATCATCGGGGTGCCGAGCGTCAAGCCGGTGATTGGTGAGGTGCGTCCGGCATCCATCGTGGCTGAGGCGGGTGTGCTGCCAGGGATGGAGATTGTCGGGGTTGGCGATGAGCAGACCGGTGACTGGGAGAGCGTCACCTACGCTCTTATCAGTCATCTGGGTGATGATGCAGTGACTCTCAAGGTGCAGGCACCCAATACCAGCTATGCCACCGATAAAACCTTGTTGCTGACCGGCTGGACCTTCGATCCGGATAAAGAGTCGCCCATCGGTAGTCTGGGGATCGTCCCCTTGAGTGGCAAAGTGCTGCCAGTCGTGGCTGTCGTGGTGGCCAAGAGTGCCAGTGAAAAGGCGGGGCTGCAGGTCGGTGACCGTATCAAACAGGTCGGCGATCAGCCCATTACCGCGTGGGCCCAGTTTGTCGAGCTGGTGCAGCAGGCACCGGGCGAACCCCTGCAAGTGGTGGTTGAGCGCAACAACAGTGATCTCAACGTGACCCTGACCCCGGATAGCCGCAAGGTGCAGGGCAAGCTGGTAGGATTCGTCGGTCTCTCGCCGCAACTGGTTCCATTACCGGATGAATATCGAATTCTGTTACAGTATGGGCCTTTGCAGGCGCTGTGGCATGGCGCGGACAAGACTTGGAGCCTGATCACGCTCACCTTTGACATGATTGGCAAGTTGATCGGTGGCATCGTGTCGCTGGACAACCTGAGCGGCCCCATCTCCATTGCCAAGGGCGCCGGCAGCAGTGCCGACTATGGTCTGGTCTATTTCTTGAGTTTTCTGGCGCTGATCAGCGTCAACCTGGGGATTATCAATCTGTTCCCCCTGCCGGTGCTCGATGGTGGCCATCTGGTCTATTTCCTGATCGAAGCGGTCACCGGCAAGCCGGTATCAGAGAAAATACAGGAAGTGGGTTTCAGGATCGGCGCCGCCATTCTGATGTTATTGATGGGCATTGCGCTGTTTAACGATTTCGCTCGCCTCTGAGGCCAGAGCATCAACAAGGACACATAAGAACAAAATGGCTGTTAAAAAAGCATTGGTGTTGAGTTGCCTGCTGGGTGCCAGTTTCCTGGCCCAGGCGGCCCCTGCCTCTTTTGTGGTGCAAGATATCCAGGTCGAAGGTCTGCAACGGGTGACCCTGGGTGCCGCACTGTTGAACCTGCCGATCCGGGTTGGTGATACCGTCGACTCCGTGGCTCTGGCCAGCGCCATCAAGAAGCTCTATGCCTCGGGTAACTTCGAGGATGTGAAGGTTTACCGTGACGGCCAGGTGCTGCAGGTGATGGTCAAGGAGCGTCCGACCATCTCCAGCATCGAGTTTGCCGGCAACAAGGATATCAAAGAGGAGCAACTGACCCAGAGTCTGGAGTCCTCCGGTATCCGTGTGGGTGATCCGCTGGATCGCACCGTACTCACCTCCCTCGAGAAGGGACTGGAAGATTTCTACTATGGCGTGGGTAAATACTCAGCCAAGGTCAAGGCCATCGTCACCCCGTTGCCGCGCAACCGGGTCGACCTCAAGTTCACCTTCGTGGAAGGGGAAGCGGCCAAGATCCAGCAGATCAACATTGTCGGCAACAGCGTCTTCCCTGAAGAGAAGCTGATTGCCCAGCTCTCCCTGCGCGACGAAGTGCCCTGGTGGAACTTTACCGCCGACCAGCGCTATCAGAAGCAGAAACTGGCCGGTGATATCGAGACCCTGCGCTCCTACTACATGGACCGCGGCTATATCCGCTTCCAGCAGGAGTCTACCCAGGTCTCCATGACCCCCGACAAGAAGGGCGTCTACGTCACCCTCAACATCAAGGAAGGGGAGCAGTACAAGGTCTCCGGTGTCCAGCTCAAGGGTGACCTGATCGATCGCGGTGGCGAGATGAAGGGATTGATCCCGATCGCTGCCGGCAGCACCTACTCCGCCAGTCAGGTGACTCATACCGAAGAGGTGCTATCCAAGTTCCTCGGCCGTTACGGCTACGCCTATCCGAAAGTGGTCACCTTCCCGCAGGTCAATGACAAGACCAAAGAAGTGGAGCTGATCGTCAACGTTGAGCCTGGCCCCCGTGTCTATGTGCGCAACATCAACTTCAGCGGTAACGCCACCACCGAAGATCAGGTGCTGCGTCGCGAGATGCGCCAGATGGAGGGTACCTGGCTCTCCTCCGACAACATCGAGCAGTCCAAGAGTCGTCTCAACCGTCTTGGCTACTTCGAGAGCGTCGAAGTGGACACCAAGCGGGTGCCGGGCAACGATGACCTGGTTGACCTCGACTTCAAGGTCAAGGAGCAGCCAGCAGGCTCCATCAACGCCGGTATCGGTTACGGTACCGAATCGGGTCTGAGCCTGCAGGCGGGGATCTCCCAGGACAACTTTATGGGTACCGGTAAAAAGGTCTCCATCAACGCCAGCACCAACGACTACTCCAAGAACGTTGACCTGAGCTACAACGACCCCTACTTCACAGTGGATGGTGTCAGCCTGGGTGGTCGGGTCTACTACAACCAGTTCCGCGCCGATGATGCCGATATTGTCGATTACGAGAACGAAACCATCGGTTTCCGTCTCTCCAGCGGCTTCCCGGTCAACGAGTTCAACCGTCTCGACTTCAGCACCGGTATCGAGAGCACCAAGCTGAGTCGCCCGTCATTCAATGCCCAGAACTATCAGGAGTGTCTGAAGGACAATCCGGATACTGATGGCAATACCTACTGCTGGGATCAGTGGAATGATAACCGCCAGTCGGTACAGATGGATCAGTTCTGGAATGCTTACTCACAGGATGGTTCCAACCTCGACTTTGTGACCGTCGATGTCACCGCTGGCTGGACCCGCTCTACCCTGAACAAGGGGATGTTCCCGACTTCTGGCGATCGTCAGCGTATCAACGCCAAGGTGACCGTACCGGGCATGGAGCTGCAGTACTACAAGCTCTCTGCCGAAGATGCCCACTACTTCCCGCTCGATGCGGATCACAGCTGGGTAATGATCGGCAAGGGTCGTGTCTCCTACGGTAACGGCTATGGCGATGACTCCATGCTGCCGTTCTTCGAGAACTACTATGCCGGTGGTTTCGATACGGTACGTGGCTTCAAGAGCAACACCATTGGTCCCAAGGCGATCTACAAGACCTACAACAAGCCGGGTGCTGGCAGTTGCACGGGTTCTCAGCCGTGTGAAACTGGCTACTACGAAGGTTCCGACACCTCGGTGGGTGGTAACGCTCTGGCCGTCGCCTCACTGGAGCTGGTCTTCCCGACCCCGTTCGTCTCCGAGACCTATCGTCCGCAGATCCGTTCAACCGTCTTTATGGACGCAGGTACCGTCTGGAGCACTGATTTTGCCAACGGGGCATATCCTTGCGCCGCCGGTTCTGATTGCAACTATCTGAGCCAGGACTACTCCAACCCGGGCAATATCCGGGTCTCTGCCGGTGTCTCCCTGCAGTGGCTCTCGCCGATGGGCCCGCTGGTGTTTGCCTTGGCCAAGCCGATCAAGAAATATGAAGGGGATCGCACCGAAGTCTTCTCCTTCAACATCGGTCGTACTTTCTAAGCAGAGTTTTGCCCCCACCCATGCGGTGGGGGTCTTCAATGATGGGACGCGCGGTATGCGTGCCTCACCAGGTAACAAGACGGTCCTAACGCCGCTTGCATAATCGGGTAAATCAGGTAGCCCTCGCCATGAGGGAACAAGGAGTAAGTGTGAATAAAGCGTTGAAAGTAGCTGGTTTGAGCTTTGCACTGATGGCTGCCGGCATGGGTTCTGCCTTCGCTGAGACCAAGATCGCCGTGGTGGATATGGGCGAAGTCTTCCAAAAGCTGCCCCAGCGTGAAGCCGTTGCAGCCAAGCTGAAAGGTGAATTCGAGCCGCGCATGCGTGAGCTGCAGAAGTTGGAACAGGAAGGCCAGAAGCTGGTCGAGAAGTTCCGCAAGGATGAAGCCTTCATGAGCGCCGAGCAGAAGAAGCAGAACCAGGAGAAGCTGGCCAAGCTGCAGATGGAGTTCAACCAGAAGCGTCAAGCCTTTGAGCAGGACAACGGTCGCCGTCAGTCCGAAGAGCGCAACAAGATCCTGACCAAGGTGCAGGCTGCCATCGATTCCATCGCCAAGAGCAATGGTTACGATCTGGTGCTGGAGCGCAATGCCGCCCCGTATGCCGCCAGCAAGCTGGACATCTCCGGCCAGGTTATTTCTCAGGTAAGCAAGAGCAACTAATTGATGGCATTCACTCTCGCACAGCTGGCCCAGCAACTGGGGGCCCAGGTCCATGGCGACGGAACCCTGGAAATCCGCAAGGTAGCGACACTGGAAAAGGCCGGGGAGGGGGATATCACCTTCCTGTCCAACAAAAAGTACCGGCACTATCTGGAGCAGAGCAAGGCGACCGCCGTGCTCATTACAGAAGCGGATCTGCCATTTTGTCCCACCAATGCCCTGGTGCTCAAAGACCCCTATGTGGGCTTTGCCCGGGTAGCCCAACTGCTGGACACTACCCCGCAGCCGGCCACGGATATTCATCCGAGCGCCGTTATCGCGGCTGACGTGCAACTGGGCGAGAGAGTGGCCATCGGCGCCAATGCAGTGATCGAATCCGGCGTCGTGCTGGGTGACGATGTACGCATTGGCCCGGGCTGTTTTGTTGGCAAAAATACCCGGCTGGGAGCCCGCTCCCGGCTGTGGGCCAACGTCACCCTCTATCACAATGTGACCATGGGTACCGACTGTCTGGTTCAATCCGGCACAGTGATCGGCGCCGATGGTTTCGGTTATGCCAACGAGCGTGGCGAGTGGATCAAGATCCCCCAGCTCGGAGGTGTGACCATTGGCAACCGGGTCGAGATCGGTGCCTGTACCACCATTGACCGCGGTGCGCTGGAAGATACCCACATCGCTGACAACGTCATCATCGACAACCAGTGCCAGATCGCCCACAACGTGGAGATCGGTTACGGCACCGCCGTGGCGGGTTCCACCGTGATGGCTGGTAGTCTCAAGGTCGGCAAATACTGTATCATTGGCGGCGCTTCCGTCTTTAACGGGCATATGGAGATCTGCGACCAGGCCACCGTTACCGGTATGGCCATGGTGATGCGACCCATTACCGAGCCCGGTGTCTACTCTTCCGGCATCCCTCTGCAAACCAATAAAGAGTGGCGCAAGACCGCCGCCCGGGTGATGCGTATCGAAGAGATGCACAAGCGGTTAAGCAAGCTTGAGAAGAAGCTGGATCAAGAATAATCACGATTGGTATAGGGTACTGTTTTGACTACTGAAAAGAAGAGCCTGGGTATCCAGGAAATCATGGATCTGCTGCCCCACCGTTATCCGTTTCTGATGGTGGATCGTGTAGACGACTACGAGATCAGCGATGAGCGCAAAACCCTGCGTGCCATCAAGAACGTCTCGTTCAACGAGCCGATCTTCCAGGGGCACTTCCCGGCCAAGCCGGTGTTCCCGGGCGTACTGATCCTGGAAGCGATGGCACAGGCCACCGGTATCCTGGCTTTTACCATGGTGGGCAAGCCGTCTCCCAACGAACTCTATTATTTTGCCTCAATCGACAACGCTCGCTTCAAGCGCCCGGTCGGCCCCGGTGACCAACTGGTGCTGGACGTGGAGTTCCTGAAAGAGCGTCGCGGTATTGCCAAGTTCACCGGTGTCGCCACCGTCGACGGTGAAGTGGTCTGTACCGCCGAGCTGATGTGCGCCAAACGCGAGGTTTAACACACGTGATCGACCAGACTGCCATCATTCACGATACTGCCATCGTCCATGAGTCTGCCGTGATCGGTAAAGGGGTTGAAATCGGCCCCTTTTCTGTCATCGGCGCCGAGGTGGAAATCGGTGACAACACCTGGGTAGGTTCCCATGTGGTGATCAAGGGCCCGACCAAGATTGGTCGCGGCAACAAGATCTTCCAGCACACCTCCATCGGTGAGGATTGCCAGGACAAGAAGTACGCCGGTGAGCGCACCTTCCTCGAGATTGGCGACAACAACGTCATTCGCGAGAACTGCACCTTCCACCGTGGCACCATTCAGGATCAATCCCTGACCAAGGTGGGCAGCGGCAACCTGTTCATGGTCAACGTTCACGTTGCCCACGACTGCATCATCGGTGACAACTGCATCTTCGCCAACAACGCGACCCTGGCGGGCCACGTGGTGATCGGTGACTTCGTGATCTTTGGTGGTCTCTCCGCCATTCACCAGTTCGGTCGCGTCGGTTCCCACGCCTTCGTCGGTGGCTGCGCCGCCCTGAACAAGGACGTACCGCCTTACGTGATGGCTGCCGGCAACTACGCCAAGCCGTTCGGGGTCAACTCCGAAGGTCTGCGTCGCCGCGGTTTCAGTGCGGAGGCCATCTCTGCCGTCAAGCGTGCCTACAAAGAGATCTTCCGCTCCGGCAAGACCATCGAAGAGGTGCTGCCGGTGCTGATCGAGATGGCGCAAGCCGAACCGGCCGTCCAGCTCTATGTGGACTTCCTCAAAGATAACGAGCGCGGGATCATCCGTGCCTGATCCGGTTCGTATCGGTATCGTCGCCGGAGAGGTCTCCGGCGACATTCTGGCTGCCGGTCTGGTGCGTGAGCTGCAAGCCAGCTACCCGGATGCGCAGTTTGAAGGGATCGCCGGGCCGCGTATGCAGGCCCTCGGCGTCAAGGCCCTGTTCGAGATGGAAGAGCTCTCCGTCATGGGGATCACCGAGGTGCTGGGCCGTCTGCCGCGCATCCTCAAGGTTCGTCGCGAACTGTTGCGCCATTTTATTGCCAATCCGCCCGATATCTTCATCGGCGTGGATGCACCGGATTTCAATATCGGAGTGGAGCTGAAACTGCGCCGCGCCGGTATCAAGACGGTTCACTATGTCAGCCCCTCGGTATGGGCATGGCGTCAGAACCGCATTCACAAGATCAAGGCCGCTACCGACATGGTGCTCGCCTTCCTGCCATTCGAGAAAGCCTTCTACGACCGCTTCGACGCCCCTTGCCGTTTTGTCGGTCACACCATGGCGGATGATATTCCATTGGTGCCGGATCAGGCTGCCGTGCGTCGCAATCTCGGTATCGATGCCAATCGCCGCTGGCTGGCGGTGCTGCCGGGCAGCCGCACCGCAGAAGTGGGCTTTATGTCCCCCCTGTTTCTCGAAGCGTGCAAACACCTGACGGTGCGCTATCCGGATCTCGGCTTCATCGTGCCGCTGGTCAACCAGAAACGGCGCGAGCAGTTTATGGCCATCAAGGCCGAGGTCGCGCCGGGTCTCGACATGGTGCTGCTGGAAGGGCAGGGCCGCGAGGCGATGATTGCCGCCGACGTGGTGATGCTGGCCTCCGGCACCGCAGCGCTCGAAGCCATGCTGGTGAAAAAGCCGATGGTGGTGGGCTACAAGCTCAAGCCCTTCAGCTACTGGCTGGCCCAGCGACTGGTGAAGACCGAATTTGTCTCTCTGCCCAACCTGCTGGCCGGTCGCATGCTGGTACCGGAACTCATCCAGCACGAGTGCACCCCGGAGAATCTGGTGGAAGAGGTGAGCAAGTACTTCGAGCACGACAACAGTGCGCTGGTCAACACCTTCACCGAGCTGCACCAGCTGATCCGCTGCAATGCCGACTCGCAGGCCGCCGATGCGGTGGCGGATCTGCTCGGCAGATAACGCTATTTCGGACCGTCGATTGCGCCGCGCAGCCCGTTAATCCGTTTTCCGAGCGGTGATGCCGCGCCAGTCGACCCCTGTCAGGCCCCACGGGGCCTGTTTTGATTCAAGGCTACAAGATGATGATCGATATTCCTGACGACAAGCTGGTTGCCGGTGTGGACGAAGTGGGCCGTGGCCCCCTGGTGGGTGACGTGGTCACCGCTTCAGTCATTCTCGATCCCGCCAATCCCATTGTCGGGCTGGCTGACTCCAAGAAGCTCTCCGAGAAGAAGCGCCTCGCCCTGTTTGACGAGATCAAAGAGAAAGCGCTCGCCTGGGCCATCGGTCGCGCCACTCCGGAGGAGATCGACGAGCTCAACATCCTGCATGCCACCATGCTGGCGATGCAGCGCGCCGTGGCGGGGTTGAAGGTCACCCCCGAGCTGGTCTTTATCGATGGCAACCGTTGCCCTGCATTGCCGATGGAAGCGCGTGCCGTGGTCAAGGGCGATAGCCTGGTGGCCGCCATCAGCGCCGCTTCTATCCTCGCCAAGGTGACCCGAGATGCGGAGATGACCGAGCTGGACAGTCGCCATCCCGAGTATGGTTTTGCCCGCCACAAGGGTTACCCTACGCCTGAGCACCTCACCATTCTGGCCGAGCGTGGCCCGTTGCCCGAATATCGCAAGAGCTTCAAACCGGTGCGCCGCGCACTGGGGATCGAGTAGACCATGCCATTTAGTTTGAGCAGCGAGAGGAGATGACGATGGCTGACCCCCGTTTTATCCACCTGCGAGTCCACTCCGACTTCTCAATGGTCGATGGCCTGCAGAAGATCAACCCCATCGTCGGGGCGGCTGCGGCCAACAACATGCCGGCGCTGGCGCTGACCGATCAGATGAACATGTGTGGTCTGGTGCGCTTCTATGGCGCGGCCCACGGCAAGGGGATCAAGCCCATCGTCGGGGCCGACTTCTGGGTGCAGAGCGATGAGCTCGGCGACGAGCAGTTCCGTCTCACCCTGCTAGCCATGGATAACGACGGCTACCAGAACATCACCCTGCTTATTTCTCGCGGTTACCAGCGCGGCCACGTGCAAGGGCGGCCGGTTATCGACAAGGCCTGGCTTGCCGAACACGCCAAGGGGGTGATCGTGCTCTCCGGCGGGCGCGAGGGGGATGTGGGCAAGTTCCTGCTCAAGGGTAACCGGCAGATGACCGAGCAGTGTGTCGCCTTCTATCAGACCCACTTCCCCGATGCCTACTACCTCGAACTGCTGCGTACCGGTCGACCCGACGAAGAGGTCTATTTGCACATGGCGGTGGCTATTGCTACCGAGTTCGAGCTGCCAGTGGTCGCCACCAACGAGGTGGTGTTCCTTAACGCCGATGACTTCGACGCCCACGAGATCCGGGTGGCCATCCACGATGGCTATACCCTGATGGACAAACGCCGCCCCCGTCGCTACAGCCCCCAGCAGTACCTGCGCAGTCAGGAGGAGATGGCCGAGCTGTTTGCCGATATCCCCGAAGCGCTGGAGAACACGGTGGAGATCGCCAAGCGCTGCAATGTGACGGTGCGCCTCGGCGAATATTTCCTGCCCAACTTCCCGACCGGCGACATGACCACCGAAGATTTTCTGGTGGCCAAATCGAAAGAGGGTCTGGAGGAGCGTCTCGAGTTCCTGTTCCCGGATCCGGCGGTGCGGGCCGAGCGTCGTCCCGAGTATGACGAGCGTCTCGACATCGAGCTGAAAGTGATCAACCAGATGGGCTTCCCGGGTTACTTCCTCATCGTGATGGAGTTTATCCAGTGGTCCAAGGACAACGGCATCCCCGTTGGCCCGGGCCGGGGCTCGGGTGCGGGCTCTCTGGTGGCCTACGCCCTCAAGATCACCGACCTCGACCCGCTGGAATTTGACCTGCTGTTCGAACGTTTCCTGAACCCCGAGCGGGTATCCATGCCCGACTTCGACGTCGACTTCTGCATGGACCGACGCGACGAGGTGATCGAGCACGTTTCCGATATGTATGGTCGGGAGGCGGTCTCCCAGATCATCACCTTCGGCAGCATGGCGGCCAAGGCGGTGGTGCGGGATGTGGGCCGGGTGCTGGGTCACGCTTACGGCTTTGTGGATCGTATCTCCAAGCTGATCCCGCCGGATCCGGGCATGACGCTTGCCAAGGCGTTCGAGGCTGAGCCCAAGCTGCCCGAGCTCTACGAGCAGGATGAGGAGGTCAAAGACCTCATCGACATGGCCCGCCGCCTGGAAGGGGTGGTGCGCAACGCCGGTAAACACGCCGGTGGCGTGGTGATCGCGCCCACCAAGATCACCGACTTTGCGCCGCTCTATTGTGATGATGAGGGCCATCACCCGGTCACCCAGTTCGACAAGAACGACGTGGAGTACGCCGGTCTGGTGAAGTTCGACTTCCTGGGTCTGCGCACCCTCACCATCATCGACTGGGCGCTCGGCATGATCAACCCGCGTCTTGCCAAAGAGGGCAAGCCGCCGGTGGATATCGCCGCCATCCCTATCGATGACAAGAAGTCGTTTGACCTGCTGCAGCGCTACGAGACCACCGCGGTATTCCAGCTGGAATCCCGCGGCATGAAGGATCTCATCAAGCGGCTGCGCCCCGACTGCTTCGAAGACATGATCGCACTGGTGGCCCTGTTCCGACCGGGCCCGCTCCAGTCAGGCATGGTGGATAACTTCATCGACCGCAAGCACGGTAATGAAGCGATCTCCTATCCGGACGAGAAGTGGCAGCACGAGAGCCTGAAACCGATTCTGGAACCGACCTACGGCATCATCCTCTATCAGGAGCAGGTGATGCAGATTGCCCAGACCCTGGCGGGTTATACCCTGGGTGGCGCAGACATGCTGCGCCGGGCGATGGGTAAGAAAAAGCCCGAGGAGATGGCCAAGCAGCGAGCCGGTTTCGAGGAGGGCGCCGTCAAAAATGGCGTCGACGGCGAACTGGCGATGAAGATCTTCGATCTGGTGGAGAAGTTTGCGGGCTACGGCTTCAACAAATCCCACTCCGCCGCCTACGCGCTGGTCTCCTACCAGACCCTCTGGCTCAAGACCCACTTCCCGGCCGAGTTTATGGCGGCGGTGATGACCGCCGATATGGACAACACCGACAAGATCGTGACCCTGGTAGATGAGTGCCAGCGGATGGGGCTCACCGTGATCCCGCCGGATGTGAACACCGGCCGCTATCGCTTCTCGGTCAACGAAGATGGCCATATCGTCTACGGGATCGGGGCGGTGAAAGGGGTCGGTGAAGGCCCCATCGATGCGATCTTGAGCGCCCGGGATCAGGACGGCCCGTTCCGCGATCTGTTCGACTTCTGTAACCGGGTCGACATCAAGAAGCTCAACAAGCGGGTGATGGAGAAGCTGATCCTCTCCGGGGCCATGGATCGGCTCGGCCCCCACCGCGCCGCCCTGATGGCGACCCTGGAGGAGGCGATGCGTGCCGCCGAGCAGCACGCCAAGGCGCAGGCTGTGGGGCAGGTCGACATGTTCGGCGTGCTCACCGAAGAGATTGACGACGTCAAGAAGGCGTTTGCCAACGTGCCGCACTGGCCTGACAAGGTATGGCTGGAAGGGGAGCGCGAGACCCTCGGACTCTATCTCACCGGCCACCCCATCAACCAGTACAGCAGCGAATTGCGTCGTTATACCTCGGGTCGCCTGTGCGATCTGCATCCCACCTCCCGGGATACCGTAACCACGGCGGCGGGGCTGGTGATTGCGGCCCGCAGCATGGTGACCAAGCGTGGCAACAAGATGGGGATCTTCACTCTGGACGACCGTTCCGGTCGCCTCGATGTGACCCTGTTCAGTGAAGCGCTGGAAAAATATGAAGAATTGATGCAAAAAGACCGCATTTTGGTGGTTTCTGGACAGGTCAGCTTTGATGACTTCTCCGGTGGCCTTAAAATGTCGGCTCGAGAATTACTGGATATCAACGATGCGAGGGAGCGTTTTGCCAGAGCAATCCGCATCTCCCTCGATGAACAGCGGATTGATGATCGCTTTTTCCCGCGTTTGTGCGAGATTTTGGAGCCCGCCCGTGCCGGAGTCTGTCCGGTTCAGGTAAACTATCGTCGCCCCGGCTCCCGGGTGCGATTGACGCTCGGTACCGAGTGGCGGGTGACGCCCACCGATCAACTGATAGATGACTTGCGAGTCCTGCTTGGACGAGAGCGGGTTGAATTGGTTTTTGATTAGAGGTTCTAAGGCCCTATGAGTCTTTTTCTGGATTTTGAACAGCCGATTGCCGAGTTGCAGGCGCAGATTGATGAACTCAAACATGTGAGTGAAGGCAATCACGCCGTGGATCTGAAAGACGAGATCCGCCGGCTGGAGAAGAAAAACGAAGAGCTGACCAAGAAGATCTTCGGTGATCTGGGTGCCTGGCAGGTATCCCAGATGGCGCGTCATCCCCAGCGCCCCTACACCTTTGACTATATCGAGCATATCTTCACCGATTTCGACGAGTTGGCTGGCGATCGCGCCTATGCCGATGACAAGGCTATCGTCGGCGGCATCGCCCGTCTCGACGGTGAGCCGGTGATGGTGATTGGTCACCAGAAGGGTCGCGAGACCAAAGAGAAGATCAAGCGTAACTTCGGCATGCCGCGTCCGGAAGGATACCGCAAGGCCCTGCGTCTGATGGAGATGGCCGAGCGCTTCAAGATGCCGATCATCACCTTTATCGATACCCCGGGCGCTTACCCCGGCGTCGGTGCCGAAGAGCGTGGCCAGTCCGAAGCGATTGCCCGCAACCTGAAAGTGATGGCCGGTTTGACCGTGCCGGTGGTCTGCACCGTGATTGGTGAGGGTGGCTCCGGTGGTGCGCTGGCAATCGGCGTGGGTGACCGGGTCAACATGCTGCAGTACTCCACCTACTCCGTCATCTCGCCGGAAGGGTGTGCCTCCATCCTGTGGAAGAGCGCTGACAAAGCTTCTGTGGCTGCCGAAGCGATGGGTATCACTGCCCAGCGTCTGAAAGAGCTCAAGCTGATCGACCACGTGATCGACGAGCCCCTCGGCGGTGCCCACCGCGATGTGGAGAAGATGGCCAAAAACCTCAAGGCCCGCATCAAGCAGGATCTGGACGCACTGCGTCCGCTCGATACCGAGCAACTGCTGGAGCAGCGTTACCAGCGTCTGCTGGGCTACGGCTACTGCTAAGCGCAGCCGTCAGCCCCGAGTATTCAGGCCCCCGTCAGCGACGGGGGCTTTTTATTGCTGATGACTTGTCTTGCGGTGATTGCTCCAACACGCCCTGAAACGGCGCCGCTCACTCTTCGCGGGTGAGGGGCAGGGTTGGTATGCCACGCTGTTCGTGAGGGCTGTCATTAGCCTGCAGCATCCTGTGGCATCGCTGGCGGTGGCATGACAAGCCGCTTGATCATCCGATTGCGGCATAAAAAAGCGCCCCGGCTGTGCGGAGCGCTTTTACAGGTGTCTGGCGGTATTACAGTTCAATCTCGTCTGTAAGACCTTCATAGGCGATATCGATGGATTGCAGCTCCTTCTGCAGGCGATGTTTGTCTTTCAACGCCTCGATTTCACGCCATTTACGTTTTTTTCCCGTTGTCCCGCGGCTACGCGAACCGAGTTCAACCACCTCGTCATAATCGAAGTTGAACATTTCCATGGCTCCCTCCTTGGTTTTTATCGTTTTCACCACCCGTATAACATAACGAATCTGAAATTAAAACGTTTTCGTGACGACTCTATGACAGCGCTAAAAAAGCCCATGAAAAAAAACCGGGCCCCTTGGTAGGGGCCCGGTTTTTATCAGAAAAAAGAACAGATTACAGGCGGCTTGCCAGCATGGTTTCCAGCTTGCCCTGGTCGATGGCGAACATGCGGATGCCTTCGCCCAGCTTCTCGTGAGCCATGGCGTCCTGGTTCAGTTCCCAGCGGAATTCGGCTTCGGTCATCGGGGTCGGTTTGGCCTTGCGCTCACCGGTGTAGTCCAGTTTGCGTACCACGGCACCTTCGGTCTTGCTCAGCTCTTCCAGCAGGGCCGGGCCAATGGTCAGGCGGTCGCAACCGGCCAGTTCCAGGATCTCGCCGGTGTTGCGGAAACTGGCGCCCATCACCACGGTCGGGTAGTCGTGCTGCTTGTAGTAGTTGTAGATGGAGGTGACGGAGACCACGCCCGGATCTTCGCTGGCGGTGTAATCACGGCCATTTTTAGCCTTGTACCAGTCGAGGATGCGACCCACGAACGGGGAGATCAGGAAGGCACCGGCTTCGGCACAGGCACGGGCCTGGGCGAAGGAGAACAGCAGGGTCAGGTTGCACTGGATACCCTCTTTCTCCAGTACTTCAGCGGCACGGATCCCTTCCCAGGTGGAGGCCAGCTTGATCAGGATGCGGTCGTTGCTGATACCCGCTTCGTTGTAGAGACGGATCAGCTTGCGGGCCTTGGCGATGCTGGCTTCGGTATCGAAGGAGAGACGGGCATCCACTTCGGTGGAGATGCGGCCCGGAACGATCTTCAGCACTTCCAGACCGATGTTGACGGCCAGCTTGTCGCCCGCGTCGATGATTTGCTGTGCCTTGTCCTGGCTCTGGGCTTTGGCCCACTTGATGGCGTCTTCGATCAGCGGAGCGTACTCGGGGATCTCGGAGGCCTTCAGAACCAGAGAGGGGTTGGTGGTGGCATCGATGGGCTGATAGCGTTTGATGGCTTCGATATCACCGGTGTCGGCAACAACAGTGGTCAGGGCTTTCAGCTGGGTTAATTTATCGGCCATAGCGAATATCATCTCTTAATGAGGGAGTAATCCCTGGGTTGCGGGCTTGAGACGGTGGTTCTGAAATAAAATTACAGGATCTTGGTGCCTCAGGCTCAGAAAAGCGCGATGGGGGCGGCCCATCGTCATTGCCTGCCTAATTAATACTGATGTGCTGCATCCTGCAATAGGGGCGCTTGGTTGTTAAACATTCAGGCTGTTGAGTTATCCCGTTTTATGGCTTGAAACTATATGATTAGTAAGGTTTTTTACATTTCCTCCCGACCTCGCTCCGGTTTGCTTTCAGCTGAACTTTTTTAGCCAATATCCATATTTGTGTCGTCGATCACATAAATTATCTCGCTACGTACTTGAAATTTAATTACAGCGAAAACGTTTGGCGAAATGTCGCCGTTTGAAAGCCATTTCATGCAAGCGTTTGCGTTTTCGGATAGCTCATCAGGGATATATCAAAATGGTTCTCTTATGGGGCTTAATGGTGGCCTGTCTGATTGAATTATTGAGTTTGTTGAAAGTTTGCGATTTAAATGGAGCTTTATGGGCTTTTACCGTTCGTTTTTTGTGTCTCGCGTGACCGGGATCACTATTCCGGGCTCTCCCGCTGTGCTAGATTCCGCCCCTTTAGCGAAACGCTAATTAAACGACAGACAGAAAACGGTCAGCGCAGACTGGCCATGGATGTGAATAACAACGAGAGAATTATGGACACCTTGATTGCGATGCTAAACGACCTGATGTGGGGAGCCGTGCTCATCTACCTGCTCATCGGGGTCGGTATCTTTTTCACCTTCCGCCTGGGTTTTATCCAGATCCGTCACTTTGGCCACATGTTTTCCGTGCTGAAAAACAGCCGTAAATCGGACAACGCGGGCATCTCCTCTTTCCAGGCCCTCTGTACCAGCCTTGCCGCCCGTGTCGGCACCGGCAACTTGGCCGGTGTGGCTGTCGCCATCTATCTGGGTGGCCCCGGCGCCATCTTCTGGATGTGGTTGATCGCTTTTATCGGCATGGCGACTGCCTTCGTCGAAAGCACCCTTGCCCAGCTCTACAAGGTCAAGGATGAGGATGGCAACTACCGTGGTGGCCCGGCCTACTACATGGAGAAAGGCCTTGGCATGCGCTGGATGGGGGTGGTGTTTTCGCTCTGCCTGATCCTGGCATTTGGCCTGGTGTTCAACGCGGTGCAGGCCAACTCCATCAGTTTGGCGATGAAGGTGGCGTTTGGCATTCCTGACTGGGTCAGCGGTCTGGCGCTGGTGGCGCTCTCCGGCCTGATTATCTTCGGTGGCATTCGTGGCATCGCCCGTTTTGCCGAGCTGGTGGTGCCCTTTATGGCACTGGCTTATATCCTGCTGGCGTTGGTGATCGTGGCGATGAACATCACCGAGTTGCCCCATGTCTTCATGCTGATCATCAAGTCCGCCTTCGGGATTGAGCAGGCAGGCTCGGGTGCGCTCGGTTATGCCATCTCCCAGGCGATGATCAACGGTATCAAGCGCGGTCTCTTCTCCAACGAGGCGGGGATGGGCTCTGCGCCCAACGCTGCGGCGACTGCCACTCCCTATCCGCCGCACCCGGCCTCTCAGGGTTATGTGCAGATGCTGGGCGTCTTTATGGACACCATCGTTATCTGCAGCTGTACCGCCGCCATCATCCTGATGTCAGGTCAGTTTGAGCCGGGTTCCGGCGTGACCGGTGTCGAGCTGACCCAGCGGGCGCTCTCTTCCCAGATTGGCAGCGGTGGCAACATCTTTATCGCGGCGGCCATCTTCTTCTTCGCCTTCACCTCTATCGTGGCGAACTACTCCTATGCCGAAACGAATCTGGTGTTCCTCGAGCACAACCACAAGGGCGGCCTGATGCTGTTCCGGGTGTTCGTGCTGGGGATGGTGATGTTCGGCGCCGTGGGTGAGTTGCCGATTGTGTGGGCGATGGCGGATGTCTCCATGGGTCTGATGGCCATCGTCAACCTGGTGGCGATCCTGCTGCTCTCCAGCGTCGCCATCAAGCTGGCCAAGGATTACAACGACCAGCTCCGGCTGGGCAAGGTGCCCACCTTCGATGCCAACAAATACCCCGAGATCCGCTCCCAGCTGGAAGAGGGGATCTGGGACAATCCGACCAAAAAATAACAAGCGGTGAGTCAAACCTCTTGATTAAAACCTGAAGGGGGAGCCGCTGGCTCCCCCTTCTTTTATGGCGCACTCGTTGGCTGTTGATCCCAGCGCTGGGCGAGCTGTCTGACACGCCGTCGCAACTGGCGCCCACAGCGCCCTTGTTGCCGGTCGCTGAGGGGGGCATAACGCCAGAGTCGATAGAGCCACGCACTCTTTAGCAGGGAGTGGGCAAGGTCGGGACGCAGCCGTGCCAGCCGCTCGCACCATGTCCCCATGCTCTCGGCGAGCTCAGGGGGATAGCCGCTGCGTTTACCCCGTTTGAGCAGGGGCTGCCAGATACGCCGCTCTGGCGGCAGGCGGGCGGGCAATAGCAGGGGCAGGCTCACCAGCAGGGCGACCAGCATCAGGCTGGCGAGGATCAACCAGGGTGTGTGCCCCGCCAGTGCAGGCCAGCGCAGGCCGATTTGTTGCCAGAGCTGGTCCGCATCGTAACCAATCACCCAGCGACTCCACTGGTAGTCGATATTGTTGCCCCACCAGCGCAGCTGATTGAGCAGGGCCCAGTTGCGATAACGCTGCAAAGCGAGGGGGTCGGCAGCGGTAAACTCGTCGCTCAGCGCCTCCCTCACGCCGCCTTCAATGCGCTCCGGCGCCACTGCCGCTGTGGGGTCGATTCGCCGCCATGTTCCTCCTTCATCGAGATACTCCACCCAGGCGTGAGCATCGAACTGGTGTACCGCCAGATAGTTGCCTCTGGGATTCCACTCGCCGCCGAGATAACCGGTGACCAGCCGTGCCGGAATACCGGCAGCGCGCAGCACGAAAGCGGTCGCCATGGCGTAGTGGCCGCAAAAGCCCTGCCTGGTATCGAACAGGAACTCATCCACCCCGTCACTGCCAAGCCGTGGCGGGGTCAGAGTGTAGTAATAGGATTGGCTGCGAAACTGCGCGAGCAGGGCGGCGACCAGCTCTGCGCGATCCGGATGGCGTGTGGCCAGCCCTTGGCCGTGAGCTCGCGCTCTCGGGTTGCCTCCGGCTGGCAGTTGCAGGTTGCGCTGGGCGGCTTGGCTATCATCCTCGATCTGTGCTTCGCCGCGGCCAATGCGATAGCGGATCGCCACCTCGCCGCTCCCCTGCCGATAGAGGGTGTCGAGAGGGGTAAGCAGCACCGGGCCCGCCAGCAGACGCGGTTCACTCAGGGCAAAGGCCCAGCGGTGGCGCTGGGGCTCGGCGATCACCTCGTAGCTCCCGGCGGGTAACGGACTATCTGCCAGTTGAGTGTTGGTCTGTGAAGAGGATGCCAGAAGGGTCAGCCCGGTCTGCTCCGGCACTGTCTGCTGCCATGCTTTGACCTCGGCGCTCAGCAACCAACGTTGGCCATCGAAAACTTCTTGGCGCATCACCGGAAAGTAGCGCTCGCGGACAGGGGGCGGGCCATCGGCAAAGGTGACCCGAAACGCCAGTTCGGAGGCGTTGACCAGTTCGCTGATATCGCCGGGGGCCAGCTCTTCCGAGAGCCCCGACAGGGCGCGGCTGGTGGTGGGCATCTGCCAGAGGGGCGGCAGCCTTGGCAGCAGCAGAAACAGGGTGATAAGCAGGGGAAGCGCCAGCAGCAGGGCGCCGCCTGCGCTGCGCCAAGGCCGTTTCTGCTCGGGAGCGATGGCGGCCACCAGCGCGGTCACTGCCAGCCAGAGTGCCACTGCCATCCCGGCTGTCCAGCCGATGCTTTGGCGTTGTACCAGCGCCAGCGCGATGAGGAAGAAGGCGAGCAGCAGCACCAGCTCGATATCCCGCTCGCGCCGTACCTCGATCATCTTGAGGCTATAGCCGAGCCAGAGCAGATTGATCAGGGCGGGCAGGGTGCCCAAGCCACGCCATTGTAGTCCCAGCAACAGCACAGTAGTGATGGCCAGCAGCGCCAACCAGCGGGCAGGCAGGGGCGGCCAGCCGCGCCACAGCATCATGGCCCGGACGCCAAGGGTAGCGGCGCTTACCGCCACCACCCAGAGCTGCAACTGGGGCCAGAGCGCCGCGACCAGCAGCAGCTGTTGCAGGGCGATGAGTGGCAGCAGGCGGCGGTTATCGAGCAGCATCTGACCTGCTCTCCTGTGGCTTGCCATCGAATCGGGCCAGTGCCAGCAGGCAGCGCTGAACAAAGGCGGCACCACTATCGGGCCCCAGCGTCTGGCCTGCCAGTGTCAGGGTGAAGGGAATGCCCCGCTTGCCGTAATCGGCGCACCACCAGGCCAGCACCGCCAGCCGCTGCTCCAGATCCCCACCCGCGACCCGCAGTAAGGTGAGGTGGCTGTCATCCTGCTGTGGTTCATGGAACTGTTTGGTCAGCAAGCCGCGCCCCTGGGCAAGTTGTTTCCAGGCGACCCGGCTCAGTGGTTCACCGGCCTGATGTGTCCGCAGGGTATCAAAGTCACCGAGAGTGGCCGGAGCGGGCTGGCCCTGATAACCCTCGCTTTCGGTCGCATGCTCCCCTCTTAACGCGCCGAATGCTGGTTTGGGGGAGAACCAGCCCTCCAACTGCAAGTCCAGCTGGGACCAGCAGCGAAACAGACCGAGAGGGTAGCGGCTCTCGACCCGCAATCGGCCAAGGGGCAGTGGCCCGCGGCGAGAGCCTGATACTGGCAAGATAACTGAGCTGGGCACAGCGTCGGCCTGTGCCAGCCAGAGGGTGCCTTCGTTGAGGCTAAAGCTGAGTGCCTGCACCGGGCGCGGGCTCTGCACCAAGATACGGATAGGCAGCTGGCTACCCGCTTCCCCGAGCATCAGCGGGCCCCCCAGCAGCTCCAGCCCCAGCAGATTGCGGTGGGTGAGCCACATGGCTGCCATAAACAGGCTGCCGAGGCAGTAGGCCACCAGCAGCACCAGATTGTTCTGGTAATTGGTGCCGAGCAGATAGATGGCGAGCAGCACCAGCAGATAGAGCAGTCCCATGCGGGTGGGGAGGATAAAGAGGCTGCGGGTACCCAGCGTGATCTGGCGGGCCGGGGGAATGCGGCGGTCGAGCCAGCGTCGCTGCCAGCGGGCTCGCCACTGCTGCCAACGGTTTAGCAATTTGCTCATCAGGGATTGTCCGGATCGACCTTGGCCAGCAATCGCTGGCTCAGGGGACAGGCTTCGCCGTGCTGTACGCCAAAGCTGCCCCGCAACCGATGCTCGGCCACATAGGGAAAGACTGCCTGCACATCCTCCACCGTGACAAAGCGCCGTCCCGCAACCAGCGCCCAGGCACGGCTCACCGCCAGCAAGGTCTGGGCTGCCCGGGGGGAGAGGGGCTGTGGCAGATCCCCATCAAAGCGGCTCTGGTGCACCAGCGCCAGCAGGTAGTCGAGGGTGGCATCGGAAACATGGATAGCATCACCTTCCGCTTGCAGGGCAGTCAGCTCGGCGGCATTCAGCATGGCGGGCAACGGGCCAGTCGGCTGGTGGCCGCGCAGCAACTGGCGCTCCGCCTCTCGCGGCGGAAAACCCAGCGAGAGTCGCACTGCGAAGCGGTCGAGTTGGGACTCCGGCAGTGGATAGGTGCCCGCCTGATCCGCCGGATTCTGGGTGGCGATGACGAAAAATGGAGTGGGGAGGGGATGCGTATTCCCCTCAATGCTCACCTTGCCCTCGGCCATCGCCTCCAGCAGGGCGCTCTGCACCTTGGGGTTGGCGCGGTTGATCTCGTCTGCCAGTAGAACCTGGGTGAAGATGGGGCCGGGGTGAAAGCGAAATGTTTGTTGCTGGGGGTCAAAAATCTGCAGCCCCAGCAGGTCGGCGGGGAGCAGATCGGCGGTGAACTGCATGCGCCTGCATGCCAGCCCCAGTACCTGTGCCAGCGCGTGGGCCAGGGTGGTTTTGCCCATGCCGGGCAGATCCTCGATCAGCAGATGACCGCGCGCCAGCAGGGTCACCAGCGCGATTTTCAGTTGCAGCGGCTTGCCCAGAATGACTTGCTCCAGTGCTGCCAGCAGCCCGGCAATCTGCTCTTCTCTCTTCATTCCCTTCATACACATTCCCTGTATTGCATCGCACCTACAGCTTATACGCTCGCAAGGGTGAAGGCAGATAACAGACGGGCGGTAAAAGTGCTGCGCAGGGATGGCTATGAGCGGGAGGTGACGCGGTTTATTAGTGAGTCTGCTCGATTCAATATGGCCGCTATGGCACGTAACTCAATACAATATTTCCTGATTGGAATGCACCGATCGCCATCTCTTCACTAGGTGAGGGCGCTGGGCGCCCATATAGTTGCCCCCATTGCGACGCGCTGCGTTGCTAGCTTTGTCACCACCTTGGCCCCGCCACTGTTCGCCTGTCGCTGTGATCTGGCAGGCATCGGCCCGCCACTCTGTAATGGAGCATCCATGCCTGTTTTCCTGTTGTGCACTTTTCTGATGATAATTCTCTATCCGGTCGGGATCGATCTCTATCTGGTCGCCGTGCCCCAGATTGCCGAGACCCTGCAGGCGAGCGAGGCGCAGATCCACACGGCCTTCTCCATTTATCTGTTTGGCATGGCGGCCACCGTGCTGCTGGGCGGGATGATTGCCGATCGCTTCGGGCGGCGTTGGGTAGTGCTCGGGGGGGCGCTGATCTTTGTCCTTGCCTCGCTGGTGGCAGGCAGTGCAGAGGGGATAAGTCAGTTCTATTTCGGCCGTTTCTGGCAGGGAGTCGGGGCGGGGGCGCTCTATATCATGACCTTTACCGTGCTGCGGGATGTGCTGAGTCAGGAGCGGTTGGCGATGGCGCTCTCGATGATCAACGGGGTCATCTGCGTGATCCCGGTGCTGGCACCGGTGCTCGGTTACCTCATCCTGTCCCATTTTGATTGGCGCGGGATCTTCGTGGCGATGGCGCTGGTGGCGGCCGTCAGTGGTCTGGTGAACTTGTTGCTGCTCAAGGAGACCCGCCCGGCTCGGCAACCGGGCAGTGGTGCTGTGCTGCCCTTTGCCCTGCTGCGCTCCCCGCGCTTTATGTTGCTCTCCCTGCTGACCAGTGCCAGCGTGACCGCCATTCTGGTCTATGTCAGCGTCTCGCCGCTGATCCTGATGAAGGAGTTTGGCTTCACCACCGAGCAGTACTCCATCGTGATGATGGTGATAGCCGGGGTTAGCATGTCCACCTCCTTCCTGACGCCGCTACTGCTGCGCTGGCTTGGTAAGCACAAGGTGCTGGCCGTATCCCATCTGGCTTATCTGCTGGCGGCGTGCACCCTGCTCGGTAGCTGGCAACTGGGGGGCGATATCCACTTGCTGCTGCTGGGATTTGCCCTGGTCTGTGTCGGGTTCTCCTGTGGCTTCGGGGTGGCGATGGGGGAGGCGCTCGATGGTTGCCAGCACAATGTGGCGTTCGCCAGCGCCGTGCTCTGCATCATGCAGATCAGCCTCTCCGGCCTCTATATCTGGCTGCTGGGTCAACTTGGCTTTGCCCCGACCGAGATGCTGATCTGCGCCCTGTTGCTGGCACTGCTCAGTTACCTGGCTGTCAAAGGGCTGGTACCATGGCTCGCGCTTCGCGAAGTGCGGTCGCGAGGATAACCAAAGATGAGAGGGGATATGCGCAATTTGGGTGAACTCGATTTGAACCTGTTGGTGGTCTTCAAGCACCTGATGCAGGCGCGCAGTGTGGCTGGGGCGGCCAAAAAGCTCTGTGTCACCCCGTCCGCGGTGAGCAAGTCTCTGGCCAAGTTGCGGGAGTGGTTTGACGATCCGCTGTTTGTGCGGGTACGGCAGGGATTGCAGCCCACCAACCTCTCTCTGACGCTGGAGGAGGAGTTGAAGGTCTGGTTCCAGCTCACCGACAGCATCACCTCGCTCAATAGCGACGCGATCCCCGACGGAGCCCGCTTCACGCTGGTGATGGAGTCCCCCTTCTACATCAGCTTTCTGAGCGATCTGCCCATGACCATCTACCAGAAGTACCCCAACTCGGTGGTCAGGATGCTGGGGTGGGATCACCACTCTCTCAACGACATCGTCAACGGTGATGCGGATCTCGGCTTCTGCGCCCGTGAGACCCATGGCCGCTCTCAGGCCAAGGTCAATCGGTTGCCCTACTACATCGATCACGAGGTGCTGTTCACCGATAGACCGGTGGTGTTCCTGCGCAAGGATCACCCGTTGCTGGAGCAGAAGTGGTCGCTGGAGAACTTTTTGGCCTGCCCCCAGATCAGCATGGTGTGGGAAGCGAACGATACCTGGGCTCTCGACAGTCTGCTGGAGGACGAGGGGTTGAAGCGGGAGGTGCCCATCATGGTCTCCAGCTTCGAGCAGGCGCTGCATATCGCCTCCCAGTCGAGCCACGAGCTGATTGCGGTGGCCCCGTCCTACTGCGGTGGTTATGCCAGTCGGCATCACGACAATCTGATCGCCATGCCGCTGCCGCTACCCGAAAAGCTCTATGCCCAGCTTGAGATCGCCTTCATCCTGCTGTGGCACAAACGGCACAATCAGGATGCCAAGGTGATGTGGCTGCGCAACGAGATCCGGCGGCTCTACAACGACGAATCACCACGCTAATGTGAGCGTGACGGTGCCCATCGATCAGCCGGAGCCATCAGCTTCGGCTTTTTGTTGTCGCATCGCCCTGATGAGTGGGCTTTGGCACGACTTAAGTGCCGAGTTCGGGTTCAAGCTGTGTGCCATTCAACTCTCTTTATGCACATATTGACCTTGGTTGCACGTCTCGAGTGAAGCTCTTTTCACGAAAAGAATTCATGTGGTTTCATTAGAAAACTTCACCTATGGTCACTTTTAAAGTGTGATCGACCATTAAGTTCCTGTATTTGCAGTGATATAGCATGACTCACCTTGGAATGGCGGGGTTAGATAGCGCCTGCGTAGGTGACTGCCAGTAGAGCGCAGCGTGAGCCAGCCCCACAGGTCGTCTGTGGCCGTGCCATGCCCCGGCTATCTGGCCACCAGCCATGAGTGACGGAGCAGAGGGGAATAAGTATCAAGGTTGATAAACTGGCTTGAGTAAAGGTATGCAGCAAAGGTAGAACCCGGAGCCGGTAACTGCACCGGGAGACGCCACTCACCATCCCCCGATAACACCTAATTGAAACCGGCTAGATGAAAAAACACCTTTCATCGAACGGGGCCCGTGCACCCGAAAATAGCCAGATTGGCAGGCTGACTGTGCTCCCCGTTATGGCAATGACGGAAGAGAAAATAGTGCGGCAGCTACCACCAGATTAATAAAAATAAATCTCAGCAAAGGCAGGTTGATATGCGTCCAGCAACAGCACCGACCGGGTTGTTACAACAACCCAAACCCTTCTTTATGATATTTTTCGTCGAACTCTGGGAGCGCTTCGGTTATTACGGCGTGCAGGGGATCCTAGCGGTTTTCTTTGTGCAGCAACTGGGATTTTCCCAAGAGCAATCCTTTATTACTTTCGGTGCCTTCTCGGCGTTGGTATATGGTCTGATCTCGGTCGGTGGCTATGTCGGTGACCATGTTCTCGGTACCAAGCGCACCATGGTGCTGGGGGCCGTGGTGCTGGTGATAGGCTACTTTATGACCGGCCTCTCTATCTACAATCCCGACCTGATTTTCTATGCGCTGGGCACCATCGCGGTCGGTAACTGCCTGTTCAAGGCCAATCCGGCCAGCCTGCTTTCAAAATGCTACCAGCCAAAAGATCCGCGGCTGGATGGGGCTTTTACCCTGTTCTATATGTCGATCAATATCGGCTCCCTTATTTCCCTCTCGCTCGCTCCGGTGATTGCCGATCACTACGGCTATACCGTGACCTATAACCTGTGCGGGGTGGGGCTGATTATTGCGCTGCTTACCTTCTTTGCCTGCCGCAATATGGTGAAAGATATCGGCTCAGAGCCGGATCATCTGCCCCTCAACTACGGCAAGTTGCTGATGGTATTGGCTGGCTCGGTGGTCATGGTCTTCTTTTGCGCCTGGCTGATGCACCACGTGGTGATCGCCAACATGGTGCTGATGACGGTAACCATCGCCGTGGTGATCTTCTTCTTTCGCGAGGCATTCAGGCTCGACACAGTGGACCGCAACAAGATGTATGTGGCCTTCGTGCTGATGCTGGAGGCGGTGCTCTTCTATGTGCTGTATGCCCAGATGCCGACGTCTCTGAACTTCTTTGCCATCAACAACATGCACCACGAGATGCTGGGCATGAGCGTCAACCCCATCAGCTTCCAGGCACTCAACCCCTTCTGGGTGGTGGTGGGTAGCCCGGTACTCGCGATGATCTATACCCGAATGGGCAGCAAGGGGCGGGATCTCACCATGCCGCTCAAGTTCACTCTCGGGATGTTCTTCTGCTCGTTGGGCTTTCTGACGGCGGCGGCATCCGGCTGGTGGTTTGCCGATGAGCAGGGGCTTACCTCCCCCTGGTTTATGGTGCTTATCTATCTGTTCCAGAGTCTGGGCGAGCTGATGATCAGTGCCCTGGGGCTGGCGATGGTGGCTGCGCTGGTGCCGCAACGCCTGATGGGCTTCATTCTCGGAATGTGGTTCCTGACTCAAGCGATGGCGTCCCTGCTGGGTGGCTATGTGGCGACTTTTACCGCCGTGCCGCAAGGGATGACGGATCCGCTGCAAACTTTGCCCATTTACACCGGCGTATTTGGCAAGATCGGGATGGCGACCCTGCTGATTGCGGTAGTGATGGGGCTGATGGTGCCCTGGCTCAACCGGATGATGAATGCGACGCCGACAGAGGCCGAAGGGCTGGTGCCAGGTCAGTCACAGGCGTAATGAGGGGATAGTGCGAGACAAGGCAAGGGCGGCGACCCTTGCCTTGCTGTTGATGGCTTAGTTGTACTGCTCTTCCATCCAGGCTTCGACGATCAACTGCGCCGAGACACCGTCCACGCTGCCTTTTTCCAGCGCGCGATAGCCGCCTCGCTCAAACAGGCGGGCGCGGGCATCTGTGGTGGTGAGTCGTTCATCCTTGAACTCCACCGGCTTGCCGAAACGGCCATGCAGCCGGTTGCCGAATTTGCGGGCCCGTACCGTGATCTCCTGATCGGTGCCATCCATGTTCAGCGGCAGACCGACCACCAGCAGGTCCGGTTGCCACTCCTTGAGCAGCTTCTCAATCTCGTCCCAGTTGGGGATGCCGTCGTTGGCCTTGAGGGCGCGCAGAGGCTGGGCTGTGCCAGTCAGCTCCTGACCGATGGCGACGCCAATGCTCTTGGTGCCATAGTCAAAGCCCATGATGCTGCGTGATGACATAACTGATAAATCCTCGAAATAGAGAGCGGAGCGGGCCAGCCGATCAGCTGTGGCCGATGTCGCTGGAGAGGTGAACCGGGTTCACCCCTATGCTGGCGGCAGCTTGCTGCCAACGTTTGTGAATGGGGGTCTTGAACACCAGAGCCGGATTGGGGGGGATCACCAGCCAGGCGCCGTCCACCAGCTCCTGCTCCAGCTGCCCGGCGCTCCAGCCGGCATAGCCAAGGGCCACCAGCCAATGGGCAGGGGCTTCACTCGTACCCAGGGTTTCCAGAATATCCTTGGAGGTGGTCACCATCATCTCATCCCCCACCAGCAGGGTGGAGTTGAAACCGGGGCGGAAGCTGTGCAGCACGAAGCCGCGATCGGCGTGAACCGGCCCCCCTTGCAGCACCGGCTGCTTGAGTTCCGGGTTGTTGGGCGGATTGAGCTGGAGCTGGGTCAGCATGGTTTCCAGCGACATCTCGACTGGAATGTTGACGACCAAGCCCATAGCGCCCTCTTCGTTGTGCTCGCACAGATAGACTAGCGAACGCTCGAAGTAGGGATCCGTCAGGCTTGGCATGGCAAGCAGGAAGTGATTTTGCAGTGTTTGCATAGAGGCCAAATAGTGCAAAGGTATTTGAGGTCAATTATGGCAGTTGATCCCCATGGGAAAAACCGCTTTTTGGGCTGGGCGAGATCCCGCCCCTTTCCGGATTGTCTTGAAACAGAGAGGGTGGCGCCGGGCCACCCTCTCTGTTTCCGGGCTTGTCAGTGGCGGATTACCCCTGAACAGGCCGGTTAGCCTGCCTGGCGATTATTTGCCCAGCCGACGTTCGATGGCATCCATCAGCATGCCGGTGATATGGACATCAAAGGCCGCTTCAATCTCGCGAATGCAGGTCGGGCTGGTGACGTTAATCTCGGTCAGGCGGTCGCCGATGATGTCGAGACCGACGAAGATAAGGCCCTTCTCTTTCAACGTCGGACCTACCGCACGAGCGATGGCCCAGTCGGCGTCGCTCAAGGGGCGAGCTTCACCACGGCCACCGGCCGCCAGATTGCCACGGGTCTCCCCCTGCGCCGGAATGCGGGCGAGGCAGTAAGGCACCGGTTCGCCGTCCACCACCAACACCCGCTTGTCGCCATCCTTGATGGCGGGCAGATAGGTTTGCGCCATGCAGTACTGGCTGCCGTGGGCGGTCAGGGTCTCGATAATCACGCCGACGTTGGCGTCATCTTCCTTCATGCGGAAGATGGAGGCGCCGCCCATGCCGTCCAGCGGCTTGAGGATCACGTCCTTATGCTTCGCGTGGAAGGCGCGCAGCTTGTCGGCGCGGCGTGTCACCAGCGTGGTCGGGGTATGCTCGGCAAACCAGGCGGTGTAGAGCTTCTCGTTGGCGTCGCGCAGGCTCTGCGGCTTGTTGACGATAAGGCAACCCTCATCCTCGGCTCGCTCCAGCATGTAGGTGGCGTAGATAAATTCGGTATCGAACGGCGGATCCTTGCGCATCAGGATCACATCGAGGTTGGAGAGGGGCTGATCAACCACCTCGCCCAGCGTGTACCAGTCGGCATAGTCATATTTGACGGTGAGCGGGCGCATGGTACCAAAGGCACGACCGGCTTCCATGTAGAGATCTTTCATCTCCAGATAGAAGAGCTCATAGCCGCGCTTTTGCGCCTCTTCGAGCATGGCAAAGCTGGAATCTTTCTTGATGTTGATGGCCGAGATGGGGTCCATCACGATGCCGAGTTTAATGGTCATCCGCTGTTCCTTTTTAATGGCTCGATTGGGTTGTAGGGTCGATTAGCGCAGCGTAATCGGCCGCTTGCGGCTGCGTCGATGCAGCCATGGGGCTGATTGATGCGGCCGATAGTATCAAGCGAGATCGCCAAAACGGCACTGCAGCGCAGTAATCGCAGTCAGGGCGGCGGTTTCGGTGCGCAGCACCCGCGGCCCCAGCAGCATCTCTTTGAAATCTTCCTGAACGGTACGGGCGATCTCGTCGCTCGACAAGCCCCCTTCCGGGCCAATCAGTAGGCGCACACCGTGCTCGGGAACGGGCAGGGTGTTGATGCTGTACTCGGCGCGCGGGTGCAGGTTGAGCTTGAGCTCTTTGGTCTCTTCCGCCAGCCAGGCGTCTAGCTCCATCGGCATGCGCACCTCTGGCACCACGTTGCGGCCGCACTGTTCGCAGGCGCTGATCACCACCTTCTGCCACTGTTCGCGTTTCTTCTCCAGCCGATCGGCCGGCAGCTTGACGCCGCAGCGCTCGGAGAAGAGCGGGGTGATGCAGGTGACGCCCAGCTCCACCGATTTCTGGATGGTGAAGTCCATCTTGTCGCCACGGCTGATCACCTGACCGAGGTGGATGGCCAGCGGTGACTCCACCGATTGGGTATCGCAGCGGTCGATGGTCACTTCCACCGACTTTTTGCCGACGCTGGCGATGGTGGCGGGGTATTGATTGCCATCGCCATTGAACAGCTCGAGCTGCTGGCCCGGCTGCATGCGCAGTACCCGGCCGATATGGTTGGCGCCGTCTTCCGACAGGGCGATGGTCTGGCCAACTTGCAGGGTGGCCGGTTCATAGATACGTGGAATGCGCATGGCTGCTTGTCAGTCTCTTGCTTGGAAACCCTTCATATCCTGCTGCGAGCAAGGCTCACGCGGCAGTAGGGAAGGGTTTCATGATAGGAGGGGGCTATCCCCTCCCAGGTCAAATGGGGTTATTGGCACTGCTTTTCAATAAAGGGATTGGTATTGCCCTGCAGCTTGCCGATGCGGCGGTTGCGCTCGCACTCCCAGCCCTCTGCCGGGTACTGGCGATCCCAGGCTTCAAACAGTTTACGCTGTTGCGCTGCCAGACGCAGCCCATACTGCTGGCTCATGTAGAGGTAGGCGCGGGCAATCTGGCCCCGTACCGGCCCCTTGGGCGGCTGCACCCGACGATCCTTGAAATCCACCAGCATCTGGCACTGGCCGTACTGATCCGGCTTGCCGTTCCAGTCGGAAAAGCGGTAGTTGGCCCGATCGCCGTTCACCTCGCCAATGGCGGGGAAGAGATTGTGCATGTCCCCCTCCATCTTGTTGAACTCGGGGCTCGCTTTTTCGCAGTTCTTGCGACCGCCATCCTGCCAGCATTGCAGCTGGTGGCCGAACTCCCAGGCGGGGACCACGTGTTCCCACTCGATGCGGGCGGCGCGTTTGGCCTGCTTGCGCGGCTCATAGCCGCAGCTGGCGAGGTCCGGGCTCATTTTCTTGCCCTGATAGTCGATGTCGCAGCCGCAGTAGAAGGTGGTGACCGCAGGCTGGTTGCGATAGATCTTCACCAGATCCTGCTTGGCTTCGCGAAAGGTCTGGGCGTGCAGGGGGGCGCTGAGCAGCGGCAAACCGGCCAGCAGGGTCAGGGCGAGGGAGGAGATGAAACGCATGAGATTCCTTGCAAACGGGGTGATTGACGAACGATGGCGGGCACCCTACCACAGGGGCGCGACACAAGCTGGCTTACTGCTCTGGCTCCGGCCGTTCCCGCTCCAGCGGCTGCTTGCAGCGACGACAGTGATAGCGGGCTTCGCCACGCACCACCTTGTTGTGGCGGCGTATCGACAGTTGATGCTGCTGGCAGTGACAGCGATAGGGCACGGTGCGCTGGGCCAGTACCGCCAGATCGAAGCTGTGGGTGGTTCTGGGCTCAAGGCCGAACACCTCCCGCATCACCGATTGCCACTGGCGGCCGTGGGGTAGCACCCGGTTTTTGCCGCGCCCTTCACCCCACAGGGCATAGACCAGCAGATGGGCCACCTCATGGGGCACCACCTCATCCAGAAACGCCTGCTGGTTGGCCTGATAGAGGGCGGGATTGAAGCGCAGCTCCCAGGTTTGCAGCCGCGCCGAGCCTGCCGCCCGGCCCCGCATATTGCAGTAGATCCGCGGGCGGGGGAAGGTGCGGCCAAGGCGCGCCTCGGCCTGCACAAAGCAGGCTTCTACGCGTTGTTGCAGCAGGGCGACAAGCTGGGCAGGGGTGGCAGACATCAACATCTCGTCAAATGGCGGATAAGCAAAAGGGGAGCCAGGCTCCCCTTTTATCACAACAGCGAGCCTTACAGGCCAGCGGCGGAACGCAGCAGTTCGGCCTTGTCGGTCTGCTCCCACGGGAACTCGTCGCGACCGAAGTGACCGTAGGCAGCGGTAGCCTGGTAGATCGGGCGCTTCAGATCCAGCATTTCGATCAGACCATACGGGCGCAGTTCGAAGTGCTCGCGCACCAGCTTGACCAGCAGCTCCTCGGCGACCTTGGCAGTACCGAAGGTCTCGACGCTGATGGAGGTCGGCTCAGCCACGCCGATGGCGTAGGAGATCTGGATTTCACAGCGATCGGCCAGACCGGCGGCAACGATGTTTTTGGCAACGTAACGGGCGGCGTAAGCAGCGGAGCGGTCAACCTTGGACGGATCCTTACCGGAGAAGGCGCCACCACCGTGACGGGCCATGCCGCCGTAGGTGTCGACGATGATTTTGCGACCGGTCAGACCGCAGTCACCCATCGGGCCGCCGATAACGAAACGGCCGGTCGGGTTGATGAAGTATTTGGTGTCTTTGTTGACCCACTCGGCCGGCAGCACCGGCTTGATGATCTCTTCGCGTACCGCCTCAACCAGATCCTTGTGGCTGATGGATTCGGCGTGCTGGGTAGACAGAACAACGGCATCCACACCGATGATCTTGCCTGCGTCGTCGTAGGCGAAGGTCAGCTGGCTCTTGGCATCCGGACGCAGCCACGGCAGGGTGCCGTTCTTGCGCACTTCAGCCTGACGTTTCACCAGCAGGTGAGAGTAGGTGATGGGGGCCGGCATCAGCACGTCGGTTTCGTTGGTGGCGTAGCCGAACATCAGGCCCTGGTCGCCAGCGCCCTGCTCCAGCGGATCGCTGCGGTCAACGCCCTGGTTGATATCCGGGGACTGCTTGCCGATGGCGTTCAGCACGGCGCAGGAGTCAGCGTCAAAGCCCATGTCGGAGTGGGTGTAGCCGATTTCACGTACGGTATCACGCACGATCTCTTCGATATCAACCCAGGCAGAGGTGGTTACTTCGCCAGCCACCATGACCATACCGGTCTTGACCAGGGTCTCGCAGGCAACGCGTGCCTTGGTATCTTGCTTGAGGATGGCGTCCAGGACCGCATCGGAGATCTGGTCCGCAATCTTGTCGGGATGGCCTTCGGAGACCGACTCGGAAGTAAACAGCTTTGCCATGATAAGAGTCTCAGCTTGTCTGGGTTATCGCCACGGCAATAACCGGATGAATGGGATGGTGTAGAGGTATCTACATCTGGACGTCTATTTTAATTAGCGCCCCCCGTGATTGCCAGCACTATTTTGTCGCGCAGTGTCCAATGGGTCACAAGCGGTGCTCTCCTATCCCGAAAGGGATGGAAATCAAACGTTTTTCTCTGGTTGCTTTGGTCAATAAAGGGCAAGAAAAGCGATTGTCCTCCCAAAGCCACTTTATTCATCCAGATAATATTTGCACGCCGCGCGCCCTGCTGGGACAATAACGCGCCTTAATCTTGGCCATCAAATGAAGCAATCGCAGGAGATTCAGATGCCTTCTCGTAAAGAGCTTGCCAATGCCATTCGTGCATTGAGTATGGATGCCGTTCAAAAAGCCAACTCCGGTCACCCGGGCGCCCCCATGGGAATGGCGGATATCGCCGAAGTGCTGTGGCGTAGCCACCTCAGACATAACCCGAACAACCCCAAGTGGGCCGACCGCGACCGTTTCATTCTCTCCAACGGCCACGGCTCCATGCTGCTGTACTCCCTGCTGCACCTCTCCGGTTATGACCTCTCCATCGACGATCTGAAAAACTTCCGCCAACTGCACTCTCGCACCCCGGGTCACCCGGAGTACGGCTATGCACCGGGCGTTGAAACCACCACTGGCCCGCTGGGTCAGGGCATCACCAACGCCGTGGGTATGGCGATCGCCGAAAAAGCCATGGCTGAGCAGTTCAACCAGCCGGGCCACGATATCGTTGACCACTACACCTACGCCTTTATGGGCGACGGCTGCCTGATGGAAGGTATCTCCCACGAAGCGTGCTCCCTGGCAGGTACCCTGCAACTGGGCAAACTGATCGCGTTCTGGGATGACAACGGTATCTCCATCGACGGTCACGTAGAAGGCTGGTTCACCGACGACACCGTCAAGCGTTTCGAAGCCTACGGCTGGCACGTTATCCCGGCTGTTGACGGTCACAGCCCGGAAGCCATCAATGCCGCCATCGAAGCCGCCAAGGCCGAGACTGGCAAGCCGACTCTGATCTGCTGCCGCACCATCATCGGTTACGGCTCCCCGAACAAATCCGGTTCTCACGACTGCCACGGCTCACCGCTGGGCAACGACGAGATCGCCGCTGCTCGCGCCTTCCTGAAGTGGGACCACGCGCCGTTCGTTATCCCGGCCGATATCGCTGCCGAGTGGAACGCTCAGGAGAAGGGTGCTGCACTGGAAGCCGACTGGGCTGCCAAGTTCGCCGCCTATGAAGCCGCTCACCCGACTCTGGCTGCCGAATTCAAGCGCCGCACCGCTGGCGAACTGCCGGCCAACTGGGCTGCTGAATCCGCCAAGATCATCGAAACCCTGCAAGCCAACCCGGCCAAGATCGCAACCCGTAAAGCGTCCCAGAACTCTCTGGAAGCGTTCGGCAAGCTGCTGCCGGAGTTCATGGGTGGCTCCGCTGACCTGGCTCCGTCCAACCTGACCATGTGGTCCGGCTCCAAGTCTCTGACCAACGACGATGCCTCCGGCAACTACATCCACTACGGTGTACGCGAGTTCGGCATGTCCGCCATCATGAACGGTATCGCCCTGCACGGTGGTTTCATCCCCTACGGCGCTACCTTCCTGATGTTTATGGAGTACGCTCGCAACGCCCTGCGCATGGCCGCCCTGATGAAGCAGCGCGCTATCTTCGTTTACACCCACGACTCCATCGGTCTGGGTGAAGATGGCCCGACTCACCAGCCGGTTGAGCAGATCGCCTCCCTGCGTCTGACTCCGAACATGAGCACCTGGCGTCCGTGTGACCAGGTTGAATCCGCCATCGCCTGGAAACACGCCATCGAGCGTACCGACGGCCCGACCTCTCTGATCTTCTCTCGTCAGAACCTGGCCCAGATGGATCGTACTGCCCAGCAGTTGGCCGACACCGCCAAGGGTGGCTACGTGCTGAAGGATTGCGCCGGTACTCCGGAGCTGATCCTGATCGCCACCGGTTCCGAAGTGGAACTGGCTGTTGCCGCCTATGAGCAGCTGACTGCCAAGGGCCGTGCCGTGCGCGTGGTCTCTCTGCCGTCTACCGACGTGTTTGACGCCCAGTCTGCCGAGTACAAGGAGTCCGTCCTGCCGATGTCCGTCACCAAGCGTGTGGCCATCGAAGCCGGTATCGCCGACTACTGGTACAAGTACGTGGGCTTTGGCGGCAAGATTATCGGTATGACCACCTTCGGTGAGTCTGCACCGGCCGAGCTGCTGTTCAAGGAATTCGGCTTTACCGTGGAAAACGTGGTTGCGACCGCTGAGTCCCTGTAATGCCCATCGGCACCTTGGGCTGAGCAATATTAGGCCCTATCGCTGAGTCAATAAACGCCCCCCATCGCAAGATGGGGGGCGTTTTTATTTCTTACTACGTTTTATTGGTTTGAGGAAAGTCATGCTTATTTTGTTTAAAAATCTGTATAGTATTTCCATTTTTGACCTCTAGTAATATTGTGTTGTTAGATCAGGATCATAAGATGGGAGGATTTAAGTGTTATTTGAAAAACCTAATATAAAAAGACCTATTTCTTTAGATGCTGTTTGTTTATTTTTAGTTGTTGTCATTGCAACGGCATATATAACCTATGGCGTTTGTGTAGTTTATGGTTTGGTTGGTACCTTTGACAGTAGCTATAAAATAACATTCTTGGACATTATTAATGGTATTGCCCAAATAGCGACCGCATTGGCTTTCGGACTAGCATTGCTGCAATATAGAAAAAGTGTTACTCAGCAAAGACAGCTTATTATTGCTGCGGAGGCAAGAGTACAAATAGATAAAATGGTCGTGGTTATTGAAAACATCAAAGTGGGTAATGACAGCAATTTAATTAATCTTGACCAGTCAATGACTCAGTTGTCAAACATAGCAAATAACTTCGATGAACTATATAGTGCGATGAAGGAGGATATTCATAAAGCAATCGTGAGAATGCAATGGCAAGATATGCATTTCAACTATTTACGGCGAGCTTTCAATGAGATAGACCCTATAGTAATTATTAGAAACGAATCATCGATAAGTGATGTAGAATTAGATTTAGCTATGGTTGATGCTCAAGAGGAATCAGAAAAAGTAATTGATGTTTACAAAAAGTATACTTTTTTAAAAGCATTAGTTAATCACCATAGTGTTTCTGATAAGTTTTCATTTAAAAATAAATTCAATTCTTTAGATATCTTTGTAGTTTATTTTTTGAATGATAAAAACTTAGATTGTTTATTCTATGGTTTAATGTCTCATGTTGATATTAGAGTTTGTGCACCTATATTGGCTGTAGCTGAACCAAGTAAATGGGCTTTGGAAAAAATCCCGAATAGATAAACAAAGTTAATTTGTAGAATCGATTAGCGAAGCGTAATCGGACGTTCGCGTTCTTTAAAACGATGTCATAAAAATAATGCCCCATATGTTACATAAAAAGAGACCGGCCATCAGCCGGTCTCTTTTTATTATTTAAAACAAATCTTACGCCTGCGGCGGGGTGCTTTCGGCGTTGGACATCACCGCATCCACCTCGGCCTGCTCCACCATGGGCCTTATCAATCTGACGACAAGGGTGCCATGGTTAATACCAGCTTGCCGATATGACGGCCTGAATCCAGCAAATGGTGAGCGGCAGCGGCCTCATCCAGCGGGAAGGTCTGGTAAACCTGCGGTTTGATCTCGCCGTGTTCGATAAATGGCCAGACATGAGTTTGCAGTTGGGCAATCAGTTCGGCTTTTTCCTGAGGAGTACGCGAGCGCAGGGTAGAGCCGATATGGGTCAGTCGCTTTTGCAGCATGGGAAACAGATCCAGATTGGGGGCGGCGCCCGCAATAATGCCGATCTGGACTATGCGGCCATTGATGGCCGCCGCCGCATAGTTGCGCGCGACATACTCCCCGCCAATGATATCGAGAATGATGTCGGCGCCATGGCCATCGGTGGCTGCATACACTGCCTCGACAAAATCTTCCTCCTTGTAGAGTACGGCCACATCCGCGCCCAGCTTGATGCTGGCGGCCTGCTGCTCGGGTGAGCCGACCGTGGTGATGATTTTTGCGGCGCCAAATGCCTTGGCCAGCATGGTGGCGGTCGTGCCGATGCCGGAGGCGCCGCCATGAATCAAGATGATGTCGCCTTTTTTAAACTGGCCCCGTTCAAACATATTTGACCAGACCGTCATAAAGGTTTCCGGCAGTGCCGCGGCTTCGACAAAGCTCAATCCGGGCGGCAGGGGCAGGACATTGCTCTGGTGGGCGACGCTGTACTCGGCATAGCCGCCACCCGAAATCAGCGCGGCGACCTTGTCGCCAATCTTGAGATGAGTTACCTGCTCCCCCTTGGCGACCACGACCCCGGCGACCTCCAGCCCGGGAATATCCGATGCTCCTGCCGGAGGCGGGTAGAGCCCTTTGCGCTGCATCACATCCGGCCCATTGATGCCGGTCGCATAGTGCCGGATCAAAACCTCATCGGGCTTGGGCGCCGGTGTGGCGCGGGTGGTCAGTTGCAAGACATCGGGGCCACCTGGCTGGGTAATTTCTACCGCGCTCATGGTGGCGGGAATGGAATAGGCGTTATGCATCAGCGGCTCCTGTAACGAGGTGATATGAGGTTCCCCGGATGGGATGAGCACCAAGATAGTGGAGATTGCTGATGAATAAACGCAGTATTATCCCTCACCTGTAATGCAAAAATGCATTTCAATCGGGAGTCGTGATGAACTGGGATGATGCGAAAATTTTTCTGGCGTTGCATCGGGAAGGGAGCCTGAGGGGCGCCGCCCGTGTGGTCGGGGTCGATCAGGCCACCATTGGCAGACGGATTGCTGCACTGGAGCATCGTCTGGCGGCCACGCTGTTTCTCCGCACATCCAAAGGGTATGTGCTGACCCATGTCGGGGAGATAGTGCTGGCCAGCGCCCAGCAGATGGAGCTGGCAGCTATTGATTTCGTGCGGGCGGCGCAAGGGGTCGACAACCGTCTGGTCGGGGAGGTCAGCGTGGCGACCACAGACACCCTGGGGATGGATTTTTTGATACCTGCTCTGACCGAGCTGCATCAGCGTTATCCCGATATCAGGGTCATCCTCAATACCTCGACCCAGGTGGTCAATCTGTCCCTGCGGGAAGCGGATATCGCGATCCGGACGGTGAAGCCGGACAATCCCGACCTGATTATTCGCAAGCTGGCCTCCTGGCCGGTCGGGTTGTATGCCTCCGCCGACTATCTGGTTCGCCATGGCATTCCCGAAGCGGGCACCGGTTTTGCGGGCCATTCGCTGGTGGTGTATGAGCCCCACTGGCAGAGCGCTCGCTCGCCAATGATGCTCGAAGAGGCGGCCGAGGGGGCCACGGTCGCTGCGGGAGTCAATACCAGCCTGATGCTGCGTCAGGCCCTGTTGATGGGGCTGGGGCTTGGCGAGGTAGCGGTTTCGCTCGCAGAGCAAGCCGGGTTGGTGCGGGTCTGGCCCGAGCGGCAGTTACAGCAATCCTACGATGTGTGGTTGGTGACCCATCAGGATGTGCAGCATGCCGCGCGGGTCAGGGCGGTCATGGATGCCATCGTCAGGGCATTTGCCGCGATGGCCTAAGTCTGGCGGGGATTCTGTTCAGGTTTTGTCGCAGCGTGGTCACACCTCTTGCCATAGTCATGGCGGTTGAGGGAAAACCCTCATTTACTTGGTCTCTGACAGTCAATACTGTGAGACCGAGTCCACCACTACTGGAGCCTGACCCATGACCGACATGCTTGTTGACGATAAACAACCAACCCCGGATCCGGCAGAGCAGAATGCCTTCTTCCCATCGCCCTACTCCCTGAGCCAGTTCACCTCGCGCAAATCTGACCTTGCCGGGGCCGACTATCCCGCTCCCTATCGGGAGGGGCGCTGGAAGATCCTGCTGATCGGTGCCGATGAGCGTTATCTGCCCACCGACAACGGCACCCTGTTTTCCACCGGTAACCATCCGGTCGAAACCCTGCTGCCCATGTATCACCTCGACAAGGCGGGCTTTGCCTTTGACGTGGCCACCCTTTCCGGCAATCCGGTCAAGTTCGAGTGGTGGGCCATGCCCGGCGAAGACGAAGAGGTGCTGGGGCTCTATGCCAAATATCAGGCGCAGTTCCGCCAACCGGCCAAGCTGGCCGCTCTGCTGAAAGAGGCGCTGACCGCCGACTCGGACTATATCGGCGTCTTTATTCCCGGCGGCCACGGCGCCCTGATGGGGCTGCCGGAGAGTGCCGAGGTGAAAGCGCTGCTGGAGTGGGCGATGGCTAACGATCGCTTCATCATCTCCCTCTGTCACGGGCCTGCTGCGCTGCTGGCGGTGGCCAATCCAGAGACCTTCGCGGGCTACAAGATCTGCGCTTTTCCCGATGAGCTGGATGCCCAGACCCCGGCAATTGGCTATATGCCTGGCCACCTCACCTGGAAGTTTGGCGAGAAGCTCAAAGAGATTGGCTTTGAGATCGTCAACAACGGCATCTCGGGAGAGGTGTGCCGGGATCGCAATCTGCTGACCGGTGACAGCCCGCTGGCGGGCAATAACCTCGGCAAGCTGGCTGCTACCACCTTGCTGGAGGCGGTTGCCAAGCGATGAGGTTGTCGTCGTCGCCAGCGAATGCGCTGCAGGTCGCGGTGGCGCTGGAAGGGTGTCAGCGGCTGGAGGAGATCCAGCAGCTGGTGCGCGCTTTTGCCACCCCGCTGGGGTATCACCGCTTTGCGCTCTTCTCCATCAGTGCCAGCGAGGAGGGGGTGGTCGAGCATCTCTACTGGCTGGAGGGGGAGTGGCTGGAGAGCGGCGAGGCGGTCGACCTGCATGCCTATATGCGCGAGTGCCCGATGGCGATGCATATCAGGGAGCGAGACCAGCCCTTCTTCTGGAGCAAAACGGTTGGCGCTGCTGGCGAGCAGTACCGTATCGTTCGCTATCCTGAGGGGCCGGGCCGACATGGCTTGCAGGTACCCGTCTATGGGCCGTTGGGACTGGAAGGGGCGATGAGCTTTGGCGGCGATCAGATCGATGCCAGTGCCCACACTCGGGTTGGCCTTGCGCTGATCGCGGTGGCGGCTTTTCATGCTGCCCGTCGGCTGATGGAGATGCCGGTAGCGGGTCACGAGCGTGGCCTCACTGGGCGCGAGCGCGAAGTGCTGGAGTGGGTCTCCCGGGGTTGGCGCCATGCCGATATCGCCACCACCCTGAAACTCTCGGTGCGCACGGTCGAGAACCATCTGCGCAGTGCCCGCCGTCGACTCGGTGTAGCCACCACGGCAGAGGCGGTCAGAGTGGCGATCAGGAACCGCGATATCGAGGGCTGAGGGGCCATCCCTTTGTCTGGCATGTAAAAAGAGACCGGCCATCAGCCGGTCTCTTTTTTATTTCCCGCAACATTACACCTGCGGCGGGGTGCTTTCCGCATTGGACATTACCGCATCAATTTGCACCAGGGCGCCGGCGGGCAGCTCGCTCACGCCAATCACGGTGCGGGCAGGCAGATAACCCGGGAAATATCTGGTGTAGACGGCGTTGACCGCATCCAGATCCGCGATATTGCCGAGCTGGATATTGACCTTGACGATATCGTCCATCACATGGCCGATGCTCTCCACAATCGCCTTGATATTGCTCAGGCACTGGGCGGTCTGCTCCTTGATGCAGCCAGCCAGGATCTTGCCAGTGGCGGGGTCTATCGGTAACTGCGCAGAGAGATGGTTGTAGTGGGAGAAGGCGACGGTCTGGCAATGGAGCGGGCTACGCGGTGCCTTGTCGGTATTGCGGGCACGGATCACCAGATTGTGTCTGTCTTCCACCAGTTGCGGCGGGGTGCCGTCACCGTGGGAGATGACCGCATCCATTTGCACCCGTGCCCCCATGGGCAGGGCGGCGGCACTGACCACAGAGCGGGCGGGCAGATAGGCGACGGCGCGGGCGATGGCTGAGTCGGGGAAGAAGGTGGTGTAGACCTCGTTGACGGCCTCCAGATCGGCCAGATCGGTCAGATAGACGGTAACCTTGACGATATCGTCAAACGGCACGTCGATGCTCTCCAGCACCGCCTTGATATTGCGCAGGCACTGACCCGCCTGCTCCTTGATGCCACCGGCAACCAGCTGGCCCGAGGCGGCCTCGACCGGCAGTTGCGCACCGATATTGTTGTAGTGGGAGAAGGCCACGGTATGGGTCGAGAGCGGATTGTGCGGCGCCTTGTCGCTATTGCGGGCGAGTTTAACCAGCGGGCAAGGATCTTGCGGGAAGGTACCTTCGCCGTTGGAGATGATGGCATCGATCTGCACCAGCGCGCCCAGCGGCAGGGCGGCGACGGCGAGGGTGGTGCGGGTCGGCAGATAGCCCGGGAAGAATTCGCGATAGACGGCGTTGACCGCCTCAAGATCCGCCATCTCTTTCAGGAAGATGGTCGCTTTGACCATATCGTCCATCACATGGCCGATGCTCTCGATGATCGCCTTGAGGTTGCTCAGGCACTGTCTTGCCTGCGCGGTGACATCGCCGCTCACCATCTTGCCGGTGGCGGGATCGACCGGCAGCTGGGCGGAGATATTGTTGTAATGAGAAAACGCCACCGTTTGGGTGCAGGGGCCCAGATCCTGGGGGGCATGGGGGGTATTTCTTGCCGACTTGATGATGGTGCCACTCATAGATATGCCTCTTTTTAATATTTGTTGTTCATTCAGGTAAAGGTTTACCCCATCTTGTTGTACGCCACGGCCACTGCGCCAGCGGCGGCATCCCCGGTTATTATTTGTGATCCACTCAATTACTGAGAGAAATAAGGGAGAAGAGGACAGGGTAGATATTTCAGACGCTGCGATTCTATGAGTGGCTATCAGGGGTTGCAAACCGCTGATTGCATTTCTATGAGATGGCTCAATGGGCGCAAATTTAATCATATTGCTATTCAATTCACCCGAAATAGGAGCCAATTTGTGCGCAAATGGTGCCGAGCCGGCGGACAGCCTTGCCCTGACTGGGTTTGCTCTCCCCCTCTTCGGGATATTGGCGTGTGAATAAAGGGTTAATATTATGCGCCGATGTGCAAATAATGCATATTATGGTGCATGGATATCTGTTTTCAGCTCTTTTAAGGGGCTATGAAAATTCCCGTGAATATGCATATCCACCTTATTAAAGATACCTCTGGAATATAATTCACGGCTTTTGCATTCCTCTCTATTAATGATTATTCCGGCATACTCGATGATGCCTTGCTGGCAGCCGGGATCTGTTATTAACGCCATAAAATTCTATGCCATTAATTTGCACGGCGGATCTGCTCCTGCTGCACAGGAGTGGGGATCATGGCGTTGGCGTGACGATGTGCGGGAGCGGTGGCATTGGATGAGAGGTGGCGCTGGATGAGGGGTGGTGGTGGCAATCCGCTTCTCTTCACGCCGGTTGCATCCCCCGATGGGGGGGGGGGGTTGCCCCGCGTTGTCGCTTCTTCCACTTTTTTGCGGCTTTGTCTGATCTCCCCCTTATCTGTGGCTGGTTGTGATGATTGGGATGGTTTTCAGGGCTATGAAACAGCTTAGCTGATTTCGCAGCTTTAAAGTTCAACGTATTGTTTTTAAATGAAAATATGTAAAAAAATGGATTTATCGACCGCTTTTTATGGTTTCTTGATGAAACTGTTAATTAGTGGCGTGATTGCGAGTCAGGTCGCTTTTTTTACTCACTATTAATCGTATGATTAATAAGGTAATCAAGGAGCCCTGACGGAGAGCATCGATGCACCGGCAGGCCATTGCCCAGGATTGGCAAACGAGATCGCGTCGCGATCATCATTACCTGACTGTGGAGGATTTATGCTGGGTTTCGTTCTGGGCGATATGTATTGTCAAACATCTGGGCAGCGGTTACCTCCTCGCCTGGGAAAGAGCTTTCCCATTCCTGCCGATTACCGACTGCGCGGCCGGGTATCCGCCGCCATCATGACCATCGAGAGCTTGCTCGATACCCCTTATCCGCAAAAGCAGTTTCGTGATCTGGTCTTTGGCGCCTTTATAGAGCGCCAGCGTCGGCTGTTTGGCGAACATGTGATTGTGGCCCGCATGGAAGGGGAGGAGGGGCTGGAGCTGTCGATTGATCTCTCGTTTGTCAGCACCGCCGTACCTGTGGGCCTGCTGGCTATATCTGAAGAGCTGGCCCTCGCCACGGCGCCGCGTCCCAAGAAGAGCCATCCCCACTACGAGGCGCTGTGCAAGGCGATCGACTGCATGGTGATGCTGATGTTTTATGGCAAGGTGATCCGCCAGCGGAATACGGTGTTGGAAAATATCGGCCATCAGTTTGGTTATCAGCCCGCGGCGACCCTGACGGCGCGTGTTGGCAAGGGTGGGGAGGATGATTACGACGCCTTCATGGTCAATATCATGACCTGTATTGCCCACTCCAACTCGCTCAAGGAGGCGCTGGAGAACGCCAGCCGGATGGGAATTCAGGAGCCCGCTTTCTTCTGCATCGTTGGTGCGATTGCCAGCACCCTGTGGGGCGTGCCCAGACAGTGGGCGTATCAGGCTTCACAGCTGATCCATCGCTCCCACCAGCACTACATCCAGAATCTGCTTCGCTGTGAAACCCGTGCCGGGCGGCGCCATATCAATCTGGAGCCGCCAAAGCCCCCGCTGTTTGCACCGATCCGGCAACAGGTTGTGCGTCTGTTCAAGGGGGCACACTGATCCGCAGCCCCCTTGTCATCACTCAGGCGGGATAGAGGGCACCCAGCACAGCCGGACGGCTGGCGCCGGTGACGGCGGGCAGGTTGCCCGGTTTGCGGTGAACAAAGCACATGGCCAGCCAGGCAAAGGCTGCGCCTTCCACCCAGTCGGGGGCAAGGCCCAGCTCGGCAGTGCTGGCGATGCGCCATGCAGGCAGCAGGCTGGCCAGCTCCTTCAGCAAGGGGGCGTTATGGGCACCGCCGCCGCAGACAAACAACTCGGCTTTCGGCTGGCTGGCACCGACTGATTCGGGCCGTGCGGGCAGTTGGCGGGCGATGCTGTGGCAGGTGAGCGCCTGCAGGGTGCGCTGCACATCCACGGGGTCGTATGAAGTGTCTGCCAGCTCCCCATCGAGCCAATCGAGGGTGAACATCTCCCGTCCGGTGCTCTTGGGGGCGGGGGCGGCGAAGTAGGGGTGAGCCAGCAGCGTCTCCAGCAGGGCCGGGATGGGCTTGCCACTGGCGGCCCATTTGCCACCGGCGTCATAGCTGCCGCCGTGGGGCTGATGGCGGCGATACCAGCCATCTAGCAGGGTGTTGGCCGGGCCGGTATCAAAACCATATACCCCGCCCGGATTGCCCGGCAGCACCGAGATATTGGCGATGCCGCCGAGGTTCAGTACCACCCGCAGGGCGCCGGGCTTGGCAAACAGTGCCTGATGGAAGGCGGGCACCAGCGGCGCCCCCTGACCGCCGAGGGCCATATCCATGGTGCGAAAATCGGCGATAACGTCGATGCCGGTCAGGGCGGCCAGCAGGGCGGCGTTGCCGATCTGCAGGGTAAAGCCGAGCTGGGGACGGTGGCGGATGGTCTGGCCGTGGCTGCCGATGGCGCGAATATCTTTGGGCTCAAGCTTCGCCTTGGCCAGCAGCGCGTGGGTGGCGGCGGCAAACTCTCGCGCCACCAGATTATCGGCCACCCCCATGCGGTCGATTTCGTTGTCGCCCGGGGTGCAGAGGGCATGCAGCGTGCGGGCGGTCTCTTGCGGCCAGGGGTGACAAAGCGCCGCTTCGACCCGCAGTTCATCCCCGGCGATCATCACCAGCACGGCATCAATGCCGTCCATGCTGGTTCCCGACATCAGACCGATATAGCGTTCAGCCATGTGTCTCCTTACATTGCTGCTTGAAAATGCGGTGTGCAGAGAGGGTGAAGAGGGGAACGGCTTTCATCCCATGCCACATGGCGTGGTCTTTGACATCAGACCGATATAACGCTCAACCATGGTGCATCCTCAATGCGGACCGGAAAAAGAGTGAGAGAGACAGGATAGATAAGCCCTTACGCCTGTGCCACATGCCGCTCCCAGTGTTCCATCTCATCTTATGCCTGAAAGCGGACTCATTTCAATCTGGTTGCCTGGCGCGGGTTCAATAAAAGGGGCTGGCAGGGTCTTCACCCTGCCAGCCCTGATGACTTAGTTGCCGCGACTATCCCGCTTGTTCTGGGCCAGCTGCAGCTCGGGGTTGTCGAGCTTGGCCAGTTGCGGCATCGCCAGCTTTTTGAAGTTGGCCAGCTCGCGTCCGCTCAGGGTCTCTGCCTGCGGCAGGGTGAGGGTGCGCGGGTTCTTGTGAATGCCGCCCACCACGAATTCGTAGTGCAGGTGCGGGCCGGTGACGCGGCCGGTGCCACCCAGAGTGCCGATGGTCTGCCCCTGCTTCACCCGCTGCCCCTTGTTGACGGTGCGCTTGGAGAGGTGCAGGTACTTGGTTACATAGTTGCCGGCATGCTTGATAAAGACGTAGTTGCCGTTGAACTGGTTGTAACCGGCAGCCACCACGCTGCCTGAGCCCGCTGCCATGATGGGGGTGCCCACCGGCGCCACATAGTCGATGCCGTTGTGGGGGCGGATCTTGCCGGTCACCGGATGGAGGCGGCGCGGGTTGAAGTTGGAGCTGATGTATTTGAAGTTGACCGGCGCACGCAGGAAGCTCTTGCGCATCGCTTTGCCTTCCGGGGTGTAGTAGTTGCCATCTTCATTGAGCACGGCGCGGTAGGCGGTGCCCTGGTTGACGAACTCTGCCGCCAGAATATCGCCGGAGGCGACCCGCTCGTCGTCGCGGAATTTGTCTTCATAGACCACCCGGAAGCTGTCCCCCGGCTGCAAGTCCTGGGCAAAGTCGATGTCCCAGCCGAAGATGGCGGCCAAGTCCATGATCTGATCTTCGGTCATTCCCGCATCCACCGCGGCGCCCCAGAAGCTGGAGCGGATCTCCCCTTTGCTCACCTGTTCGCGGGTGTCGAGGGCGATCTTGACGTTGCGGGCGACAAAGGTCTCCTCCTTGCGGCTCACCTTGAGCGCCTGCTCCAGACTGTGGGGGTAATAGAGGCTGTGCAGCTCGCCGTTCTCGGTGAGCTTGAAGGTGAGCTCCTGCCCAGGTTGCAGCATCCGCAGGGGATCGCTGCCCTCGAGCTGGTCGATCAGGTGCAGATCCGTGGTGCTCAGGCCAATGCGCTGGAAGATGACTCCCATGTTGTCGCCACGGCGTACCTTCACCTGCTTGGTGATGTAGCGCGGTTTGGGCGGGGTGGCCGGTTGCACGGCATCTGCGGTGATATCGTCCTGGGCCAGATTGTCGTCGCTGTTCTCTTCTTGTTGCTGTCGCAGGGCAATCTCGTTGCCGTTTTCATCGACCCGTGTTGCTACTGCCTGTTCGCTGGGCCAGGCAGCCAGCATCATGATCATGATGCTCAAGATCAGCACCATCTTGCGGTGCCAGTGGGGGAGTGCGTTGAAGGCGTGCCAAATAACCATGAGAAGCAGATGAAGTCGGGCAGAATGGACGGATTTTACAGCCTTTCCAATTGGCCCGCCATTCCAGTAATATGTTTGGCCCTGTGGAATCGTGATGGAGAGTCAAAAAATGTCCCAGCTCGAGGTGGCGCTAGCCGAGATCAAGCGCGGAGCGGAAGAAATTCTGGTTGAAGAAGAACTTGTCGCCAAGTTGAAGGAAGGGCGCCCGCTGCGCATCAAGTTGGGCATGGACCCGACCGCCCCCGACATTCACCTGGGTCATACCGTGATCCTCAACAAGCTGAAGACCTTCCAGGATCTGGGCCATGAAGTGATCCTGCTGATCGGTGACTTCACTGCCATGGTGGGTGACCCCTCCGGCAAGAACGCTACCCGTCCGCCGCTCTCCGAAGAGGCCATCAAGCATAACGCCCTCACCTATGCGGAGCAGGCGTTCAAGATCCTCGACCCCGCCAAGACCCGCATCGAGTACAACTCGACCTGGCTGAGCGAGCTGGGTGCGACCGGCATGATCAAGCTGGCGGCCAAGCAGACCGTGGCCCGCATGATGGAGCGCGACGATTTCAAAAAGCGCTACACCGGCGGCCAATCCATCGCGATTCACGAATTCCTCTATCCGCTGCTGCAAGGCTATGACTCGGTCGCGCTGAAGGCGGACGTTGAGCTCGGCGGTACCGACCAGAAGTTCAACCTGCTGATGGGCCGCGAGCTGCAAAAAGATGCCGGCATGGCGACCCAGTGCGTGCTGATGATGCCGCTGCTGGTGGGTCTGGATGGCGTCAAGAAGATGTCCAAGTCCGCAGGCAACTACATCGGCGTCCACGACGCTCCGGGCGAGATGTTCGGCAAGATCATGTCCATCACCGACGATCTGATGTGGAACTACTACGAGCTGCTCTCCTTCCGTCCGCTGGCCGAAATCGAAGAGTTCAAGGCAGGCATCGCTGCCGGTACTCTCAACCCGCGCGACGTGAAGATCTGGCTGGCCAAAGAGATCATCGCCCGTTATCACGACGAAGCGGCGGCCGAAGCGGCCCACGAAGATTTCACCCAGCGTTTCTCCAAGAACGCCATTCCGGACGAGATGCCGGAAATCGAGCTGGCACTGGAAGGCGAAGGTCTGGCCATCGCCAACCTGCTCAAAGAGGCGGATCTGGTAGCCACCACCTCCGAAGCGCTGCGGATGATCAAGCAGGGCGCGGTCAAGGTTGATGGCGAGAAGCTGGAAGATGGCAAGGCACTCATTGGTGCCGGTACCGCCGTCTATCAGGTCGGCAAGCGCAAGTTTGCCCGCGTGACTGTCAAATAAGCAGTACCGTCAACTAAGCCGTCGCATCAGGCAAGCTGGCCATCAAACCGGTTCAAGCTTGTTCAACAGGGCCTCCTTCGGGAGGCCTTGTCGTATCTGGGCGGCACGGATCTGGGCGATAAAGTGCCGCAGCACGGCACTGCTTGGATGCGGCCGTGTCGCCAGACTGATGCTGGTCATCATGCCGTTGCCCTCAATGGGGTGATAACTGACCCCGAGCGGGCGCAGCGCCGCCACCGAGCTGGGCACCAGGGTCACGCCAAAGCCCGCCTGCACCATGCCGACGGTGGAGATCACCTGCGGGCATTCGGGCCCCAGTATCGGTTCGAACCCCGCCTCCCGACAGAGGCCCACGATGCCGTCATAGAGCCCGGGCCCGATGGCGTGGGGAAACAGAATAAAACTCTCGTCCTTCAGGCTGGCCAGTGGCAAGGGGCCCGGCTTGGCCTTGGGATGGCTGGTCGGCAGGGCGATCAGCAGCGGCTCCTGCTCGATAAGGTGATGGGCAAAGCCCTCGCTACCGCGGCAGGGGAGCCGCAAGATGGCGGCGTCCAGCCGATCGTTGCGCAGCGCCTCCACCAGTGCCGGCATGGTGCCCTCCTGCGGGCTGAGGGCTACCTCGGGGTAGCGTTCCCGGTAGTCGTGCAGCAGGGTCAACACTGCGGGGTGGAGCACGGTGGAGCCGGCAAAGCCGATCCGCAGCGCCCCCTGCTCGCCCCGGGCAATCCGCTTTACCTTCAGTTTTGCCGCATCGGCCAGCGCCAGGATCTGCGCCGCATCCCGATATAGGCTCTCGCCCGCCTCGGTCAGCTCGACACTGCGGGTCAAACGGCGCAGCAGCGGGGTGCCCAGGGTCTCCTCCAGCTTGCGGATCTGCTGGCTCAGGGGCGGCTGGGCCATGTTGAGTGATTCGGCTGCGCGGGTGAAATTCTGCTTTTCAACAACGGCCATGAAGTAGCGGAGCGTACGAAGTTCCATATCGATTGAGTCTCAAAGTCATGGGATCAGCGTATTGGTGTTGAAATGTGAACCAAGTCACCATTGGATCCGAACGCTAACAGGATTCACGGTGGAGGTGAAACCCGAATGGAACATATTGCAACATCTGACAGTGCCGGGTGCAGCTGTGCCCTCGAAGTGAGCCAGCAGTTTTCCCGCTGGCGCAGGCAGCATGACGGTGGCGAGATCTACCAGAGTTCCCTGATGAGCGCCCTGCTGGCGGGGGTCTACGAAGGGGAGACCACCATGAGCGAGCTGTTGCGCCACGGCGACTTTGGCCTCGGCACCTTCAACCACCTCGATGGCGAGCTGATCGCCTTCGAGCGCCAGATCCACCAGTTGCGCTCCGATGGCTCGGCCCGGCCCGCCCGCGCCGATCAGAAGACCCCCTTTGCGGTGATGACCCATTTTCGCCCCTGTCTGGAGCGTCGCTTCGATCACCCCCTGAGCCGTGACGAGATCCACCAGTGGGTGGATCGGCTGGTGGGCTCCGACAACGTCTTCGTCGCCCTGCGCCTCGACGGCCAGTTTGAAATGGCCAAGGTTCGTACCGTGCCGCGTCAGGAGCCGCCCTATCGCCCCATGCTGGAGGCCATCGAGCAGCAGCCGCTGTTCCGCTTTGCCGCGGTGGCGGGGACTCTGGTGGGTTTTCGCTGCCCGCCGTTCGTGCAGGGGGTCAATGTGGCGGGCTTTCACGAACATATGATCACCGCCGATCGCAAGGGGGGCGGCCATCTGCTCGACTACACCATGGCCCACGGCACCCTGCGACTTTCAGTGGTGCGTCACCTCAATCTGGCCCTGCCATCGGATCCCGCTTTCCGGCAGGCCGACCTCAACCCTGCCGATCTCGATCGCGCCATTCAGGCCGCCGAAGGCTGATAGACAAGGAGCAATATCATGGAAAACAGACAGTGGAAGTGCGGTGCCGAGCTGGTGGTTCGTCATCTGGAGGCGCAAGGGGTCAAGCAGGTGTTCGGGATCCCGGGTGCCAAGATTGATCGGGTGTTCGATGCGCTGGAGGACTCCCCCATCGAGACCATAGTGGTGCGCCACGAGGCGAACGCCGCCTTTATGGCGGCCGCCGTGGGGCGCCTTACCGGCAAGGCGGGGGTGGCGCTGGTCACCTCGGGCCCCGGTTGCTCCAACCTTATTACCGGGCTGGCGACGGCCACCTCGGAGGGGGACCCCATGGTGGCGCTGGGCGGTGCGGTTCGCCGTGCCGATGGCCTCAAACTCACTCATCAGAGCATGGATACGGTCAACCTCTGCCGTCCGGTCACCAAGTTCAGCGCCCAGGTCAACAGCGGGGCGGCGATTTCGGAAGTGATGGCCAACGCCTTTCGCGCCGCCGAGCTGGGGCGGCCGGGGGCGGCGTTTGTCAGCCTGCCGATGGATATCATCAACAAGCCGGTACAGGGCAATGTGCTGGTGCCCCGCGAAGTGCCGGAGCCGGGCTGCGCCGATGAGCAGAATATGGAGCAGGCATTGACCCTGCTGCGCAACGCCCAGAATCCGGTGGTGCTGCTCGGCCTGATGGCGAGCCGGCCGGAAAATGCCGAAGCGGTACGCGCCTTCCTTGACAAGGCGCGGCTGCCGGTGACCGGCACCTATCAGGCTGCCGGGGTGGTGGACAGCTGCCACTTCGATGACTTTGCCGGACGGGTGGGGCTGTTTAACAACCAGCCGGGGGATCAGCTGCTGGCTGGGGCTGATCTGGTGATCTGCATCGGCTACAGCCCCATCGAGTACGACCCCGTGCTGTGGAATGGCGATCGGGAGCGGCGCATCCTCCATATCGACGTGCTGCCTGCCGATATCGACAGCAGCTACTGCCCGACCGCCGAGCTGGTGGGGTCGATCCGGGCCAACCTGTTGCAGCTGACCCGCATCATGGGCAATCCGAAAATACGCCCCCCCGAGGTGGATCGGTTGCTGCAAGGGGTACGCCAGCAGCGGCTGCGCCTGGCAATGCGGGCCGACGATCTGCACGGCAATCCGGTTCACCCCTTGCGCATCGTGCGCGAGCTGCAGGATCTGGTGCGCGACGACATGACCCTCTGCGTCGATATGGGCAGCTTCCATATCTGGATTGCCCGCTACCTCTACAGCTTCCGCGCTCGTCAGGTGTTGATCTCCAACGGTCAGCAGACCATGGGGGTGGCACTGCCGTGGGCCATCGGCGCCGCGCTGGTGCGGCCGGGGGAGAAGGTGATCTCGGTATCGGGGGATGGCAGCTTTATGCAGTCGAGCATGGAGCTGGAGACGGCGGTGCGGCTCAAGAGCAATATCGTTCACATCATCTGGGTCGATAACGGCTACAACATGGTCGCGATGCAGGAGCAGCAGAAGTATTGCCGCACCTCCGGCGTCTCTTTTGGCCCCATCGACTTCAAACGCTATGCCGAATCGTTCGGGGCGGCCGGGTTTACGGTGCGCTCGGCAGACGAGTTGCGCGCAACCCTGCGGGCCGCACTGGCGGTGGAGGGGCCTGCGGTGGTGGCGATCCCGGTGGATTACTCCGACAACCCGGGGTTGATGGCCCAGCTCAGGCCAGAAGTATTGGCATAAGTGTGGGCAGCAGTGCTGGCCTGAATCCTCGTGTAAGGGCAGGCAGACCAGTCCATATAGCAAAAACCGGCATCAATGGATGCCGGTTTTTTATTGTTTTGCCGTATTGATGGCCTTAACGGGCCAGCTGGACGGCGGCGCGTGCGCGGGCCGGTTGTGGGCGACGCTTGTTTTTTGGCGCGCAGGCCATCTTCAGGCGCAGCCACTCGCGCCACAGCAGCCAGCAGAGCGGCAGGGTGAGCAGCAGCACGGTCGCGGGCTGGGCCATCAGCACCCCATCACGACCCCACAGTTGCGGCAGCAGGAAGATGAGCGGCAGCAGCAACACGGTTTTGGCGATGGAGATGACCAGCGCCTGACGGGTACGCGCCATGGATTGCAGCAGCACGATGCCGAACATGATGATCCCCTCCAGCGGAATGGCGCCGAGGTTGAGGGTCAGGCTGCTGATGGCAGCGGCCAGCAGTTCGGGATCCTTGTCGCCGGTATAGAGCATGGCGACCTGTCCCGGCAGCAGCTGGATGGTGAGCCATACCAGCATGCCGTAGATAAAGGTGAACTTGAGCCCCATCTCCATCAGGTACTTGAGGTTGCGATGGCGCTTGGCCCCTGCCGCCTTGCTGATGAGCGGCTGAATGCCGAACGCCAGCCCCTGCAGAATGACGATAAAGACCGCTTCGGTGTAACCGGCCACGGTAAAACCCGCCAGATCCTTCACATTGCCATACACCATCAGCTGGCTGTTGTGCAGCATCAGCAGCAGGCCGAGGTTGAACTGGGCAATCAGGCTCGGCAGGCCGGTAAAGAGCAGGTGCGGCATGGCGGGGAGGTTGGGTACCAGATCCCGCCAGCTGAGGCGAAGCCGCGCCCAGGGGGTAAAGAAGTAGCCAAGACCGATCAGGCTCACCGCACCCTCTGCCATCAGGGTGGCTTGCGCAGTACCGATCAGTCCCAGCCCCAACCGACCCACCATGATGTAGTTGAGGATGATATTGAGCACGGCGCCGCTGCTCACCAGCACCATGGCCAGTTTCGGGCGGCCATCGTTGCGCAGCAGATAGGGAACCGCCAGATTGCTGGCCAGCAGCAGGGTACCGCCGCCAATCCAGGTGAGGTAGTCACTCGCCTGTTTCCAGGTCTCGGTGCCCTGTTCAATCCCCAGCCCCAGCAGGATATCGGTGTGGGTGTAATAGAGCAGCACCGGCGCAACTACCCCGAGACCGGCCAGCAGCCAGAGGGCGTTGACCAGCGCCTGACGGGCCAGCTTGTCGTTTTTCGCCCCTTGCTGGAAGGAGATGGCGGTGGCCGCCCCCATGCTGATCATGGCGGCCAGACCGATCAGCACCATGATGACCGGATAGACCAGGTTGATCCCGGCGAGGCCAGCGGCGCCGACATAGTGGCCGACGAAGATGCCGTCGATGAGGTAGTAGGCCCCCGAGACCAGCATGGCAAGAATGGAGGGGAGGGCGTAAGCCCAGAAGCGACGGGTCATGGCCCGTTGCCGCAGTGTTAAATAGGCAGACATATCTGTTCTCTCGGGGAGCTCGATTATCGAACAGCTAGTCTAGATTAATACTTATTTGGTGATAATCAGGGTTTCACTTGATGAATTGCTGAGTATTACTCACTAATCCGGGGTTTTGGTAGTGAGCCTTGAGCATGTCGATCAGGATGCGCAGGCCGCTGCCCAACTGGTGCCGACTGGGATAGAAGAGGTAGAAACCGGCAAAGGTGGGGCACCAGGGCTCCAGCACGGTGAGCAGTTTCCCTTCCGCGACTTTTTGGCTCACCTCCTCTTCCAGACAGTAGGCGAGCCCCAGCCCCGCCTCGGCGGCGCCCAGATAGAGGGCCGGGGTGCTGGTGGTGAGCGGCCCGGTCACTTCAATCTCCAGCATGGTGCCGTCGGCGGCAAAGGCCCAGCGATAGTGGTGGTGCGGAGTGAGGCGATATCCGATGCAGGCGTGGCGGCTCAGCTCGCTCGGGTGTTCCGGCGTACCGTGCTCCGCCAGATAGGCCGGGGAGCCCACCACCAGATAGCGCTGGGGCGGGCCGAGGGGGATGCCGATCATCTCCTTGGGCAGCAGATCCCCATAAAAGAGCGCGGCATCGTAACCATCTTCAATCAGCCGGGGCATCAGCTCCTGCTCCACCACCTCCACCTGCATCCGCGGATAACGGGCCAGATAGTCGATCAGCACAGGTGCCAGCAGGCTGTCGATGGCGCCGCGGGGGGCGCAGAGCTTGAGTCGCCCCACCGGTTCATCGCTGTTGCGGGCAAGCTCGCAAAGCGCCTCTTCAAGAGTATTGAGGGTGGGGAGCAGCTGCTTGAGCAGCCGCTGGCCCGCTTCGGTCGGAACTACGGCGCGGGTGCTGCGGTTGAGCAGCCGCACCCCCAGCCTTGCTTCCAACCCCTTCAGGCTATGGCTGAGGGCGGAGGCGGAGACCCCGAGTTCGAGGGCGGCCTTGCTGAAACTGCGGTGACGGGCGACGGCGGCAAACACCGCCAGTTCGGCGAGATCGGTACGGGTAATGGTCATCATCAATCAACAAAAAGGCGTGAGTCACAAGGGTACGCCAAGGCCGTGCTGCACACAATCCGCGCTAAATGGGTGGCTTGTTGCAAATATGTAGCTGCTCGCAGGCCATTGATTCCAGTGAAACTAAGTTGAATTGTTAAAAAAAACTCACAATAAGGCGCTTTGAGTGTGATCTTGGTCGTCCGAAAGGCGACCAAAATCAAACTTTGGTTGATTAATTCAAAAAAACGCTGTGATTAATAAGGGCATTTAATTAAAGTCAGCCCATCAAGAGTGGCGCACGTTAATCGGTTGTTAAGTGAGACGGGCGCCGACCCTCAGGGTCAAAATCTCGCACTGTTGTTTGTTGCAATCCTGTTGTCACAAGGAGTGATGGCCAGGTTGCCGGGGGGCGAGAGGTTAATATCAAGGACGGACAGCAGGCGTTCCAGGGAGATGGAACCGGGCCAAGGCCCGACCAAACAAGAATCCCATTTTCCTAGATGACAGGAACAACGTATGTCTGACATGAATATTGCAGCTGATGGTCGTTTAGCCAGCAACACCTCCCGCGGCGTCAACAAGGCCGATGTGGTCTGGATGCTGGGTCTGTACGGTACCGCGATCGGTGCCGGTGTGCTCTTCCTGCCAATCAACGCCGGTGTAGGTGGCCTGTGGCCGCTGGTTGCCATGTTGATCCTGGCGCTGCCGCTGACTTTCTTTGCTCACCGTGGTCTGACCCGCTTCGTGCTGTCCGGCTCTACCCGTGATGGCGACATCACTGAAGTAGTAGAAGAGCACTTCGGCAAGACCGCAGGCAAATTCATCACCCTGCTCTACTTCTTTGCCATCTACCCGATCGTGCTGATGTATTCAGTCGCCATCACCAACACCGTCGAGAGCGTGATTGTTCACCAGCTGGGCATGTCTGCACCTCCCCGTGCCGTTCTGTCACTGGCCCTGATCCTCGGTCTGATGGCGGTTGTTCGTCTGGGCGGCCAGGTTATCGTCAAAGCGATGAGCGTGCTGGTATTCCCGTTCGTGCTCACCCTGATGGGTCTGGCGTTCTACCTGATCCCGCACTGGAACGGTGCCATCATAACTGAAGCTCCGGCCCTGTCCGACGCCTTCAACGGTGACTTCATCAAGACCCTGTGGCTGGCTATCCCGGTAATGGTGTTCTCCTTCAACCACTCCCCGATCATCTCTTCCTTCGCGGTGGACAACAAAGGTCGTTACGGTGAAGGTGCCGAGAAGAAGTGCAGCAACATCCTGCTGGGCGCCCACGTCATGATGGTGATGACCGTTATGTTCTTCGTATTCAGCTGCGTACTGAGCCTCTCCCCGGCTGACCTGGCTGCTGCCAAAGAACAGAACATCTCCATCCTGTCCTACCTGGCCAACCACTTCGACAACCCGGTTATCGGTACTGTGGCTCCGCTGATCGCCATGGTTGCCATCAGCAAATCCTTCCTGGGTCACTACCTGGGTGCGCAAGAAGGCATGAACGGCCTGATGGCCAAGGCGCTGCGCGAGAAGGGCAAGAACGTTGACACCAAGCAACTGAACAAAGTCACTGCCGTGTTCATGATCCTGACCACCTGGGCCATCGCTACCATCAACCCGAGCATCCTCGGCATGATTGAAGACCTGGGCGGCCCGATCATCGCAATGCTGCTGTTCCTGATGCCGATGTACGCCATCACCAAGGTTCCGGCCATGCGCAAATACGCTGGCAACATCAGCAACGGCTTCGTGACCATCATCGGCCTGATCGCCATGTCCGGTATCATCTACAAGCTGATTGCCTGATAACGCCGGTTACCAAGTTGAATGAAGAAGCCGCCTCGCAAGAGGCGGCTTTTTTTATGGCTGTTTGGGGTGGTGAGCGGATGCGGTATCGCTACTTCATCAGCTTCTTCACCTCGTCGCTGGCCAGCGCCTTGTTGAATTTGTCCCGCGCCTCTTTCCCCTTGGCGGAGTTGGTAAAGCAGACGTGGAGGGATTTGTCCTCGAGGATCTTGCCGTTGAAACCGAGGTTGGCGGCGACGTCCTTGAGCTGGGGATCGCTCTCCAGCAGATAGGTCATCACATTCTGGTCGATGACCGCCAGATCGAGCCGACCGTTGCCGAGCTTGAGCAGGTTCTGGCTGTCCGAGCTGGTGGCGTCAGCCGAGAGCGCCTTGCTGGCCACTTTTTCGTCGAACTCGGTGGTATTCACATAGCCGGTGACGACACCAATTTTCTTGCCCTTGAGGTCATCAAGGCTCTGCCAGGTGACCGGCTGATCGGCTCGCTGGGCAAACCCGAGAGGGCCGTTACCTATGGGGTCAGAGAAAAGGCAGCTGCTCTTGGGGTCGAGATACTCGGGGAAATAACCCAGTACCTCGGGGTTGTTGGTCGCCTCGTCCACGGCCCGTTGCCAGGGATAGAACTTGATGGTCAGCGGGTCGCCAGCCAGGGCAAAGGCTGCGGTCACCACCTGACTGCTCTTGCCCTGTTCAGGGAGGCTGGCGCTGGTGTAAGGGGGCCATTCAAGGCTGGTCAACACCGCCGCCTGCGCGGCCGACATGCCGAACAAGGGAAGAGTGGCCAGGGCGAGGTGCTTCCATTTCAGGCTCATAGAGATAACTCCTTGTGGTCAAACACCCCTTAAAGATAGCCCCCGGTGTCGATTGCGGATGCCGACCATGGCTGACCGGCATCCGTGCCATCTATTTGTTGTCGATATTCTCCGACTGCCAGAGGGCATAGCCCTTGCCAGAGGCCGTGGTGGTCAGATCAATCTGCATCAGGTCGTTGCCGATGACAAAGGGGCCCGTGTAGCGGGCGCGCAGATCCTGCGCCAGATCTTTGACCCTGATCTTGCCGTTGAGGCCGATATGGCTGAACACGGTCAGCGCCGGTTTGGCTTCGTTCATTACCCGGGCCGCCAGCTCGGGGGAGGCGAGGTGACCGGCGATCGCCTTGTAGCCGGGGTTGGCCTTCATCTGCTCGGCAGAGGTCATGGAGACGCAGTGCACCAGCAGATCGGCCCCTTTGGCCTGCTTCACTACTTCGGGGCTGTAGCGGGTATCGCCGGAGAGCACCACGCTGTGGCCGTGATAGTCGATGCGATAGCCGAATGACGGCTTGATGTTGACCCCGTGGTCGTTGTCAAAGGCGGTTACCTTGACCCCGTCATGGTTGTAGACCACCCCGGCGGTGACCTCGTGGCTGTTGATCTCCACCCCGTCCAGCGGCGTTCCCTCATCCTTGACCCGGGTGGCGATGTCAGTGGCGTAGGCCTGCTGCAAGCCACGGGCGAGAGCTGTGGTGCCTTTGGGGCCGTAGAGTTCCATCGGCGCGTGGCGCTGGCCATAGGCCGGTTGCAGCCAGCCGGTCAGCCAGAGATCCGCCAGCCCGTTGGTGTGGTCGGAGTGAAAGTGGGTGAGGAAGAAGGCGTTGACCCGGCCGATGGGGATATGCAGCTGCCACAGGCGAGTGGCGGAGTTGCGGCCAAAATCGAACACCAGCTTCTGGTTGCCTGCCTCGACCAGGGTGCTGTAGCCGCCCCGACTGATCTGGGGCACCGGAGTGCCGGTGCCGAGCAGGCTGACCCGAAAGATATCGGGCCGGGCTTGAGTTGCTGAGGCAGGGGCTTGATCGTGGTTGCTGATAAAGCTGCTCTCGGCAGCCTGACTGACACCGGTAGCCAGCAGACCGACCAGCAGGGCGGCCAGATAGGTGCTTTTCATGGGAATTTATCCTGTGGGGGAGGGATGGTATCACTGTATTGGTAACCAAAAGTTGAATAAATTGGCTAAAATCCATTTCTTACTAAACTTTTGGTTGTGAATCAGGGTCTTTGTCGCGGGCTAAATGGCCTTGAAACGGGCAAAAAGGAGGGGTTGTGGACCGATTGACCAGCATGCGTATCTTCACCCGGGTGGTGGATCTCGGCTCCTACAGCGCGGTGGCGAGCGAAGAGGGGATCAGCGCCCAGATGGTGGGCAAGCATGTGCTGGGACTGGAGCAGTGGCTGGGGGGCAAGCTGTTTCACAAGACCACCCGCCAGCAGACCCTCACCGAGCTGGGCCAGCTTTTTCTCGCTCGCTGTCAGCGGGTACTGGAGGAGATGGCGCTGACCGAGTCGCTCACCCAGAATCTGCTGGCCGAGCCGGCCGGACGGCTGCGCATCGCCGCCCCCCTCAGTTTTGGCCACCACCGGCTGGTGCCGCTGCTGCCCGCTTTTCTCGACCGCTACCCCAAGCTGGATCTGGATCTGCAGCTCACCCCGCGCTGGGTCGATCTGGTGGAGGAGGGGTTCGACGCCGCCATCCGCACCCTGCGCCCGCAGGATGAGGCGCTGATTGCCCGTCCGCTGCTGACCCAGCACTACCGCCTCTGCGCTTCCCCCGACTACCTCAATCGCCACGGGGTGCCCCGTCATCCGGCCGATCTAGTTCACCACCAGTGTCTGCACGGCAACTGGGGGGAGCACGAGCGTTGGCAGTTTGTCGGGGAGGATGGCCAGAGCGAGGAGGTGCGGGTCGCCTCGCGCCTGCGCATCAATCACTGGCCAGCCTTGTTGACGGCTGTGCTCTCGGGGGCTGGCATCACCTTGCAGCCAGCCGAACAGGTACGTGAGCATATCGCTGCGGGGCGTCTGTTGCCGCTGCTTGGCCGCTATCAGAGCCCTGCCAAGACCCTCTACTTCATCTATCCGGCGGCGCGGCGGCAGGTGCTCAAGATCACCCTGCTGGGGGATTTTCTGGCCGAATCCCTGCAAGCTGGGCCCGAGCCTGAATAAAAGGCTGCATATTCTCGCAGCCGCGCTTAACCATCGTGCTTAACAAAGGGGCGGTGGAGGCCTAACATGGCGGGATGTTTTTCTAGTCGGGACAAAAGGATATGTCTGGGTTGAAAAAGGATCTCGGGCTCTGGCAGGGGATGGGGCTGCTCGCCACCTCGCTGCTCGGCACCGGGATCTTCGTGGTACCGGCGACCGCCGCCTCGCTGGCGGGCGGGGCCTCGCTCTGGGCCTGGTTGCTGCTGATTGCGCTGGTGCTGCCCATCGCCTTTACCTTCGCTCGCCTCGGCCGTCGCTATCCCCATGCGGGTGGCGCGCCGCACCTGATTGGCCTCGCCTTTGGCAACGGCGCCGAGCGCTTCTCCGCCTTCCTGTTTCTGGCAGTGCTGCCGGTGGGGCTGCCTGCCGCCCTGATGATTGCCGCCGGCTTCTGGCACGCCCTGTTCGAGATGGGGGAGTGGACCCTCTGGGCCATCCAGCTGCTGACCCTGCTCGGGGTCTTTCTGCTGGGGCTGCGCGGGGCGCGCTCCTCCGGCAACCTGCAGTTGCTGATCGCGCTCGCCATTTTGGGGCTCACCCTGCTTATCTGGTTCAAGGGGGAGGTGAGCTGGCGCGATGCGGCCCGGCCGCTACCGAGCGCGGATGAGTGGCCCCCTATGGCCACTGCGCTGGCGGTGATGTTCTGGTGTTTCGTCGGGCTGGAAGCCTTTGCTCATATGGGGGAGGAGTTCAAGCGGCCTGAGCGGGACTACCCCATCGCCCTGCTCGGCGGGGTACTGCTGGCGGGGCTCATCTACTGGGTACACTCGCTGGTGGTGCTCAAATATGGCCTCTACGGCGATGAGGCGAAAAACGCCACCGCCATCCCCTCCCTGCTGGCGCTGCTGTTCGGCCCCACCGCCAAGTGGCTGGTGGCGGTGCTCGGTTATCTCTCCTGCTTTGCCAGCATCAATATCTACATTCAGGGCTTTGCCCGGCTGATCTGGAGCATGGCACGGGAAGGCAAGTTGCCCCCCTCGCTGGCCGTGCTCACCGCGCGCGGCGCGCCGCTGCGGGCGCTCACTCTGGTGCTCGCTATCTGTCTGCTCTGCATCACCCTCATCATCTGGCTGCGACTGCCCCTGGATGAGCTGATCCGCTACGCCAACGGCAACTTCGTGCTGGTCTACCTGCTCTGCATGGCGGCGGGCTGGCGCCTGCTCGGCGGGGTGGGCAAGGGGCTGGCGGGGATAAGCGTGCTGCTCTGCGCTCTGGTGCTGGTGGCGCTCGCCACTCAGGTGCTCTATGCGGTGGTGCTCACTCTTGGCTACGGCGGCTTCTCGTTGTGGCGGCGTCATCTGCGCCGCAGTCGTCAGCAGGATGTGCTCCCGCTGGCGAAGTAACGTCTCCCCGATTGTCGAAGAAATGAGAAAGCCCTGATGTTCAGGGCTTTTTGATTCCGGCATATGGGATGTTCATATGAATATTAGTTGGCACGCTATTTGCCGAAAAGTGCGGTGTCGGATCAACTCAACGGCGATTTATAGCCAAAAAAAGTGGGATCCAGCTCCCGTTTTGCTTAAAGTGATCCCTTCCGATCCCGGTGGTCGGAATGCCCGCAAGGATGCCCTTCAGACGTAAACAGGATGGCCTGGCCAGACTGACTCTCAGAGATGTGATTGCTTCGGTTCTCTTTTTATCTGTCACCTGTGGTGATAGCGCCTTGTTCCGTTCAGTCAGCCCGGGTTTTGCGTCTCTCTCATCGTGCATTGTCACCATCTGCAGCGAGTGAATCATGAGCGAATCGGTTTTTGAGATCCACGACTGGACCCTGAGCGTTGACGACAACATGCTGTGTCGCCCCGACCGCGAGGTCTACCTCGAACCCAGACTGGTCAATCTGTTGCGGTTTCTGGCCCATAATGCCGGCACCGTGTTTGGCCGCGATGCCTTGATCAACGAGGTGTGGGATGGCGCCGAGGTGACCGATCAGGTAGTGACCCAGTCCATCTTCGAACTGCGCAAGATCCTCAAAGATGGTCGCACAGATGCGACCGACTATATCGTCACCGTACCCAAGCGCGGCTACAAGCTGGTGGCACCGGTGCGGCCGTTGCAGGTGGTTTCCGTGGTGATGGCGGACGAGCAGCCCGCGCCCGCGGTCAATACCGCTCTCTCCGACAACCCGACTCTCTCCGATCTGAGCCCGCCCGTGGCTGATCAGGATGATGATGCACAGCCCAATGTCGCCCCTTTTCCCGCCGGGCCCCTGACCCGCGCCATCTCCACCCATGCCAAGGATGCCCGCAGCCGCTGGAAGATGGTGAGTTTCGATATCTTCGTTGCCATCGTGCTGATCGCCATTGTCAGCATGCTCAGCTACCAGCACACCAGCCCCCAGGTGCATGCCATGCTGGATCCCAATCTGCTGGTGTTCCGCTTCCACTCCGGCATGGATGACAACAACGAGAACGTGCGCCTCGCCGATGGCATTACCCGCGCCCTGATGGGGGAGGTGGCGGTGGCTACGCCGCTGCGGGTGCAGTACGGTGCCACCACTCTGATGGGGGGCATCATGCCCGGCAAGGAGCTGAGTGTACGAGTCACCCGCCAGCCCCGTGGCACCTATCTCGATCTGGAGTATCGCAATATCAACACCAACCGGGTGCTGTTCAGCCATCAATACCAGCTCAGTCGCCACAGTGTGCACGGCGTGTTGCAGGCGAGCAGCCAGGATCTGCTGCGCGCCCTTGACCAACCCGATGCCGAGCCGGGGATGGGCTGGCCGACCGATGATGCCTCCCTGATGGCGATGATGGAGGCGCAGTACTACATCAACAGCCGGGATCCGGTCGCCCTCAAGCGGGGCATCGATCTGCTGGAGCAGGCGCTGATTGCCCATCCGGATCAGCCGCTGCTGCTGGCGGAGCGCTATCTGGCGGGCGAGGCGCTGGCCACTCTGGCGGGCAAATCCGAGAGCGAGCGGCTGCAGGGGATTGGCACCCATCTCGCCAGCGTGGTGCAAAACAGCGGCGCCCTGCCAGCCCGGGTGTGGGAGGCGTTGACCCTGCAGGCGATCCTCAACGGCCAGCAACAGCAGGCCAACTATCTGCTGGAGAAGGCGGCGAGTCGCGGCCGCTCGGTGCTCTACTACATACTGCAGGGCAAGCTGGCGGAGCTGGACGGTCGCCCCGAGGCGGCGGGTGATGCCTACAGTCAGGCCTTCCTGATGGAGGCGACCGAGCAGACCTATCTGCTCTGCCAGCAGCTCGGTTTTTACAGCAATATGGAGAGCCTCACCCCGGCTCTGTTCAATGCGCTGGGTCAGAGCAAGGTGAAGCTCTTCTAACTCCGCAGTGTTGGTTTTCCCCCGGTCGGTGCGGTTGCCGACCTCATCCACAGGCTGCCTTCGGGCGGCCTGTGCTGTTTCTGCTCGTCTCAATCCTGCTTCTTTGCCATTGGGGATAGTTGCTCGGGTGCGGCCCGATTTATCCCCCGCAGCTCCCCACTATCCCCACTTGCCTTTGTCTTGCACGCGGCATTCGTTGCACTCGCGTTTGTTGGGCTTTACGCCGCGCACGCAGCTTGTGTCATCTGCTCATTGTTGGCGGCGGGATAAGCTGTCCGTCTCGACCCATTTCTCATTGCTGACCGGTTATCGCCGTTGCGCTTTACCTCTGAGCCTGAATTGTGATGAGCCGAGCGAAGGGGAAAGCAGGAGGTGAGCGGCCACTCAGGGTGATGATCCGCAGGGCTTCCAAATGGCCGCAAGGGCAGGGGGGCGCAATGGGAGCTGCTTTATCCCGGGTTTATCTGGCCAAAAATATCAAGACGGCGAGATAAGGGGGTTATCAAGGGGCAAAAACGGGTTGGCCGGATATCAAGGTTTTATCAAGACGGCTGTGTGGTGTGATGTCAACTTGCTGTTTTTAAATGGTTTTTATCAAAAGTGACGAGGCGGCGAAAAAAGTTGCCTCATATTTTTATCCGTTAGCTGGTCTTTATGTTTTCCGGGGATGAGAGGCCTAGTCTGTGCCCATTCTTTGGCGGGGCGTTCCGCCAAATGTGTATGTGACGACCCGACCTTTTATAGAACCGGAGATCTTATGTCCCTAGATACGAGCAAGAAGATTGGCCTTATCGCCTGTACAGGTGTGGTGGCCGGCAACATGATGGGGAGTGGTATTGCGCTGCTGCCTTCGGCACTGGCCACCATCGGCTCCATCTCTGTCTTTAGCTGGGCAATCTGTCTGGTAGGCGCCATGGGCCTCGCCTTTGTCTTCGCCCGCCTTGCTACCAAGAACCCGCAAGAGGGTGGCCCCATTGCTTACGCTGGCGAGATCTCTCCGGTGTTCGGTTTTCAGACCGGTGTGCTCTATTACCACGCCAACTGGATCGGTAACCTGGCTATCGCCATTACCGGCGTCTCCTACCTCTCGGTCTTCTTCCCCATTCTCAACAGCCCAATTCCGGCCGCTGCAGCCACCATCGCTGCCGTCTGGATCTTCACCTTCGTCAACCTGCTTGGCGGTAGCTGGGTGAGCCGACTCTGTACTCTGGGTCTGGTGCTGATCCTGCTGCCGGTTGTCGGTACAGCGGTGATGGGTTGGGGTCATTTTGATGCCACCGTCTACAGCCAGAACTGGAATACCACCAGCGGCAGCGACCTGCATGCGGTCATCAGCGCCGTGCTGATCTGCCTCTGGTCCTTCGTCGGTGTTGAATCTGCCGCCGTCTCTTCCGGCATGGTGAAGAACCCCAAGCGCACCGTACCGCTCGCTACCATGCTGGGTACCGGTATCGCGGGTGTTATCTACATCCTCTCTACCCAGGTGATCAGCGGCATGTTCCCGGCCGGTGAAGTGGCTGCCTCCGGTGCCCCGTTTGCCATGGCCTCTTCCGCCATCTTCGGTAGCTGGTCTGCACCCTTCGTCTCTGCCTTCACCGCCCTGGCCTGCTTCACCTCGCTCGGTTCCTGGATGATGCTGGTGGGCGAAGCGGGCAAGCGTGCCGCCAACGACGGCAACTTCCCGAAAATCTATGGCGAAGTGGACAAGAATGGCGTAGCCAAGAAGGGTCTGATCCTGGGCTCCCTCAAGATGACTGCCCTGATGGTTGGCCTGACTGCCTTCACTTCCCAGTCCGCTCACGCTGCCGATCTCTTCAACGTGCTGACCACAGATGCGGTGCTGCTGACCATGCTGCCCTACTTCTACTCCAGCATTAACCTGATCCGCTTCGAGGGTATGACCTCCCGCAGCATCGGCGCGATGATCTTCTCCGGTGTGGCCTGTGTCTTCTGTCTGGTGGCCCTGATGGGCGCCAAGGGTTCCAACCTCACCGCTACCTTCGTGGTGTCGCTCATCATCCTGATGTTCTACGCCAAAAAGCAGGGTCTGCGTCAGCACGACGCCCTGCTGAGCGAACAACCCAGCAACTAATTCCCCCTTTTATCTTCCGAGCGCTCTTCACTCACCATCCCTGATGGAGAGCGCCCCTTTACGTGTGGAGCATTACGATGAATATCATTGCCATCCTCAACCACCTGGGCGTTTTCTTTAAAGAAGAACCCATTCGCCAGCTGCAAGCCTCCCTCGAGCGCAAGGGTTTCGAGGTTGTTTATCCGGTCGACGTCGCCGACCTGCTGAAACTGATTGAGAAGAACCCCCGCGTTTGCGGCGCCATCTTCGACTGGGACAAATACTCTCTGGGCCTGTGCAAGGAGATCCATGATCGCAACGAGAAGCTGCCGATCTTCGCCTTCGCCAACGACCAGTCCACCCTGGACATTCACCTGACCGACCTGCGTTTGAACGTGCACTTCTTCGAGTACCGTCTCGGCATGGCCGACGACATCGCCCTCAAGATGGGTCAGGCCACTCAGGAGTATCAGGACGCCATCCTGCCGCCGTTCACCAAGGCGCTGTTCAAGTACGTGGAAGAGGGTAAATACACCTTCTGTACTCCGGGTCACATGGGCGGTACCGCCTTCCAGATGAGCCCGGCCGGCAGCATCTTCTATGACTTCTACGGCCCGAACGCGTTCAAGGCTGACGTCTCCATCTCCATGCCGGAGCTGGGCTCCCTGCTGGATCACTCCGGTCCGCACAAGGAAGCCGAAGAGTACATCGCCCGTACCTTCAACGCCGATCGCTCCTATATCGTCACCAACGGCACCTCCACTGCCAACAAGATCGTCGGCATGTTCTCCGCGCCGGCCGGCAGCACAGTGCTGGTTGACCGCAACTGCCACAAGTCGCTCACTCACCTGATGATGATGAACGACGTGACGCCGATCTACTTCCGTCCGACCCGCAACGCCTACGGCATTCTGGGTGGTATCCCGCAGAGTGAATTCAGCCGCGACACCATCGCTGCCAAGGTCGCCGCGACACCGGGTGCCCAGGCTCCCCGTTACGCCGTCGTCACCAACTCCACCTATGATGGCCTGCTCTACAACACCGGCTTCATCAAGGAGAGTCTGGATACCCCTTACATCCACTTCGACAGTGCCTGGGTACCTTACACCAACTTCAGCCCGATCTATGAAGGCAAGTGCGGCATGAGCGGTGAAGCCATGCCGGGCAAGGTGTTCTACGAAACCCAGTCCACCCACAAGCTGCTGGCGGCCTTCTCCCAGGCCTCGATGATCCACATCAAGGGTGACGTGGAGGAAGAGACCTTCAACGAAGCCTTCATGATGCACACCTCCACCTCGCCGCAGTACGGCATCGTGGCATCGACCGAGATCTCTGCTGCCATGATGCGTGGCAACACCGGCAAGCGTCTGATCAAGGACTCCATCGATCGCGCCATCTCCTTCCGCAAAGAGATCAAGCGTCTGCGTGATCAGAGCGAAGGCTGGTTCTTCGACGTATGGCAGCCGGACAACATCGACACCGTCGAGTGCTGGAAGCTGGATCCGAAAGATGACTGGCACGGCTTCAAGGACATCGATGACAACCACATGTACCTGGATCCGATCAAGGTCACCCTGCTGACTCCGGGTATGGGTCGTGATGGCCAGCTGCTGGAGAAGGGCATCCCTGCCTCTCTGGTCTCCAAGTTCCTGGACGAGCGCGGCATCGTGGTCGAGAAGACCGGCCCCTACAACATGCTGTTCCTCTTCTCCATCGGTATCGATCAGTCCAAGGCGATGCAGCTGCTGCGCGCCCTGACCGAGTTCAAACGTGGTTATGACCTGAACCTGACCATCAAGAACATCCTGCCGAGCCTCTATCGTGAAGACCCGAGCTTCTACGAAGGGATGCGTATCCAGGAGCTGGCGCAGCGCATTCACGAGCTGACCAGCAAGTACCGTCTGCCGGAGCTGATGTTCAAGGCGTTCGACGTGCTGCCGGAGATGAAGATGACTCCGCACGCCGCATGGCAGCAAGAGCTGGCCGGCAACGTGGTGGAAGTGCCGCTGCGTGACATGGTTGACCGCATCAGCGCCAACATGATCCTGCCGTACCCGCCGGGAGTTCCGTTGGTACTGCCGGGCGAGATGGTGACCCAGGATTCTCTGCCGGTGCTCGAGTTCCTCGAGATGCTGTGCGAGATCGGTGCCCACTACCCGGGCTTCGAGACCGACATCCACGGCCTCTATCGTCAGGCCGATGGCAGCTACACCGTCAAGGTGCTGCGTTAATCGACAGTGACAACAGTCGAGAGTCACAACAACGGGCCGCAAGGCCCGTTTTTCCCTCCGGAATTCCTGTTCTTATTGCGTGAGTCGCCAACCATGAAGCGAGTGCTCTCCATTCAATCCCACGTAGTCTTTGGCTGTGCCGGCAACAGCGCCGCCGTTTTTCCCATGCGTCGCCTCGGGATCGAGGTGTGGCCGATGAACACGGTGCAGTTCTCCAACCACACCCAATACCGCGAAGGCTGGCAGGGGATGGTGATGCCCGGCGGTCATATCCGTCAGCTGGTAAACGGCCTGGCGGAGATCGGTGTGCTGGCCGAGTGCGATGCGCTGCTGAGCGGCTACCTCGGCTCTGCCGAACAGGGGGAGGAGATCCTGGCGGCGGTGGCCCGGCTCAAGGCGCTCAATCCGGCCGCCCTCTATTTTTGTGATCCCGTGATGGGTCACCCCGACAAGGGGTGCATAGTGGCACCCGGCGTCGCCGATTTTCTGAAACATCGGGCACTGGCCTGCGCCGATATGCTGGCCCCCAATCTGCTGGAGCTGGAACAGCTCACCGGCCGCGATATCCGCAATGTGCCGGAGGCCATCGAGGCGTGCCAGCAGCTGCGCGCGCAAGGGGTCAAGCTGGTGATGGTCAAGCATCTGGGCAAGGCCGGCTTTGCCATGGACCGCTTCGAGATGCTGCTTGTGTGCGAGGAGGGGACTTTTCACCTCTCCCGCCCGCTCTACCCTTTTGCTCGCCACCCCATCGGGGTGGGGGATCTGCTGAGCGCCACCATGCTGGCCAATCTGCTGGCCGGTTGTACCCCGGTCGCGGCGTTCGAACTTACCAACGCCAGCGTTGATGCCGTGCTGGCCCAGACCTGGCTGGCGGGGGCTTACGAGCTGCAACTGGTGGCGGCCCAGCACGAGATGGCGCTGCCGCAGGTCTCCATTCGGGCGACCCGCCTCTAGGCTATTTACGTCAACAGCAGAAACAACAAAGCCCTGTTCATCAGGGCTTTTTATATTTCAGATTCGGGGAGATGGCTTAGTCCTGCGGGCTTTTGAGCGCCTTGACCACATCCTCTTTGGGCTCCAGCTCCTTGACCTGATTGAAGATTTCCAGCTCCCCTTGCGGGCTGACGGTGTAGGCATCGGCATCCTGATAGCTGCCGCTGCCAGCGCTCTCGATGATGACCACCAGCTCGGGCTGCTTGTCGCCATTCAAATCGATCAGTTTCAGCTCCCGGATAAAGCCGTTACGGGCCATCACCTTGCCATCCTGAAACTCATCCAGTGGAAATTGGGCGTTCTGGCCCGAATAGAGCCGCACGTCATAGCTGCCGATGGAGGCGGGCTCACCCACCCCCTGCGCTACCCGGATCACCTGCCCGGAGGGGAGGGTCAGTTGCTTGCTAAATCCCTCTTCGGCTTGTGCCGCCAGCGGCAGGGTCAGCAGCCCTGCCATCATCAATGCTCTGTTCATCTTGCAACCTCTTGCTGTCTCTTGAGTGCGGGCTCCCGGGAAGCCCGCCGTGATGCTGTTACCAGATCTTCACCCGTTTCTGGGGCGGCAGATAGAGCTTGTCCCCCGGCTGGATGTTGAATGCCTCGTAGAAGGCGGGAATGTTCGGCACCACGCCGTTGACCCGGTACTCGGGGGGCGAGTGGGGGTCGGAGCGCAGCAGCATCTGCATCAGCTCTGGGCGATACATCCCCTTCCACACCTGCGCCCAGCCGAGGAAGAAGCGCTGCTCGCCGGTAAAGCCATCCAGCACCGGCGCCTCCTTGCCATCCAGTGACAGCTCATAGGCCTTGTGGGCTATGGTTAGGCCGCCGAGATCGCCGATGTTCTCCCCCAGGGTAAACTGGCCGTTGACGAACTGGCCGTTGATGGGCTCGAAGCGGTTGTACTGGGCCACCAGACGGCTGGTGCGAAAGCGAAACTCCTTGAGATCCTGTGGCGTCCACCAGTCGCGCATCATGCCGTCGCCGTCGGATTTGGCCCCCTGATCATCAAAACCGTGGCCCATCTCGTGACCAATGACCCCGCCGATGGCGCCGTAGTTGACCGCATCATCCGCCGTCATGTCGAAGAAGGGGGGCTGCAAGATGGCCGCCGGGAAGACGATCTCGTTGTTGCTCGGGTTGTAGTAGGCGTTCACCGTTTGCGGCGACATGTGCCACTCGTCCCGGTCGACCGGCTTGCCGAGGCGCGCCAGACTGTCTGCGTATTCAAAGGCTTGCGAGCGTTGCAGGTTGCCCACCAGATCATCCGGTTTGATGGTGATGGCGCTGTAATCTTTCCACTTGTCGGGGTAGCCGATCTTGGGGCGGAACTTGGCCAGCTTCTCGAGTGCCTGCGCCTTGGTCTCGGGTGACATCCAGTCGAGCTCCTTGATGCTCTGGCCGTAGGCGGTGCGCAGGTTCTCCACCAGCTGCTCCATCCGCTCCTTGGCTGCTGGCGGGAAGTAGCGGGCCACATAGAGCTGGCCGACCGCTTCACCCAGATGATCGTTCAGCACCCCGAGCGCCCGCTCCCAGCTGGCGCGCTGCTTGGGCGTGCCGCTCAATGTGGTGCCGTAGAAGGCAAAGTTGGCGCGGTCGGTCTCGCTGTCGAGATAGGGGGCGTAGTCGGTCAGCAGTTGCCACTTGAGGTAGGCCTGCCAGTCGGCGATGGGGGTCTGGGCCATCAACTGATCCAGCGCGCTCAGATAGGTCGGCTGACCGATGATGAGCTCCGGCTGGGCCGCAATGCCCGCGGCGTTCAGATAGGCCTGCCAGTCGAGATGGGGGGCGAGCCGTGCCAGTTCGCTGGCGGGGCGCTTGTTGTAGTTCTTCTCCCGATCCCGCAGGGCGACGTTGTCCCACTGGATGGTGGCGAGCCGAGTTTCGAGGGCCAGAATCCGTTTGGCTTTACCGCTCGGGTCAGACTCCCCGAGGCGGCCCAGCATGGCGGCGATATGCTGCTGGTACTTCTGGCGCAGGGCCTGACTCTCGGTATCCTGCTTGAGGTAGTAGTCCCGATCCGGCAGCCCCAGTCCCCCCTGATAGAGGTAGACCGCATAGCGGTCGGGGGACTTGGCATCGGCGTCGATCCAGATGCCAAACGGTGCGCCGCCGCCCATGCGGCCCGACTGGGCAAAGGCGCGGGCCAGCGCAGCCTGATCACCGATCCGGTCGATATCGGCCAGCGCCGGTGCCAGCGGGGTGAGCCCCTTGGCGTCACGGCCTGCCTGATCCAGATAGCTGGCGTAGAGATCGCGGATCTGCTGGGTCGGCGTGCCGGTGGCGGCCTCCTGCTTGGCCAGCCCCTCGACCAGCACCCGCACATCGGCGAGGGATTTGTCCCGCAGCATGTAGAAGGCGCCATCGGCGGGTCGATCGTCGGGGATCTTGGCGGTGGCGAGCCACTTGCCATTGACGTAGCGGAAGAAGTCATCGCCGGGTTTGACCTGGGTGTCCATATTGGCCAGCGCCAGCCCGGAGTGTTTGGGGGATTCTTGCGGTGCCTGACTGCAGCCAGCCAGCAGGGCCAGTCCAATCAGGCCGGCCAGTAAGCTTTTCTTATTGTTCATCTTGTTTGATTCCAATTCGGATTGTTTGCTTCCCTGCCCATCTTCCTTGCTCCAACCGGTTGTGCGACCGCCTTGCGGCCAGCCTGGTGGAGAGGGCGGGCGAGCCTCACTCTAGCAGCAGGGTTGCAGCTTGATAAGCCCGACTCTGCTAAGATCGGCCGGTTCGTATTGGGGAAGCCTATGATTTCTCATCTTTATTCTCGCTTTTGTCTGACTATGCCAGCGCCGGAAGGTTCCACCGGTCTGCTGGTGGCCTTCAGTGGCGGCCTCGACTCCACCCTGCTGCTGGTGCTGGCGGCGCAGTATGCCCGCGAGCACAGCCTGCCGCTTCGCGCCCTGCACGTGCACCACGGCCTCAGTCCCCATGCCGATGAGTGGGTCGCTCATTGTGAAGCCGTGTGTCAGCAATTGGCGGTGGAGCTGCTGGTCGAGCGGGTGACCCTGATCCGCGGCAATGGCGAGAGTCTGGAGGCGCAGGCGCGCACCGCCCGTTACCAGCGACTGACAGCTAGGATGCGGGAGGGGGAGTGGCTGCTCACCGCCCACCATCAGGACGATCAGCTGGAAACACTGCTGCTGGCCCTCAAGCGTGGCGCCGGCCTGCGCGGGCTGGCGGGGAGCTTGCCAAGCCAGCCCTTTGCCGGTGGCCTGTTGCTGCGTCCGCTGCTCGATATGAGTCGCGCCGAGCTGGCCGAGGCGGCGGCGAGCCTCCCCTTTGGCTGGGTGGAGGATGAGAGCAATCAGGACGTGAGCTATGACCGCAACTTTTTGCGCCAGACGCTTATCCCCCAACTCAAGGCGCGCTGGCCCGCCATGGCCCAGACCGCGGCACGCAGCATGGCCTTGTGCGCCGAGCAGGAGGCGCTGCTGGATGAGCTGGCCGAGAGCGACTGGCAGCTTGCGGGCGAGGGGGAGGCGCTCCATATCGGCCCGCTGCACGCCCTCTCCCCCACCCGGCGCAACAACCTGCTGCGCTACTGGATCCGCCGTCAGGGGGGGGAGATGCCATCCCGTGAGCAGCTTGCCCGGCTCTGGCAGGAGGTAGTGCTGGCGCGTGGCGATGCCAATCCCCAGCTCAACTGGGGGCGCCAGAGCTGCCGCCGTTTTCAGGAGCGGCTCTATCTGGTGAGCCCGGACTTGCAACCCTGCCATCAGCTGTTGCCGCTGACAGTGGGTGAGCCGCTGACCTTGCCGGACGGGTTGGGTGAGCTGGTGGTGCGCATGGCGGAGCACGGCGAGGATCTGTTGCGTGCCCCCCGAGCTAATGAACCGCTCTCGGTGCGCTTTCAGGTAGCGCCCGGGATCCCCCTCAAACCGGTGGGGCGAAGCGGTAGTCGGCGGATGAAGAAGCTGCTGCAGGAGTATGGCGTGCCTTCGTGGCAGCGGGGGCGCATCCCCATCCTCTACTATGGCGAGCAGGTGGCGGCGGTGGTGGGGCTCTTTGTCTGCGACGGTTTTATGGCACAGGGGGCAGGGCTGGTGTGCCACTGGCAGGGGAGCGGTGCAGCCCCGGTTCTGCCCGAGCAGGATCTTGCCTGAGGTGATCTCGGTGTGAGGGGGGACCCCATAAAAAGAAGCTCCGGTCACATGGCGCGCATGTGCCGGAGCAAAGAAGAGTTCGGGATTATTCGAGAAGGCCGGCCTTGCCGGCTTTTTTACGGGCGTAGAGGTGACTGTCGGCCGCCTCGTAGAGGCTCGGCACATCGACCCCGGATTGCCAGCTGGCGGCGCCAAGGCTGCATCCGACCGAGAAGGTGCTGAGCTCCTTGTTGGTCATCAACATATGCTGCAGTCGCAGCCAGACCGGGCGCCACGCCTCGGGTTCGGCCGGTTGCAGCAGCAGGGCAAATTCATCTCCCCCGAGCCGGAAGGCTTGATCCGTGCTGCGGATGCACCCCTTGAGCAGCTGGGCGAAGCGGCTCAGCACCAGATCCCCCACCGGATGACCCCAGGTATCATTGATCTGCTTGAAGCGATCGAGATCCAGCAGCACCAGCACCAGACCGTGGGGCTCGCGGCTGTGCTGCTCGATGGCGCGACCGATAGCCTCGTCAAAGTAGGAGCGGTTGCCAAGGCCGGTCAGGTGATCGAGCCGGACCAGCTGATCCAGTTTTTCCAGCCGCAGATAGAGGGGCAGCAGCAGGCAGAGCAGCTGATGGTATTGCATCAGTACCCGTTGCTGGCTGCCGCTCAGCGGATGTTCCAGCTCGTAGTGAAGCTGGCCGAGCAGCTGGCCATGCTGACCGCGCAGCTCGAACGGATAGTTGTGCAGGTTGAGGGTGGCCTGCGGCGGGTGCTGGATCAGCACGTGATGCTCGGCGCTATCGAGATAGAGGCCATGGATCCTGACAATTCTTGCCGCACGATCGGCAAAAGTTGTCAGCAGACCGCCGAGATCGCTCTGCCCCAACAACTGCTCAAGCAACTGGTTGCGCTCAACGCTGGGCAAGGGCGTGAGCCGCTCCATCTGGCGAACCCACTGCTCGATGCCATGGCTAAAGCCATTAAGTGACGACGTATTTTCCATGGTCTTCCACCTGTAACACCTGACTACTGTCTCCTCCCTGCAATTGGCATGCCCAATATATCTTTCCTGCCCGCCAGATCGGCTGACTAAGCTTAAGTCGATAAAAGGAGAGGGAAATTTGTACACCGACCTGTTGATCCTGCTGTTCGCCGCCGTGCTGCTGGTGGCGACTTTCCGGCGCCTCGGCTTGCCGGTGATCCTCGCCTACCTGATTGCCGGCGTCTTGCTCGGCCCTCACGGGCTGGCGGTGATCACCGGCCAGTCGATCATGCAGACCATTGCCGAGCTGGGGATCGTCTTTTTGATGTTCTCGCTGGGGTTGGAGTTCTCCCTGCCGAAACTACTTGCGATGCGCCGATTGGTGTTGGGGGTGGGGATGTTGCAGGTGCTGCTCACGTCACTGCTCTTTTTCGCCATCGGCTGGTGGTGGGGGTTGGGTCTGGCCCAGTCGCTGGTGGTGGCGGGAACGTTGGCACTCTCCTCGACGGCGGTGGTGATCAAGCAGCTCGGCGAGCAGAAGCAGCTCCATACCCGCCGCGCCCAGCTGGGGGTGAGCGTGCTGCTGTTTCAGGATCTGGCGGTGGTGCCCCTGCTGGTGATGATCCCTATCCTCGCCCAGCCGGAAGTGCAGGGCAGCGCTTTGGCCGCCGAGATCGCCTGGGCCACTCTCAAGGGGCTGTTTGCCCTCTTCACTCTGTTGGCGGTGGGCAAGTGGTTGTTGCCGCTGCTGTTTCACGAGGTGGCGCGGGCCCGCTCCGACGAGTTGTTCGTTCTGAGTGCCCTGCTGGTGGCGCTGCTGGCTGCCTACATGACCCATTCGCTCGGGCTGTCGATGGCGTTGGGGGCGTTTCTGGCGGGGATGATGCTGGGGGAGTCCCACTACCGTCATCAGCTGGAGGTGGACATCAAGCCCTTTCGCGATGTGCTGATGGGGCTCTTCTTTATCACCATCGGTATGGCTATGGAGTGGGAGCTGGTGGCGCGGGCTTGGTGGCAGGTGCTGATCTGCGTGGTATTGCTGGTGCTGTGCAAATCCCTGCTGGTGCTGCTTGCCGGGCGGCTGATGGGGGAGCGCAAGCGCGACAGCATGGCCGCCGGCATCATGCTCAGTCAGGTGGGAGAGTTTGGCTTCGTGCTGCTGGCACTGGCACTGCACCACGGTCTGCTGGATCAGCAGCTGGTCTCCCTGCTCATCGGCATCGGCATCATCTCCATCGCCATGACCCCCTGGCTGGTGACCCAGGCCCATTCGCTGGCCCGCAGCCTGACCGATCCGGCGCTGCTGACCCGCTCCGAAGTCGCCCAGTCGGGCCTGAGCAAAAACCAGCATGTCATCATCGCCGGGTTTGGCCGGGCCGGGCAGACCTGTGCCCGCTTTCTCAAGATCGAGGAGATCCCCTTTCTGGCCCTCGATCTTGACCCGGAGCGGGTGAGCGAGGCCAAGCTGGCGGGGGAGCAGGTGGCCTTCGGCGATGCCAGCCGCCGCGATATTCTGCTGGCCGCCGGGCTGCTGCGGGCGCGGCTGGTGATCATCACCTTCGATGATCGCAAGCGGGTGGAGGCGATGCTGGCACTGATCCGCGAATTGGCGGGGGATCTCAAGGTGCTGGTGCGTACCCGGGATGACAGTTTTCTGGAGCAGTACAAGCAGGCGGGGGCATTTGAGGTGATCCCCGAATCCCAGGAAGGGGCCCTGATGCTGGTCTCCCATCTGCTGGTCAATTGCGATATTCCCCTCGGGCGGGTTATCCGCCGGATGGAGCTGGAGCGCAGCAGCCAGTATCGCTTCCTGCACGGTTTCTACTGGGGGGATCAGAGTGCCAGCAATCTGGAGGCAGATCAGTTGCTTGAACGTCTCCACCCTCTGCTGCTGCACGATCAGGCGTGGGCGGTAGGCCGTGAAGTGCGCGAGTTGCCGCTTGATGAGGTGCGGATCAAGGAGGTGCAGCGTGGCGATCAGAGCCTGGAGCCCAGACCCGAGCTGGTGCTGGCGGCTGGCGATCGGCTGATCCTGTTTGGTACCGTGGTGGCGATGGAGCAGGCGGAGCAGCGTTTGCTGGAGGGGCGCTGAGTCCCCTTGCACTCATCGGCAGCGCCCTTTACTCCCGCTCTTTTGGCAGCCCTTCGATATCGAGGAAGGCGGTGACCCGCTCCCGCTCCCTCAGAGTGTCCTGATAGCCCAGCTTGATCAGCTGCTGACAATAACCCGGATAGAACATCAAAAAGCTGGCCAGACTGCTGGTCTCATCCCCCTTCACGCCCAGCACCCGCAACAGGCGGCGCAACTTTAGCGGCAGTTTGCGCAGGTAGGCCAGTGCGATGGTGTCGAGATCCTGACTCGGTTTCAGCACACAGGTCTCCACCCGTTTCAGCTTGAGGCGATTGCGTTCCCGCTCAGGGATAAGATCCAGAGTCTGGTTGATGCGCCACAGCCGCTCCAGATCGGAGTTGAGGGTGTCGGTAAAGACGGTATCGAGCAGATGGCTGGCGATATTGGAGCTGGTGAGGTGGCCGTGGTGCTGGGTCGGCGCCGAGTGCGCAGGTGGATCGAGGGTGATCAGCAGGATCCGCTCCGCACCCAGATGGATGGCGGGGCTGAGCGGGCTCAGCTGGTGGATGGAGCCGTCGCCGTAGAACTTCTCGCCGATCCGGGTGGCCGGAAAGACAAAGGGCAACGCCGAGGAGGCGAGCAGGTGCTCCGATGTAAGCACGGTGCGTACACCGCGCCGTCTGGCCCGCTCCCAAGGATGGTGGTCGGCTCGCCCCTGAAAGAAGGTGGTGGAGAGGCCGTCATCGTAATCCGACGCCGTGATGGCCAGCGCCTCCAGACTGCCGTAGAGGATGTTGTCATCGATGCGGTGATAGTCGATGAGCTGATCCAGCAGGCGGTGCAGCGGCGCGTTGTCAAAGAGGTGAAAGGCGTGGTTGGTGTGGGGATTGATCAGCCCCGCCGACCCCTCGTACATCAACCGCCACAGCAGGCGCCCGGGGTGAAAATCGAAGATGTGGTGAGTCTCGAAGCGGCGCCAGACCCACTCCAGCTTGCGCACCCCCAGATGGAAGCAGGAGGCGTAGCAGGCGAGCGCAGTGACATTGATGGCCCCCGCCGAGGTGCCGCAAAGGATGGGAAAAGGGATGCCGAGATTGCGCGGGTAGAGCTCCGCAATCGCTTTGAGGGCTCCGACCTGATAGGCGGCGCGAGCACCGCCACCGGTGAGCAACAACGCTGTATTGGGTCTGGCCATATGCTGGCGCCTTATTGTGTGCTGACAAGAATGTTCCCACTGACAAATTAACTATAAGGCGCTGTATCAAATATAAAAACGGGCGCTTGCCCGTTTTTTTCATGGCCCCATGTCAAAGGGCGCGGTGAGGATTTTCCGGCCGCGCCAGCTGATCGAAGGCGGCGAATACCGGGGCACTGGCAAGAATGCGACCGTGGCCCAGACCCCGGGTGCTTACCAGCCGGGTATGACTATCCTGACTGGCCCGCAAGGAATCGCTGTGCGGGGCAAATCTGTCCTCCTCGTCGTGCACGATCATCGCCGCGCCGCTGCGACTGGCGAGGCGACCCAGCGGATCGACCGTGCTCAAGGGGTGCTGGTACTCCTGCTCAATCTCCTTGACCACCGCATCAAACAACCGGATGGAGTAGCCGGAGCGCGCCACCATGCCGTAGAGCTGGGGCACATAGTCGAGCACCGGTGAAATCAACAGCAGCGGCAGGGTATCGATACCCGGCTGACGGCTGGAGAGTGTGACGGCGCCTCCCATGCTATGGGCGATGACGCCGTGCAGCGGGCCTGCTTCGCTGGCCAGCTTGGTCGCCAGCTCGTCGAAGGCGCGTACGAAGCGGGGCAGGTGGCCAGTGTTGCCTGCGCTCTGGCCGTGGGCCGGATGATCGTAGGCAATGGCGGTGAAACCCTGCGCAGCGATATGGCTCATCAGTGGATAGAACTGGCTGGCGCTGCCGGACCAGCCGTGCATCAGCAGCCACAGCGGCCCCTGACCGAGCCGATAGCTCATCAATACCCCTTCGCTGGTATGGACGGCCTGCTTCACCAGACCGGCAGGTTCGTGGCCACCCCGCTGGTTGCGCTGGGGGGTGAGCAGCAACTTGCTAGCGGTACGCTTGGCATGGGTGGGGGCGAGTCTGTGGTGCAACCGGGTGCCGATCCCCAGCAGCCATTTGCTCGGGCTGAAGCGGCGGGTGTTGAAGTAGATCTTGCTGCTCATGGTCATCCTGTGGTTTTTGTGTGCGAACGGTCGTGCTTTTTTATCGGTTTTTAAAAAGTCGTGTTGAACGGATGCCAAAACATCAGCGCCAGCTGCTCAGCAGAGCGTCCACTTCGGGCCAGAAGTGGCGGGCCGGATCCTGACACAGTTCGAGGTCGTTGAACACCTGATCCGCCAGATAGAGGCCATAGAGGCGGTAGACGGCGCGCCAGGGATCCATCTCCTGTCGCCACTCGCCTGCGGCCTGACCCTGCACCACCTGACGGGCCAGATAGTCGAGCCAGAAGCGCACCAGTTGCCGGGCGGCTTGTTGCACAGGGCTCTCTTGCTCATGGCCATCCTGCACCGAGGTCCAGGCATCGAGGAACATGCAGCGTCCGGCGAAGCAGTGGTTCCACGCCTGCCAGGCGCGCAGCAGGGCGATCAGCTTGTCGTGCTGGCTCTGGTGCTCCTGCTGGCGTACCGGCTGGATCACCCGCAGCCGGAACACCTCGGCGGCGTACTCCAGCACGGCGATCTGCAGATTGTCGCGGGATTGAAAGTGGGCAAACAGGCCGCTTTTGGACATCTCGCAGGCGCTGGCCAGCGAGCCTATGGTCAGGCTCTCCAGCCCTTGCTGGCTCGCCTGCTCAAAGGCAGTCTGCAAAATGGTTTCCCGGGTCAGGCGCCCCTTGCTCATCACTCTCTCCTCGTTGGCGCTGGCAGCATAAAGTACGATCGTGCTAATTGTCGAGCAACAGATAGCCAGCATGGCTGGCTATGTCGTCTCGCGTGTGTCACTGCGTGCGGGTTTCAGCTCTCCTTGATATCGAGCTGTTGCAGGGCGATAACCGCCTGAGTGCGGTTCTTGACCCCCAGTTTTCTGAAGATGGCGGTGATATGGGCCTTGATGGTGGCCTCGGAGACGTTGAGCTCCCAAGCGATCTGTTTGTTGAGGCTGCCATCGCGCAGCATGATCAGCACTTTGTATTGCTGGGGGGTGAGGCTGGCCAGCTTGCTGGCGAAATCGGGGCCATCTTCCGATTCGGGATGGAGCGAGATGCCTTCCGGCACCCAGTTATCCCCCCCGATCACCGTATTGAGGGCGTTGACCAGCTCCTTCATCGGCACCGACTTGGGAATGAAGCCGAGCGCCCCGAGCCGCAACACCTGTTGGATGATGGCCGCATCTTCCGAGGCGGAGACCACCACGATAGGCAGGTCGGGATATTGGCCGCGCAGGTGGGCCAGCCCCTCGAAGCCGTTGGCCCCCGGCATCTTGAGATCGAGCAGCAACAGGTCAACTTCGGGGTGCTCGCCGAGCAGGTTGGTCAGGCTGTCGATGGAGTCCGCTTCCAGCAATTGAGCGTCGTTGATGGCCATGTGCACCGCTTGGTAAAGGGCGCCCCGAAACAGGGGGTGGTCATCTGCGATGACGATGGTAAATTGGCTGTCCATATTTCGGTTAATGGCTCACATTGTTGCTAACTGATTGTTTTGAAAAATCAAACTAGCATCGCTCACCAAGAGGGTCAAACCCGCCGGTGCGCAAATGTGAAGCGACCATCGGATGTTTTGCCATCAGGGCAGATCGGCCGGTCGCAGGCAACTCATGCAGGAGGCAACAGATGGGATCCTTGGTATTGGCGGTGGGCACCGGCTCCACCTGGGCGATGCGGGCGGCACTGGTGCTCGCCATGAGCGGGCTGACGTGGCAGGAGCAGGTGTTCGATCTGGAGGATGCCAAGTCGCTGGCCCGGCTCAAACGGCTGGCACCGGCCGGTCTGGTGCCCTGGCTCGAACACGATGGCGTGCGGGTTCACGACTCGCTGGCCATCGCCGAATATGTTCACGAGCTCTGTCCCGACCGCCAGCTCTATCCCGTTTCGCTGGCCGAGCGGGCATTGGCTCGCAGCTTCTGCGCTGAGCTACACGCGGGATTTCGGCAGATCCGTTCTCTGCTCCCCTTCTTTCTTGGGGCGCCAACCCGTATCGATCCCCCGGTGGAGGCGGTCGGTGAGCTGGCCCGTTTGCAGGAGATCTGGTCGCAGGCGCGGGGCCCCTTCTACTTTGGCGAGGCGGGCATTGTCGATGCCTTCTATGCCGTGATGGCCTATCGGCTGGCCAGCTACGGCATCCTGTTGCCCGGTCAGGCCGGAGCCTATCAGCAGGCACTGTTGGCCTGGCCGTTGTGGCAGGAGACCCTGGTCAAAGCGCGCCTGCAGTGGCCGGCGGCTGTACGCCAGACGCAGTAAGCCGATAGACGTGCAAAAGAGAGGGGAGCCACTGGCTCCCCTCTCTTGTTTTCTCAGCCTCTTCGCCTCTATTTTTGCCGGCCGGCGAACACGATGACCACCTTGTCATCCCCCTTCTCTCGCACGAAGGCATAGGGGCTGTCGGCCAGTTTCTTGTGACTGCCCGCCGCTACCGCCGGGTGGGCGGCACGGAACTGGCCGAGCCGCTGCCAGTGCTTGACCAGCTCGGCCTTGTCGCCGCTGGCCAGCTCCTGCCAGTTCATGTCCGAGCGCAGTGCCTGATCGAACACGCCGCCATCCCTGGCGAGTCCGCGCCCTGACTCATCGCCGTAGTAGATCTGGATGCCGCCCGGCAGCAGCATGAAGCTGCTGGCGACCCGGCGCTGCAGCGGCACGTCCTGATAGTCGCCGAAGAACAGCTTGGTGTCGTGGGAGCTGATGTAGCTCAGCATGTTGAACTCAGGGTCCTGATTGATGCGGCTGGCGTAGCTGGCATAGGTGGGCTCGGCGCTGGCCAGACACTGGGCCTGAGGCAGGGCGAACTCGCGCTGATAGTCGAAGTTGATCAGCGAATCGAAGCCGTTCTGATACCAGAAATCCTTGGCAACCCCGTGATCCCACACCTCGCCCACCATGTAGAAGGGGATGTCATCGAGTTTCTTGGTCGGGTTGGCGGCTTTCCACTCCTTGAGTGCAGCGGTGCCCGCTTGCTTGAGCTTGGCCCACACCTCGGGCTCCAGATGCTTGACGGTGTCGGCGCGGAAGCCGTCGATGCCAAAGCGGCGCACCCAGTCGGTGTGCCAGGCGATCAGGTAGTCGCTCACAGTAGCATCGGGCAGCGCCTTGGCGAGGGTGTCTTTTTTCGCGGCCAACAACGGCGGCAGCCCTACCGGTTTGGTCGATTCGGTCAGAAAGTCCGGCAGCCCCGCCACCGAGCCGGTGACATCGTCGGTGCCGGGCTGCGGGTAGCCGGGCAGACCGGCGCGCACCCAGTCACCGCTCCACCACTTGTCCCACTTCGGCGACTGGTAGTCGATGAACTGGTTGTAGCCATGCCAGCTGAGGCCACCGCTCGGGCGCCACTGGTTCCAGACGGTCGGCAGCTTGTCTGTGTTCCGGGTGAGATCGGTGAGCCCCAAATCCTGCAGGTCGGCTAGGGTGGCGTAACCGGCGTGGTTCATCACCACGTCGAGGATGATGCGCATGCCGCGCTTGTGGGCCTCGTCCACCAGGGTCTTGAGGCTTTCCTCGTCGCCGTAGTTGGGGTCAATTTTGGTGAAGTCGAGCGCCCAGTAGCCGTGGTAGGCGTAGAAGGGGAAGTTGCCCTGCTCGCCGCCGCCAATGAAACCGTGCACCTGCTCCACCATGGGGGTGATCCAGATGGCGTTGATGCCAAGCTGCTTGATGTAATCGAGCTTGGCGGTCAGCCCCTTGAAGTCACCGCCGTGCCAGGTGGCCACTTCATCCTGACCATCCTTTTGGCGCCCGAAGCTGTGGTCATTGGCGGGATCGCCATTGTTGAAGCGGTCGGTCAGCAGGAAATAGACACTCGCCTGATCCCAGCTGAACGGTGCTGGCTTGGCCGCCTTGACCGGCTCGAGTAGCAGCAGGCCGCCGCTCTCTTTACTCGGCGTCAGGGTCAGCTTGCCGCCCTTGACCACGCCCTCCTGACCGGAGTAGGCATCCCGCAACCGGGTGCCGTCAGGCCAGACTCCTTTCAGGGATACGGTAACCGGCCCGCCATCCCAGCTGATGCAGGGCTCTGTCGGCGGCTGGCGTTTGAACTCGCTCTTTTTGGTCGCCCGCAGCACCTTGAGGCTGGGGGTATCCGGGTTGAAGCTGAACTGATAATCCCCCGCCAGCATCACTCGCAGGGTAAAGCTCTGATCCTTGCTGCATTTGTCCATGGGCTGGGCGGTGCCGAAGGGGAGCGGCTTGCTCTCGCTCGGGCCAAAGCTGGTGCCGCAACTGTTGCCTGCGTCGCTGATGCGGATCTGGTGGCTCCCCTTGGCAAGGGGATGGACCAGCTCCACCGTGCCCTTGTCCAGCGCGATCGGAGTCGCCACCGGCTGACCATCTACATAGAGGCGAACCTCGGGGGCAGCCATCGCCTGTTGGATGAACAGAGGGGCGGCCAGCAGGGCGAGCCAGAGAGGGGATAAGTGATGAGCACGACGCATAAGCCATTCCTTGAGCAGGGCAGTTCGGACAAGGGCCCATTCTAGGAGCAGCAAAGCGTGCCTTGGATCGGCAAAACGCCGATTTGTGACATCAGTTCAAATGGTTACGTTTTCAAGCCGAGGAAAGTGTGACGGGGAAGTGGTGGGATGCTTTGTCGATAAAAATAGCGGCCATAAAAAAATGCCGGTCAGGTGGCCGGCATTTGGTGTGTCAGGCATTGTCGTCACATCAGACGGTGAAGAACTTGAAGTTGACGAAGGCCACCGCGATGAAGGAGGCAACCATGCCGCTGATGCAGAGCACCGCCGGGCGGATGGCGGGCCAGCGATGGGTCAGCAGAATGATGGCCAGCAGGGTCGGGTAGAGCCCGAACATGTAGCGTGGCATGGCGTTGAGGCCGGTCATCAGCGGGATGGTGCAGCAGATGAACATCAGGGTCGCTTCAGCCCAGCGTTTCTGGCTGAACAGGTAACCGTTCAGGCACCAGCCGAAGATCACCATGATGGAGAGGTAAGCCTTGCGGCCGCCCAGCTCGAAACCGCTCAGCCACCAGTCCAGCGGGCTGTCCATGTAGCGACCCCATGCCACCTGAATGTGTTTGAAGGCGAAGGCATCGCCGGTCAGGTGATAGAGGTAGACCATGTAGGCAAACAGGCCAAAGGGGATCATCCAGAGGGTGAACACCACCTTGAAGGCGCGCTCGGTAAAGCGGAAAAATTCCCGCCAGCCGTAGGCCTGCAGCGCCAGGATCAGCACCGGGAAGACCATCATCACCCCCAGGTTGCGGGTGGCGGAGATACAGACTCCCAGCACGGCCACCATCAGCCACTGCTCCCGATAGGCGAACAGGAACATCCCCAGCATCAGCGCCATAAAGGTCGACTCGGTATAACCGGAGACGAAGTAGGCGGAGAAGGGGGAGAAGGCGAGCAGCCAGACGCCGAAGCGGGCGGTATCGTCCCCCAGCTTGAGCTGCCGCAACACCAGCAACATCAGCGGCAGGCTGGCGAAGAAGGAGATATTGGTAACAATAATGAGGCCGATCAGGCTCTCCACATTGAACAGGTTGGAGATGGCACCGGAGACCATCGGATAGAGCGGCATAAAGGCCCAGTTGGCCGCATTGCCCTTGCTCAGCCAGCGCGGGTAGAGATCGTAGCCGTTTTCGATGATGCGCTGGAACCAGACGCAGTCAAACTGACAATAGGCCTGCAGCGGGCCAATGTCGGGGGAGCCATAGAGCTGGACCCCGAAGTAGCCCATGCCATACAGCGCCACCCGGCTCAGCATGAAGGCGGCGATGATCATCAGCCAGTCACGGCCGCTGATGCGCAGTGACGGGCGATAGGGGAGTGCAGCCCCGGTTAGCGGGGCAGTATTGGTCATATCATTCATCAGGCAAAAACCCAGACGCGAGAGAGAACGTAAGTGAGGACAGTAACGGTCAGGGTGGCGATGACCACCGGCAGCAGACCGGAGAGCCCCGCAAACAGCAGGCCGCTCAGGATCAGGTTACGCACCGCCAGCGAGAAGAGGGCAACCAGCAGAAACTTGCTGGCGGCTCCCTGCTTCTGGAAGGTGATGTAGCGGTGACCAAAGAAGGAGAACCAGAACGCGATGGCAAAAGCCAGCGTGGTAACCAGGTGCTCCGAGATGGTGGGCCAGGTATGAAACAGTGCGATGGAGGTGCCAAGGTCGACGAGGGTAGCCCCCCCGCCGACAAAACCGAAACGTACCAGCCGCCAGAATTCCTCGCGGGAGATCATTGCGGCGCCTGCTCCTGCAGCTCTTGCGGGTTGCTGTCAGCGCTCTGCGGTTTGGTCGCATCCTGCTTGGCATACTGGCCATAGACCCCTTCAATGAGGTAGACCGGGCGCTGTTTCACTTCCACGAACATGCGGCCGATGTACTCGCCGATGATGCCGAGCGACAGCAGCTGGATACCGCCGAGGAACAGCACTACGGACATAAGGGAGGCATAACCGGGCACGTCGATGCCGAAGAAAACCACCTGGGTCACGATCTTGAGGATGTAGAGGAAGGCGACGAAGGAGACGCCGACACCCACATAGCTCCAGACCCGCAGCGGCCAGCTGGAGAAGCTGAGCAGACCGTCGAGCGCGAAGTTCCACAGTTTCCAGTAGTTGAATTTGGTTTCACCGGCGTGACGGGCCGGGCGCTCGTAGGGGACGCCAACGGCACGGAAACCGGCCCAGGCAAACAGACCCTTCATGAAGCGGTTGCGCTCCGGCAGCAGTTTGATCGCCTCGACCACGCGACGGTCGATCAGGCGGAAGTCACCGGCGTTTTCCGGCAGCTTGGTGCTGGTGGAGAGGGCGTTGAAGAAGCGGTAGAAGCCACCGGCAGTCAGGCGCTTCATCGGGGTATCGGCGCTGCGATCGACGCGGATGCCGTAGACGGTGTCATAGTCACCGGTCTGCCACAGTTTGACGAACTCCAGGATCAGGGCGGGCGGGTCTTGCAGATCCACATCCATCGGCACGATGGCATCCCCTTTGGCCTGATGCAGACCGGCGGTCAGGGCGGCTTCTTTACCGAAGTTGCGTGCCAGGTTGACCAGGGTCACGCGCGGGTCACGGGCGATGGCCTGCTCGACCACTTCACGGGTGCGGTCACGGCTGCCATCGTTGACGAATACAATTTCAAGCTGGTCTTTCAGCGGGGCCAGTTCGTTGTCTATCGCGTTGATGAAGGCATCGATGCTCTCTTCCTCGTTGTAAACGGGAACGACCAGAGAGAGTCGAAAATCTGGATGCGACATAAGAACGTCCTTATTTGGGATAGTTGTTTTTATAAAATGGTATTCGGGGCAAGGATCACTGGGCTACGGTCAAACGTACCGACTGCACATTGATGGGAGTAGGTGCCGAGAGCGCCAGAAAATTGGGGCGCTTGGGATCTGCCGTGAGCGAGTCACCGGGCAGACTGAGGCGGATTTCGTTGATGCCCGCTTTGGCCAGTTTCACCGTGGTGGTGAAGTCGTGACCCAGCGCCACTTTCAACAGGGCACCGGCTTCCGGACTATTGATGCGGGCCTGTACGGTCAGTTGATCCGGATTGGCCGCCTGCTTGGGCAGCACAAAGTAGAGACCGCCCTGACCGCTGAGCAGGGTACCTTCGTCGCTCGGCTTCTTGGCCCAGCCTTCGCTGGAGAGGAAGCGGCTCGGCTTGGTCAGATTGAGTTCGTTACCAGGCTGATAGGTCATGCTGGAGTTGTGTTCCCAGAAGCGGGTTTTGCCTTCCAGATAATAGAGTTTGTAGGCCAGGCTCACGTTGGGGTGAGCAGCCAGATAGAGGGTGTAAAGATAAAAACCGCTTAACGCCAGAATGGCAGTCAAAAAACCGAACTTTTTGTACGTCATATCACTCTCTATGCCTGACAGAATGGGTAGGCCGATGTCGCGCATATGCTAATCCAATTGCAAAAAAAGCATAGTGGATCACAAAAAAATATTTGGTCACATATTAACCCCTTTTTACCACTGTTCCAAACGTTGCTGTTTCCCGGTTAAACAGGTCTGGCGGGGCGCTGGTTGCCAGTGGTGCTCCGGCAGGGCATTTGGCAAATAGACGTGCTTTGCTGCGTCATTTTCTAGCGGATGCGATAGTCATCTGGCCTCTATCGCCATTTTGCAGGGGGCGATTTATGATGACTCACTTATTCGTCAAGGATGACATATGAAGTGGCTCTCTTGCTGTCTGTTGCTTGGATTATGGGCGCCAATGGCATTGGCCAAGGCCCTGTGTCCCGAGCCCATTCAGGTCGGTTACGATAACTGGCCCCCCTACCATTATTACGAAGCCGACTCACCGCAAGAGGTGCGCGGTTATGCCGCCGAGGTGCTGACGGCTGTGCTCACTTCCATGCACTGCAAGGTCAACTATGTGGAGCTGCCCTGGAAGCGGGTACTGCACGAAATGGAGCATGGCGAGATAGACATGGCGATGGAGGCGAATATCAATGATGAGCGCGCTCGTTATGCCTGGTTTTCCGACTCCTACAACCCGGGGCGCACTTTGCTGTGGATCCGCAAGGGCAGCCATTATCCCGAACAGGAGCTGGCGAGCTGGCTGGCCAGTGGTTACTCCCTCGGCGTTACCAAAGAGTACTTCTATGGCGATGAAGTGATGTCGCTGCTCGCTCGCTATGCCAAACAGGTGAGTGCGGTGAGCGACCAGCAAAATTTTGAGAAGCTGGCCCGCGGGCGGATCGACGGTTTCCTCGGTGACATGCTGGCTACCCCCAGCGCCCTTAACAAGGAGGGTATGAGCGGTCTGTTCACCAGTCACCCCATGGTGGTATCTGAATCGCCGAGCTTCTTTATGTTGGGCAAGCGCAGCTTTTCGCCGCAGTTCTTGCAACAATTCAATCACGCGTTGGCGCGGTTCAAGGAGACAGATGCGTATGACATTATCTGGCAGCGTTATGCCCCCGGGCGCTAGCAAAGTATTGGCCGTTCACGCATCATGAGCGGCCTGAGCATCGGGTCTGCTTGTCAGGCCTGACAGAGTGAACAAACCGTTTTGAGGTACCCATGGGGATGAAGTATTGGCTAGCCCTTGCCAATCTGGTGTGGCTGGGATGTTTGCCCGCTGGCGCGGTACATGCGACCGAAGCACAAGTTGTGGTGGCGGCCAGTGAAACCGGACACGACTGGTATCAGGGCAGTAAGGCCGAACAGGCCCGTGTCGAGCTGGAGCAGCAGTTGCAAGAGGCTGTGCTTGCCCAGCTGCATCCCGATTTTTTCACGCTGTGGAAGCGTCTGCAGGCCACCCCTGCAGACAAGCGTGGCGCCATCTATGACGACATTTTTGCCAAGCTCAGTCGTTTCCAGCACGCCTGGCGGGGGATGGATCTGGTCTCTCGTGAGCAGATGAAGACCCTCAAGCTCGATTTGAACCGCCCTGTAGTGACCCAACCCAGCGATGATGACCTACTCACCCAGGTGAAATCCCTGCGCCCCCAGGTGTCAGAATACGAGGCGGTGCGGGCCAAAGTGCACAAACTTCTGGCAATGCCGATGGCCAGCAAGTGGCCGACCCTCGATATGCCGACCCTGCGTGCCGGAGAGAGCTCCGCCGAGCTCGGCCAAATCCGCGCCATGCTCAACGAGCTGGGCGATAGCGCCCCGAGCCATGGTGATCAGATTTACGATGGTGATACCGAGCAGGCCATCAAGCAGTTCCAGCGTCGTCATGGTCTCACCGCAGACGGCATCATCGGCCGTCAGACCCGCTCCTGGCTCAATACCGGCCCGCAAGTGCGCGCCAGCCTGCTGCTGCGCAACCTGTGGCGTCGCGATCTGGTGGATCAGCTCGCCGGTGGCCGCTACGTGCTGGTCAATATTCCTGACTACCGCCTGAGCGTGGTGGAGTCCGGCAACGAGGTATTCACCAGCCGGGTCATCGTCGGCAAGGAGCAGCGGGCCACCCCCATTCTGGCCAGTGAAATTCGCTCCATCGTGCTCAACCCCTCCTGGCATGTGCCGCGCTCGATCCTGAGCAAGGACATTCTGCCCAAGCTGGGTCGCGATCCCGCCTATCTGAGTCGCGAGCAGTTCGAGGTGATCGACAGCGAGGGTAATCCGGTCCAGTTCACCGAAGAGGGGTGGCATCAGGCGCTGGCTGCCGGTTTCCCCTATCGCCTGCGGCAAAAGCCGGGGGATCACAATGCTCTGGGGCGTTACAAGTTCTACCTGCCCAACAATGACGCCATCTATCTGCACTCCACCCCGCGCAAGGCGCTGTTCGAGCAGGGGGCGCGCGCCTTCAGTTCGGGCTGCATCCGGGTGGAGCATGCGGACGATCTGGCCGAACTGTTGCTGGCAGATTCCCGCTATCAGCCGGACAAGGTGGCCAATATCCTCAAGGAGAGCCAGACCAAATGGTTGCCGCTCACCACGCCTATCCCGGTCTTTACTGTCTACTGGAGCAGCTGGATCGACGAAAATGGTCGCCAGCAACTGCGCAACGACATCTACGGATTTGATCGGGTCAGCTTCCAGAGCCGCCTGCTGTGATCCCTGCCACAGAGTGAAAAGCCCGGCCTGTGCCGGGCTTTTCTATGGGCGATTGAGGTTTGACAGGTCCCCCCGCCGGAGGGTAGTTTCAAGCGCCTGTATCACATTCAATCAGTGATCTTATTCAACTATTTTCGCTTGAATCTGCGATGGACGAACCCCTTATGCTGGAACAAGAGATAAGTCGACGTCGCCTGTTGTTGGGAGCCGGTTGCCTGCTGGGCAGCTCGCTGATCTCTTTCCCTGCACTGGCCAGCCGCAGTACCACCGGGCGTGAACTCAGTTTCTTCAATCTCAATACCGGCGAGCGGGTGCGCGCCAGCTATTGGGAGAACGGCCACTATCTGAGCGACGGGTTGGCCGAGCTCAACCACATCTTCCGCGATTACCGGCGCAACGAAGTGTTCAACATCGACAAGAAGTTGTTTGATCAGCTGTTTCTGTTGCAGCACAAGCTGGGCCGGCGCAGCGAAATCCAGCTGATCTCCGGCTATCGCGCCCCGGCGACCAATCGTCAGAAGCGCCACAAGAGCCGCGGCGTGGCCAAGCACAGCTACCACACCTTGGGGCAGGCGGTGGATGTGCGGATCCCCGGCGTACAGCTGGCCCATCTGCGCAAGGCGGCGCTCCAGCTCAAGGTGGGTGGGGTTGGTTACTATCCTCGTGATAACTTCGTTCACCTTGATACCGGCCCGGTGCGCAGCTGGTAAAGGGGATGGCAAGCTGCCAAGCTCTTCCCACCAGAGAGGAGATTGCGATGAAAAAGATAGTGATTGGCGGCCTGCTCGCCCTGTTGTTGGCCGGTTGCAGCAAGCTCAACCGTGAAAATTACGACCAGTTGAAGATGGGGATGAGTTACGCCGAGGCCAGCACCATTTTGGGCAAGGCGGAGCGCTGTGATGACGCACTGGGCACCACCAGCTGCCTCTGGGGCGGGGAAGGGAAGAACATCAAGATCCGCTTTATCGCCGACAAGGCGACCTTCTTCAGCTCGGAAGGGATTAATTGAGTCGCAGAACGTCCATGAAAAAAGCGCCGCTCGGGCGCTTTTTGTTGCTCGCAATTCAACCCGCCTCGCCAGAAGCTGGCGTACTCAGTGGGTCGCGTACTGGTAGTTGAAGGTGGGCAGACCCCACTTGAAGCGTACCGCCAGCAGCCGCAGCACAAAGCCGATCCCGATGGAACCGAACGCGGCCCAGTTGGTCGGCAAGCCCTGATCCAGCGCCAGACAGTAGAGTGCTGCGGTGATCAGCGAAATGGCTGCATAGAGCTCGCGACGAAATACCAGTGGAATCCGCTGGCAGAGCAGATCCCGCAGCACCCCGCCAAAGACCCCGGTCACTACCGCCATGATGCAGGCAATACCGGCGCCGTGGCCCATATCCAGCGCTCGGGCCGCACCGAAGATGGAGAAGACCACCAGTCCCAGGGCATCAAGGGCCATGAACAGCTTGCCGAGGTAGCGCATCAGGGGGGCGGAGACCACACCCGCCATCGCAGCTGCCGCAACCAGCAGCACGTATTCCGGATGTTCAATCCAGAGCAGCGGATAGTGGCCGAGCAGCACATCGCGGATGGTGCCACCACCGATGGCCGTCGCCGAGGCGATGATCACCACACCAAACAGGTCCATCCGTCGCCGACCCGCGGCCAGCGCGCCGGTCATCCCTTCGGCCACCAGGCCAACCAAGAAGAGTGCATGTAACATGAGATATCCCAGGGAACGAGAAAGGCCAGAATCCTACCAACTCGTGTCATATGGGACAAGCTATCGAATGCATGCATTAATTTAATTCATGCTAAATGCGAAAAAGGCACCGTTTCGGGTGCCTTTTCCTAATCAATGTTCAAGGGTTAGCGCCCCAGCTGCTCCTGCCGGTAGTGATCGACCCACATGGCGGTGGCACCACAGATGGCGACCGGCATCACGAAGAGGTTCACCACCGGAATGGCGGAGAAGAGGGTCACCAAAGCGCCGAAGCTGAGGCACTTGCCACGGCGTTGCTTCAAGGCGTCACGCATGGTGATGAAGTCGATCTTGTGGTTGTCGAACGGATAATCCACATACTGGATCGCCATCATCCAGGCGCTGAACAGGAACCAGAGCACAGGCGCCAGGGTCTGGCCCACCACCGGGATCAGGAACAGGATCAGGCAGCCAATGGCCTTGGGCAGGTAATACTTCAGCTTGGTCCATTCGCGGCCGAAGGTGCGTGGCACATCCTTGACGATATCCAGCATGCCGCTGTCATTGGCGGGCTGACCGGTGAGGATCTGCTCCACCTTCTCCGCCAGCAAACCGTTGAAGGGAGCGGCTACCCAGTTGGCAACCGAGCTGAAGATAAAGGAGAAGACCACCAGGATGGTGATTAGGGCGATGGGCCAGAGCAGATAGTCCAGCCAGTCGAGCCAGGCGGGGATCTGCTGATGGAGCCAGGCGAACAGGCCGTCCAGTTGCAGCAGCAGGGCATAGAAGGCCCCGGCAAACAGCACGAAGTTGACCAGCAGGGGGATCAGCACAAAGGTGCGGATGCCCGGTTGGCGAATGAGGGAAAACCCGCGCAGAAAGTAGTCTGCACCGCTGATTGAATCTTTGACCATATGGGGTGATTGGCTCATGTGAGCTCCATCTATGCATGGGAGAACTGCCAGCATATTACAAACAAGCCTTTGATTTGGTAAAGTCGCCGACTATTCCTTATTTCGTGCCGTGGCGACCAAAAATCGGGCATGAATGGGGATGATGCCTGCATATTACAAACAAAGCCGGGTCTGGATTTGGTAAAGTCACCTGCCCGCATCCTCTTTATTTAGCCACTGATACAGGTCGCCATGCGTCTGAAACTGATCAAACTCGCCGGCTTCAAGTCGTTCGTCGAGCCGACCCGCATCGAACTGTCGGCAGACATGACTGCCGTGGTGGGCCCTAACGGCTGTGGCAAATCCAACGTCATCGACGCGGTGCGTTGGGTGCTGGGGGAGAGCTCCGCCCGCCATCTGCGCGGCGAGAACATGACCGATGTCATCTTTAACGGCTCCATCAATCGCAGTGCGCACGGGCGCGCCTCGGTCGAGCTGGTGTTCGACAATCCCCACAACCGGGTGCCCGGCGAGTTCGGTCGCTTTACCGAGATCTCGGTGCGCCGCGAAGTGCTGCGCGACGGCTCCAACCACTATCAGATCAACGGCCAGAAGTGCCGCCGCAAAGATGTGACCGACCTCTTCCTCGGCACCGGTCTTGGCCCCCGCAGCTACGCCATCATCGAGCAGGGCACCGTCAGCCGACTGGTGGAGTCGCGTCCGGCCGATCTCAAGCTCTTTATGGAAGAAGCCGCCGGGGTCTCCCGCTACAAGGAGCGGCGCCGCGAGACCGAGCAGCGCATTCGCCACACTCAGGAGAACCTGGAGCGCCTCGGCGATATTCGCGGCGAGCTGGGTTCGCGCCTTGACCACCTCAAAGCCCAGGCCGAAACGGCCGAGCGCTACAAACAGCTCAAGAGTCGTTCGCGCGCAGCTCGCGCCGAGCTGATTGGCTCCGAGTTGTGGGCGCTGGAGACGCGCCTTGGCGAGGCTAAAACCGAACTTGCGCAGGCCGAGCAGGCGCTGGCGGCGCTCGATGCCAAGCGCACCGCCGATGAGGGGCGCCACGTCACCCTGTCGGTCGCCAGACAAGAGGCACAAGCCGAGCAGGCGAGCCGTCAGCAACAGATTTTTCTCGGCGGGCAGGCCATCGCCCGTCTCGAGCAACAGCAACTGCACCAGAGTGAACTGGGGCGCGACTGGCAGGCCCGTGCAGAGGCGCTGGGCGAACGGATTGCTACCCGCAAGGCGCAGCTTGCCAGCCAGCAGGATCAACTGACCGAAGGGGTATTGCGTGCAGAGCAGGAGAGCGCCCGGCTGGAGCAGTGTGAGCAGTTGCTCACCGAGCAGCAGGAGGCCCGCCAGCACGCCAGCGAGCAGCTGGAGCAGGCCCGCCTGTGTCAGCAGCAGTGGCAACAACAGTTGGCCGGGTTGCAGGGGCAGCTCAATCAGACCCGTACCCGGTTGGGTGGTTTGCAGGAGCTGCAAGCCAAGACCCGGCTGGCGCGCCTCAAGCTGGAAGATGAACGCGCTGGCCCCCTCGGTACAGAGGCCGACGATCTGCAACCGGCCCTCGATGCCCTGAGTGGTGAGCTGGAGCTGACGCGGGCGGCCAATGGCGAGCTGACCGAGCAGCTGGCGCAGGCGGTCGACACCCATGAACAACTCAAGCAGCAGCATGGCCAGCAGTTGAGCCTGCAACGGGAGCTGGAGGCGCGGCTGGCGACCTTGGATCAGATCCTCGGCGAACAGATGGAGGGGGCGACTCTGGCCGACCGGTTGCAGGTTGCCCCCGAGTGGGCACAGGCGCTCGATAAAGTGCTGGGTCGCTGGCTCACCGCAACGCCGGCGGAGGAGTGCAATCTGGCGCAAGAGGGGCTCTGGATTGGCCCGGCGCAACCGGCGGTTGCCGGTACGCTGGCGGCGCAACTGGGTGGTGAGCATATTCCTGCCTTCCTCAACGCCATCTGGCTGGTGGAGAGCCGGGAGGCCGCATTGGCCCGCCAGCCAAGCCTTGCGGCCGGTGAGTCGGTACTGACTCCTGCTGGCGACTGGCTGGGGCCAAACTGGGCAGATCTGGGGCAGGGCGTGGCGCTCGGCACCATGGCGCTGCTCGGTGAGCGTGAGCGGTTGCATACCGAGCAGGAGAAGGTTGCCGCGGGGCTGGCACAGCTGAGCGAGCAACTTGTCTCAGCCGATGCCCGGCGTGCCCAGCTTGCCAGTGCGCAGGAGTTGTCGCAGCGAACCTTGCGCGAGCAAGAGCTGAAATGGCAACAACTGCGCGAAGCCTGGAGCCTGCAACAGGGTCAGCGGCAGGAGCGGTTGCAGCGGCTCGGTCAGCTCGGCGAAGAGCTGATCCGGCTCGATCAGGAGCAGGCCGAAGAGGCAGAGCGACTGGCCAGCGCCCGTGAACAACTGGAACTCGATGAGGCGCGCCTTGCCGAGTTGCAGGAGCAGGGGGAGCCGCTGACGCAAGGGTTACAGGTTGCTCAGGAGCAGCTGACCCGCTGCGAGCGGGCGGTCGACGAGGCCCGTGCGCGCCGCGAACAGCAACAAGCGACCTGCCAGCGTTTGCAACTGGAGTTGGGCAATCTGCGCCAACTCATTACCTTGGGCGAAGAGGAGTTGGCGAGGCTCGGACTGGAGCTGGCCGGGTTGAAAGGGCCGGATAGCGACGCAGTGCCGGATCTGGCGCCCCTGTTGGCCGAGCAGCGCAATCTGGAGGCGCAGCAGCTTGCCTGCCATCAACGGCTTGCGGAGCTGGAGCGCCAGCTCGGTGAGCTGGAACAGGCCAGAAGTGCCGATCACAAGCAGCTGGTGACGTTGCAGGAGAAGCTGGCAACCCTGCGCCTTGAGCGCGAACGTAACCTCACCCGTCGACAGGGGCTGCACGAGCAGTTCGAAGAGTTGGGGGTTCGACTGGTAGATCTCGATCAGGCGGTGTTGATCGCCGCTGATCGCAGCAAGCTGCGGCAGGAGATCCAGACCCTGGAGGCGCAAGTGGAAGCGCTTGGCGCCATCAACCTGGCGGCGCTGGAGGAGTATGAAGAGGCGAAAACCCGGGCAACCTATCTTGAAAATCAGTGTCAGGATCTCGAGCAAGCGCTGGAAACCTTGAGCCAAGCCATTAAAAGAATTGATAAAGAGACACAAATACGGTTCCGGGACACTTTCGATAAGGTCAACGAAGATTTAAAATCCCTGTTTCCAAAAGTGTTCGGTGGGGGCAGTGCCTGGCTTGAGCTTACCTCCGATGATCTTTTGGAGGCCGGAGTGAGCATCATGGCGAGACCTCCGGGTAAGAAGAATGCTACCATTGCCCTGCTTTCCGGGGGGGAGAAGGCGTTAACCGCGCTTGCGCTGGTTTTTGCCATCTTCAGACTCAACCCAGCACCTTTTTGTCTGCTGGATGAGGTGGATGCACCGCTCGATGAAGTGAACGTCGGTCGCTTCTGTTCTCTTGTCAAAGAGATGTCGAGCACAGTACAGTTCGTTTACATCAGTCATAATAAGGTCTCCATGGAGATGGCTGAGCAGCTGGTTGGCGTCACGATGCAAGAGCCCGGGGTTTCTCGCATTGTGTCGGTCGATATCGGTGAAGCCGTCGCTTTGGCTGAGCAAAACTAGAAAGAGAAGCAGCTAATGCAGGAATTGCGTTACATCTTGGTTGCCCTGGGCGGTATTGCTATTGCGGCATTGCTCATTCACGGGTTGTGGAGCAACAAAAAGAATCGTCAGGCACCGATCAAAGAGAAACCGATTGGACGGATGGACTCCAAGTCGCGGGATCGTGATAACGACGCCTTCGACAGCGATGGCATCGGCCAGGTACGTGTGGTCAGTGGTGGCCGTCGTGCCGAGCCCAAGCTGCGCAGTGAAGAGAGCCGCCAGCCGGAACTCGGTCGTCGCCCTGCCGTCCCCGCCTTTGATGATGAAGATGACGAGGACGATCTGCCGCCGCCCGTAGTGCGCAAGCCTGCTGCCCGCCCGGTTCCGCCGCCTCCTGTCTATGAAGAGGAAACATTCGACGAACCGCTGCCCGAGGAGATCGACGAGGCGCCTGCCGCGCCGGTGCGCAAACCTGCTCAGGTCAATCGTCGTACCCCGGTCTACCGTTCCCGTCCCCAGCGCGAGCCCATGATGCAGTCGCTGGACGACGAGCCGCTGGTCGAGCCCGCCTATGCGACCGCCCCGACTTTTGGTGCCCGTGCAGAGACAGTCCGTACTGCCGACACCGTTCGTGCCGAACCGGTGCGTGCACCCGAGCCGGAATATCAGCCGCAGCCCCGTCATGTGGCTCCCGAGCCTGTTTATGAAGAGCCGGCCTATGTGGCACCTGCACCTGTGGTGGAAGAGCCGCGCATGGCGCCCCAGCCGGTCGAGAAGATCTGGCAGGATGTCTATGTCATCAACCTGATGGGCCGTCCTGGTCACGACTTGCAAGGTGCGACCCTGCTCTCATCCCTGATGGCGTTGGGCTTCAAGTTTGGCGAGATGGATATTTTCCACCGTCACGAAGATCTCAACGGTAAGGGTGAAGTGCTCTTCTCCATGATCAACATGGTCAAGCCAGGCACCTTCAATCCGTACCGGATGGAACAGTTCACCACGCCGGGTGTCTCCCTGTTCATGCAACTGCCGCTGCGCAGCAATGCCGCGTTTGCCTTCGAGGACATGCTGCAGGCTGCCGATCAGCTGGCCAGCGATCTCGATGCCATGCTGACAGATATGGATCGCAGCCCGCTGAGCGACGAGACCATTGCCCGTTACCGTCACGAGCTGGCTGCCTACGAGGCCAGCCGCGACTAATACGCCATGCGGGTCGAGTGAAGAAAAAGTGCGGTACCCTGGTACCGCATTTTTGTTTCTACCCCAGGCCGTATGTTCAATCACACTTCGAGACTTTTTCATGAGCGACACCCTCTCCCGCCACCGTCAATTGTGTGAACTGCTTACCGAATATGGTCATCAGTACTATGTGTTGGATAACCCGACCGTACCGGACGCCGAATATGACCGTCTGATGCGCGAGCTGATTGCGCTGGAGGCTGACCACCCCGAGCTGAAAACACCGGCGTCACCCAGCGTGCGGGTCGGCGGTCAGCCGCTGACCGCCTTCAAACAGGTACGTCACGAGATCCCCATGCTCAGTCTGGATAACGTCTTTAGCAGCGAAGAGTTGCAGGCGTTCGAACAGCGCATGAGCGATCGCCTCAAGCGTGACGTGCGTTTCACCTTCTGCTGCGAGCCCAAGCTCGACGGTCTGGCGGTGAGCCTGCTCTATGTTAATGGTCAGCTGGTGCAGGCGGCCACCCGGGGCGATGGCGCCACTGGTGAGGAGATCACCGAGAACGTGCGCACCATCAAGGCCATTCCGCTCGCGCTGCGCGGCACTGGCTGGCCAGAGCGGCTCGAGGTGCGTGGCGAAGTCTTTATGCCCAAGGCCGGTTTCGAGGCGATGAACGCCAAGGCGCTGGCCGCAGGCGAGAAGGTGTTCGTCAACCCGCGCAACGCCGCCGCCGGCAGCCTGCGTCAGCTCGATTCACGCATCACCGCCAGCCGTCCCCTGAGCTTTTACGCTTACGGTGTCGGTGTTGGCGGCGAGCTGCTCGGTGACTCTCACTTTGGTCGCCTCACCCAGCTCAAGGAGTGGGGGCTGCCGCTTAGTCCCGAGGTGAAGCTCAAAGAGGGGGCCGCCGGTTGTCAGTCGTTCCACGACGACATTCTGGCCCGCCGTGGTGAACTCCCTTACGAGATCGACGGCGTGGTCTACAAGGTGGATGCCATCGCCCTGCAGGATGAGCTCGGCTTTGTGGCCCGCGCCCCGCGCTGGGCGACTGCCCACAAGTTCCCGGCGCAGGAGGAGATGACAGAGCTTGAGAACGTCGAGTTTCAGGTCGGCCGTACCGGCGCCGTGACGCCGGTGGCCAAGCTTAAACCGGTGTTTGTCGGCGGCGTGACTGTCTCCAACGCCACTTTGCACAACGCCGACGAGATCGAGCGCCTCGGTGTGATGGTCGGCGATACCGTGATCGTGCGCCGGGCAGGGGACGTGATCCCGCAGATCGTCGCCGTGGTGGAGGCGCAACGCCCAAGCGATGCCCGCGCGATCCTCTTCCCGACCGAGTGTCCGGTCTGTGGCTCTGCGGTCGAGCGGCTGGAAGGGGAAGCGGTTGCCCGCTGCTCCGGCGGCCTGTTCTGCGAGGCGCAGCGCAAGGAGGCGATCAAGCACTTCGCCGCCCGTCGCGCCATGGATGTGGACGGCCTTGGCGACAAGATTGTCGAGCAGCTGGTGGACAAGGGGCTGGTAAAGACCCCCGCCGATCTCTTCAGCCTCAATGCCATCCAGCTGGCCGGTCTTGAGCGGATGGGGCAAAAATCGGCCCTCAATCTGGTAGCCGCCATCGATGCTGCGCGCAGTACCACCCTGCCGCGTTTCCTGTTTGCCCTGGGGATCCGCGAAGTGGGGGAGGCGACTGCGCTCAACCTTGCCAACCACTTCCTCACGCTGGATGCCCTGCGCGCGGCCTCGGTGGAGCAACTGCTCGAAGTGGCCGATGTGGGTGATGTGGTGGCCAAGCATGTCTACTACTTCCTGCGTCAGCCGCACAACGTGGAGGTGCTGGAAGCCTTGCTGGCTGCCGGCATCCACTGGCCGGCCATCGAGAAGAAAGAGGCCGCGGAGCAACCCTTTGCCGGCAAGACCTTCGTGCTGACCGGCACCCTGACCACCTTGTCGCGCAACGACGCCAAGGCTGCGCTGCAGGCGCTGGGGGCCAAGGTGGCGGGCTCTGTATCTGCCAAGACCGATGTGCTGGTCGCGGGGGAAGCGGCCGGTTCCAAGCTGACCAAGGCGCAGGAGCTCGGTATCACCATCTGGACCGAAGAGGAGCTGCAACAGGCGTTGCAGGGCTGATAGCCCTCACCAAGCCTGCTAACCGCAGCACCCGATAAAAGAGAACCCGGCATGGCCGGGTTCTCTTTTTTTGTTTCGGCGGTCACTCACGCCAGAGGATTTTGTGGCGCCATTTGTCGGGCACTGTGAGCTGCCAGCGGGCCAGCTCGCTCTTGCTGAAGACATATTCGCCGCGCAGGGCCGCGCGGGGGGAGATGGTACGGGGCAGGGTGCCCGCCAGTATGGTGTTGATGAGGCTGGCTGCCTGTATCCCCTGATCGTGGCCGTCCAGCACCAGCCCGCCGATGGCCATCCCCTTGCCGACGGTAAACTCCCAGAAACAGAAGAGTGGCACCGGCGTGTTGGCGCTGGTCCACTCCAGCACCGTCTTTTCGCTCACATGCTTGCCATTGTCATCGACCAGCGTGTGGTAGAGGCCGAGGAAGATTGCCTGATAGCCGTTCTTCTTGGCGTTGAGCACCGCCTCCTGCCATAGGCTGTAATCCCCCATCAGCTGGCTGTTGATCCGGGTCTGGCCGACCCGCAGCTCGGTCTGGGTCTTGAATTCATCCTCGATGGCGGTGAGGGCCACATTACTGGAATCAAACAGCACCAGTGCCTTGTCGAGCCCTCCCATCATCTGGCTTATTTCGCTGATGTTGCGTTTGAGCAGGGGACGCTCCAGCACGCCTGTGATCTTGGGGTGGCCGACAAAGCCCTTGAGGCGGGGGTTTTCGTTCATGCCGAGAAAGACCACCGGGGTACCCAGCGAGGCGATCTCGTTGGCCAGATAGTTGATGGCGTTGTCATCCCCCAGTACCACTAAATCCGGCTTGCTCTTGAGATAAAAGGCGATGGCTTGCTGGGCGATCTCGTCAAACTTCTCCCGTGGATGGCGTTTGGTGTCCATATAGAAGTGAGTGATCTTGTGCTCCCCCTGCAAGCCATCGAGCAGCCCTTTGTTGTAGCTTTGGTCCCACAGGTATTCGGGATGGTAGCTGCTGATCACCAGAATGTTGGCGGCCCAGAGCGGCAGAGAGAGGGTGGATAGCAGTAGCAACAGCAGGGAGGTGCGCATGGGTTGTCCCTTGTCGAGGGTGAGGGAGTTCTTGTTCAGTATGGGCGGTTTTGGTTGGCGCTGTCATCTCGAAACCGGTGCGGCGGGGGGCGATTTTTTTCGGGTGGGCGGATCGGACGCCAGCCCGCACTCTGCTTGAGGTTGGATTTGAATGGGGCTCTTTTTGGTTGGTCGTGAACTGTCCCGCTCGCTGAAAAACCTGTTCTGGATCAAGAAATGAGGTGGCGCTTTGGTGCCTAATAGACACCACATATAGGGACGCATTCGTTTTTAATCCCTATATGTTGTGTTATTAAGCTGTGTATAAGCTGTTCCCCTCCTATCTTCAGCCCAGGCTTGTCAAGCCTCGGCTGAATTTATTTGCGTCCAGGACGAGATGCCGGGAGGGGGGCCCAACAAGGGTGAGCCAGAGGCAAATGCCTGGCCTTTTAACGGGGAAAATTCATGAAACCGGTTGTGATCAAACGTGACGGATGTCGCGCACCATTCAATGCCCAGCTGATTGCAGAGGCGGTCAGCCGTGCGGCGGAAGCGGTCAATCAGGCCAATCCGGCACTCGCCTCCCGCATTGCCAATGCCGTGAGTCAGGAGCTGGAAGGGCGTGGTGAAGTTGATATCCACGAGATCCAGAACCGGGTCGAAAACCACCTGATGGCTTCCGACGACAAGGCCATCGCCCGTGCCTATATCGAATATCGTCACGACAGGGATCAGGCTCGCGAGGCGCGCGGCCGTCTGGCGCAGGAGATCCGCGGTCTGGTTGAGCAGACCAATGCCGCCCTGCTCAACGAGAATGCCAACAAAGACTCCAAGGTGATCCCGACCCAGCGCGACCTGCTGGCCGGTATCGTCGCCAAGCACTATGCCACCAGCCACATGCTGCCCCGTGATGTGGTTCAGGCTCATGAGAGCGGTGATCTGCACTTCCACGATCTCGATTACTCACCTTTCTTCCCGATGTTCAACTGCATGTTGATCGATCTGAAAGGGATGCTGACTCACGGCTTCAAGATGGGCAATGCGGAGATCGATACTCCGAAATCCATCAGCACCGCCACGGCGGTGACCGCCCAGATCATCGCCCAGGTGGCGAGCCACATCTATGGCGGCACCACCATCAACCGCATCGACGAAGTGCTGGCCCCCTATGTGACCATCAGCTGGCAGAAACACCGTGAAGTGGCTGAAGAGTGGGGCATTGCCGATGTGGAAGCCTACGCCATGGCTCGCACCGAGAAAGAGTGCTACGACGCCTTCCAGTCGCTGGAGTACGAGGTCAACACCCTGCACACCGCCAACGGTCAGACGCCTTTCGTCACCTTCGGCTTTGGTCTGGGGGACAGCTGGGAGTCGCGGATGATCCAGCGCGCCATCCTCAGCAACCGTATCGCTGGCCTTGGCAAGAACAAGAAGACCGCCGTGTTCCCGAAACTGGTGTTCGCCATCAAGAATGGCCTCAACCACAAGCAGGGCGATCCCAACTACGACATCAAGCAGCTGGCGCTGGAGTGTGCCTCCAAGCGGATGTATCCGGACATCCTCAACTACGACCAGGTCGTGAAAGTGACCGGCTCCTTCAAGACCCCCATGGGTTGCCGCTCCTTCCTCGGTGCCTACGAGGAGAATGGCGAGCTGATCCACGAAGGTCGCAACAACCTGGGTGTGGTGAGCCTCAACCTGCCGCGCATTGCCCTGAAATCCCGTGACGAAGCGGACTTCTGGGATCGTCTCGATGCCTCCCTACGGGTCGCCAAGAAGGCGCTGATGTACCGCATCACCCGTCTGGACGGGGTGAAAGCACGGGTTGCTCCGATCCTCTATATGGAAGGGGCCTGCGGCGTGCGGCTGAAGGCGGACGACAACGTCAGCGAGATCTTCAAGAACGGTCGTGCCTCCATTTCCCTCGGTTATATCGGGGTTCACGAGACCATCAACGCCTTGTTTGGTGACAAGGTTCACCTGTTTGACAGCGCCGAGCTGCAACAGAAAGCCATCGCCATCATCGCCCGTCTCAAAGCAGCCATTGACGAGTGGAAAGAGGAGACTGGCTACGGCTTCAGCCTCTACTCCACCCCGAGCGAGAACCTCTGCACCCGTTTCTGCCGCATCGACGCCAAGGAGTTTGGCGTGGTATCCGGCGTGACCGACAAGGGTTACTACACCAACAGCTTCCACCTCGATGTGGAGAAGCAGGTCAATCCGTACGACAAGCTGGACTTCGAGGCGCCCTATCCGCCCATCGCTAGTGGTGGCTTCATCTGCTACGGCGAGTACCCCAACATCCAGCACAACCTGGAAGCGCTCGAAAACGTCTGGGATTACAGCTATGACAAGGTGCCCTACTACGGTACCAACACCCCCATCGACGAGTGCTACGACTGCGGCTTTACCGGTGAGTTCGAATGTACCTCCAAGGGCTTTACCTGCCCGCGCTGCGGTAACCATGACCCGGCCAAGGTGTCGGTGACCCGCCGTGTCTGCGGCTACCTCGGCAGCCCGGATGCGCGCCCCTTCAATGCGGGCAAGCAGGAAGAGGTGAAGCGCCGCGTCAAACATATGTAAGCGCACAGGCGATGAAGAGCTGGCCCCTGACTCAAGGGGCCATTTTCATTGGAGGGCGGCAGTTATGCCGCTGTCCCGTGAACGAGGCAGGAAACAAGCGATGCACTACCACCAATACTACCCGGTCGATGTGATCAACGGCCCCGGCACCCGTGCCACCCTGTTTGTCTCGGGCTGCGAGCACCAGTGCCCAGGTTGCTACAACCAGAGCACCTGGCGGCTCGATGGCGGCAAGCCGTTCGATCAGGCGATGAGCGATCGCATCATTAGCGACCTCAACGACAGCCGCATCAAACGGCGAGGTCTGTCGCTCTCCGGCGGCGATCCGCTCCACCCGGCCAACGTGCCCCACGTGCTGGCGCTGGTGAAACGGGTGCGCGCCGAGTGTCCGGGCAAGGATATCTGGTGCTGGACCGGCTACCGGCTCGGCGAGCTGTCAGAGGCCCAGCGTGAGCTGGTGGCCTTGCTGGATGTGCTGGTGGATGGCAAGTATGAAAAGGCGTTGGCAGACCCCGGCCTGCTCTGGCGTGGCAGCAGCAATCAGAAGATCCATGACCTCAACGCCTGGCGTGATGCGGGTGAGCGAATTCCCTGTCTGGTTTGCAGTTGAAGCCCGGGATGTTTATGGTTAGCCCATTCCAATCCTGACGACATTTTTGAAAAGGAGAGCCGAGATGAACAATCTGCTCAAGATCCTGCTTGCCATTTTCCTGCCCCCGGTGTGCGCGTTTATCCAGGTGGGCTTTAGCCTGCACTTTTTAATCAACATCGTGCTGACCCTGATGGGCGGTCTGCCGGGCATGGTCCATGCGCTCTGGCTGGTGGTGAGCGACAAGCGCGGCTGATGCCAGAGGCTGGTTAGTGAGCTTATTGACGATAAAAGGGCCAACCTCTCGGGGTTGGCCCTTTTGTTCATGTTCATACGAATACTTTTTCGTTAGGATGGGTGACTGACCAAGCGGGCCGCGTTGAGCGCCCCGCAGTCCGGCAACAAGCACCGGCAGAGAACAAGGAGCGTTACATGAAGTGGAAAGTCGCAGTATGGTCAGGTCTGGCAGTGACACTGTTGCTGGGGTGCTCATCCCGTCAGGAGGTGGCGCACGAGCGCGCTCCGATCGCTATCCCTCTCGAGCACTTGTCCAGCTACTGGGTTCAGGAGAAGCAGTGGTCATGGCTTTGCAATGACGAGCCGGCCCTGCCGGCCAAACCGGTCAAAGGGTATGTGGAAGTTCGCTATCAAATCGACGCCAGCGGCACGCCGGTCAAGCCGGAAGTGGTGGCGGCCGAGCCTCCCGGCGAGCTGGAGCAGAGCGCGCTGGCGACCCTCTCGCGGATCCGCTACAGCCCGGCAGAGGGCAACCCGGATGCCATTCCGGTCGAGGTGACCAACCGCTTCGAAATCGAGATCAACTGATCCCCCATCAGTTTGATGCCAGAGAAAGAGAGACCCCGGCCAGGCCGGGGTCACGTTTATTGCTGTTTGCAGTCGTTGTAGGCAGTCTGCCACTCGCCATCCTGATCCCGCAGTTCCACAAAGCCCTCATCCCCCTTGTTCCACCAGACGGCCTCATGTTCGTCCGTATAGCGGGCGCCGGAGGCCGAAATGGCCTGGGGCAGGGTGTAATCCTTGCCATCCGGCAGCGACAGCTTGATAAAGCTGAGGCTCTCGTCGGAGAGGGAGAAGTAGCGCACCTGCACCTTTTTGCCTTGCTCGCACTGGTAACTGACCGGTTCGCCACCAGTGACTGAGAGGGTATTGCCCTGATTGCAGCCAGCGAGCAGGCCGAGGGCCAGCGCACCAGCGGCCATCATATGTACCTTATTCATGATTACAGCTCCATTGGTGTCATACGGGCGTGAGCCTAACAGGTTGCCGTGATTGTGCAATCAGCGGGGCCATTCGGTGCGTCGCTGGCTGTCCGGCATACCGCGCGAGTATGAGGGGGCGCTATCAGGAAGGAATCGTCAATCAGTAGAGGCCAAGTCTGGTTTCAAACTGGCGGATCAGCGTCTCATAGATGCCGTTGTTCTTGATCTTCTGCAGCCCCTGTTCGAACTGTTTGGCCAGCGCTTCCCCTTGCGGGTGGTGGCGGGAGAATGCGAGCCAGAAGCCATCGGTGGAGAGTTTGCCAACCTTGACCACCTTGCCGGTCAGCTGCTTCTGCTGGATCTTGAGGTAGCCCGGCATGCCGTTCATCAGGATGTAGTCGACCCGGCCACGTACCAGCATCTCGAGGATCTGGGCATCGGATTTGGCCTGAAAGCGGGTGATCCTGGGGTTCTCCATAAAATCGGTGGGGTAGGTGTAGCCGAGGGTGATGCCCACCCGCTTGCCCTCCAGCGAGGTGAGCTTGAGATCCCGTTGCGGCTCGCTGGCAAGGGCGAAGATGGCGAGATCCTCCTCGAACATGGGGGTATCGTGCCAGTGGTACTGGTAACGGTTCTCTTCGGTGATGGTGGCGTTGAAGCACCCCGCAAGTTTGCCGCTTTTCGCATCGTGCATGCAGCGGGCGAAGGGGAGGGTGCGAAAGACAATCTCGATCCCTTCGGCGGCGAACACCGCCTTGACCAGCTCAGGCGCCAGTCCGTGGGGCTGGTCATCCTCATTGTCCTTGTCGCGCTCGCAGTAGGGGGCCCAGTCATCTTCGGCACCAATGACAAGCGGGGTGGCCCCGAGCGGGCTGGTAGCCAACAGTACCAAACAAACCAGCCATTTTTTTAACAACGGAACCATAGGTACACCTCATCGACAGCAGCCTTACAAGCATAGCCACACTTCTGCGCTGACTTGTAGTGGCAGGAGTATTGGTGAGGGAGGTAAACGAGGGCGAGAAAAAAACGCCCCGGCAGGCGACGGGGCGAAAGAGAGCTCATCCATGGGCTGACAACAGTGCTTACAACAGGAAATCAATAACCGAAGCGGGTCGCCTCGAAGCGATTGAGCAACCGGTGGACGAGGTAGCAGGCCAGCAGGGTGACCACGATGGCAAACAGGATGCTGCTCACCCGGTAGAGGGCGCTGAACACCAGATCGTTGCCCGGAGTGAGGTACTGGCCAAACAGGATGCCGAGGGTGGTGAGGGCGCCGAAGCCGACCCCTGAGCCACCAGCCTCCTTGACGTGGGCATGGCTGAACAACATGGCGCCGAGCCACAGCAGTGGAGCGACAAGCAACAGTTGCCCTGACCAGTCATAGAGCAGCAACTGGCCGAGCAGGCCGAAGGTGACCCCCAGCAAGGTGCCCATCGCCCGTTTGCGGGCATAACTCAGTGCACCGTTCCAGTGCATGGGGAACAGCACCAGCAGGGTTGTGGCCTGGGCAGACATGGAGTCGCGCAGGTCAAACACCTGAAATACCAGAAACGACAGGGTGGCCACTGTGGCCCCCAGCAGAGCTTCATGGCGCATCCGGTGCGGCGCCTTGGGGGCCGAGGCTGGCTTGGGTCTGGCCTCCACATCCGGGATCAGCATGGTCATCAGGTAGGCGATCAGCACCGACAGCACGCTCGCCCAGATATTGTTGAGGATCAGGTCGTTGAGGTCGGTCTGCGGATAGCTGGCAAAGTGCAGCATGATGCTGAGGCTCAGCACCCCGTTGGCCCCGAACAGAAACAGGCTGCCCCGCGACATGGCGGCGAAGCGGTAGAGAAACAGCATGAAGGCGATAGGGGTCATCAGCGCCGGATGGCTGCCAAACAGTCCCCCCAGCAGCCCGACCTCCACCCCACAGACCACCGCAGCCGCGATCAGCTGGCGTGCGGCATGGCCATTCATCACCGGCACCATTCCCAGCAGCAGCACCGGCGTGACCGTATAGAAGACCCCGTAATTCCAGCCAAACAGCTTGCAGAGCAGAAAGCCCGTGGTGCAGCCAAAGGCGATGCGCAGGCACTGGCGCAGCTCGTTGCCGGTGAGGGGCCGATACCAGAGGTGAGTGGCAGCACCACCGACGGGGTGGGCTGGGGCAGCATTGGCCGACGGGTGAGTGGCGTGGTTAGTAGACATAATGGAGCAGGCTGAGCAGGTGGATCTGGCCCCGTGCCAGCATGGCGGTCAGGGCATTGTCCGGCAGCAGTTGCACCGTGGCCCGCGCCCCGGCTGGCAGATGATCGGGGAGCTGGTCCAGCTCGAGGTGCAGCCGCATCCGCTGGGCATCTCTTACCCAGCGATCCGACTCCACCGGTGCGGCCAGTCGACCGTTGGCATCAAACTGACCGGCACTCACTCCTGCATCCAGACTGCTTACCCGGGCAGGATAGAGCTGACCCGGCTCGCCATCGAAGGCCACCAGTGCGCGGGTTTGCTCGCCAACATGGCGCAGGCTCTTCTCCCGAAAATCGGCAATGACGTCCACCTGTTCCGACACCAGTGCCAGCAGCGGGCTGCCGGCGCTGGCGATACTGCCCGGCTTGAGCTGCAGGTTGGTGATGGTGCCATCCTGATCCGCGTGGACCTGGCTGTAAGAGAGGGCCAGCTGCGCTTGCGCCAGCTTGTTGCGGGCCTGGCGCAGCAACAGATTATCCTCACCGGTCACGCCACGACTGGCCTTGATCTGGGCCAGTTTGGCCTGACTGGCGCGCAGGTTGGCCTGGGCGCTGCGCAGGGCGCTGTCAGCCTCATCTTTTTGTTGCAGCGAAACCATGTGACGTTGGTACAGCGCATCGATCCGCTCAGCCTCGCGCCACTTCTGGCTGGCCAGGGTCTCCTTGGCGTTGATCTCGGCAACGGCGGCGGTCAGGGCGGCATCCAGTTCACTGTTCTGCTGCTCTGCCTGCGCTAGCGCAAGGCGGGCCTGCTCCACTGCCAGTTCAAAAGGGGCCGGATCCAGCCTGAACAGCAGCTCTCCTTTCTTGACCTGCTGGTTGTTGTGAACGGCGACCTCGATCACCTTGCCGCTCACTTGCGGGGCCAGCTTGGTGACCACCCGGGTCGCCATCGCCTGAGGGGTGAGGGGCATCAGCAGGTCGGCTATCAGAAAATAGGCAAACAGGGTGGCAAAGCCAGCCATGGACCATTTGATCCAGCGGGTAAATTGTTGGTCCGGGGTCATCTTATTCTCTCTCTGTGTCGGTCTCGGGAGGGCTTGTATCGCCTCCGGTTTGTCGGTCGTGGTGTTGTTCAATTTTGCTGAGGGCGTTGGCCGAGATCCGCTGCACCGTGGCTTCAAACAGCTGCAGGGTCTGCTCGTCAATGCCCCCCAGCAGCTCCCGGCGGATATTCATGATGCGGTCGGCGATCTGATCGAGCAGGGTCTGGCCAGCCGGGGTCACGCAGACGATGCGGGCCCGCTTGTCCTGACTGCAGCAGTGGCGCTCAATCAGTCCCTGCTCTTCCAGCTGGCCCAGGGTGCGCATCAGGGAGGGGAGCTCTATCTCGAGGGCTTCGGCCAGGGTCTTCTGGCTGACATGGTTCCCCATGCGGGAGAGTTTCCACAGCGCGGTCCAGCGGGGATGGGTGAGGCCAAGGGGAGCCAGCTCCAGGTCGGCGGCAGTACGCCATAGCCGGTGCATCCGCGCTATCTGCTCGGCGAGCGACAGCTCGCGCAACCTTTCCAGATCCGTCATCTTCTCATCCTCAATCTACTTAGCCTGCTAAGTATCATACTTGTTTAGCAGGCTAAGTAAATAGTGTGATGCGGATCATGTTTCTGGTCGGATCATTCGCTGGTGCGAGTTAGCATCGTTCGAGCCCCTGATATTATTCTCGGAGCTGATCCACTCGAGGCTCTCTTGCCGATTCGGATATTACGTCGTGAATGGAGGATATCCGGCGATTATTTTCATGAAATTTTCAGCTTCAGCGAGCAGCTCTTTTTTTATCCGCTAATATTGATGGGGTTATAAAACAAGGGGGAAACGGGTTGTGGATGGATATGACAGTGGATGTGTGTATCTGGCAATTGAAACGCTGTTGAGTGATGGAGAATATGGTGCAGAGTCACACCATGGCGTGAATCGGGAAGGCGCTATCAGAAGTACCGATATCAGTCATGATTTTGACCCCGCCAATATTCCATTGCTGTTGGCAGAATAGACCTGACCGTGTGTGATCCTTGTGAGTTCAAGCCAGTGCTCTGGTATTCGCTGGCTTGACTCATCACTATTTCAATCTCCCCTTTTTGCATCTTTCTCCTCACCATTTTTCATCGTGCGTGCTTCCTTCCTGCACGCCGACTCAAACCCTAGTGTGGCATGCCGTGGCACTCGCGTTATGGCGATGACATTACCCGCTGATAATCACTCACAGGAGCTGTGGCGATAAATGGTCGCAGAGCTTGTCATCTGGCTCTGTTATTTCCCCGAAGGGGGGAGATCATCGCATCGTTATTACTCCTGATCACCCAAATATCCGCCATTGGGCTCGCTCGTTTTATCACCCTATTTCCTGACTTGGTCGGGTATCGGATGTCTGGTGTTCTATTGTGCTGCGCACGTTGGCGGCACCATGATGTTTAAGTTTTTAATGTTTTTATATGGCTTTGCAATCTGGCTAACCGACAGGGGCGAGGGGGATCAATAAAGTAGCGGCCACAATCACACGCAGAGTACATAACAATGAAAAACCTCTCTACCCTACAAACCACACAAGAAAAGGCCGCCTTTATGGGCGGCCAACAAATTGCCGGTATGCCTCTCTTTATATTTCTGGGGCTGGCGACCTGTGTTCTCTTTTCCGGCTGGAATAGCTCGCTGCCGCTGGGCATGGTCGGTGCGTTGGCGCTGATGTTCGTGCTGGGCACCCTGCTGACCGAGCTGGGTGAGCGGATCATGCCGATCCGCGAATACCTGGGGGGCGGCACCATCCTCGCCATCTTCGGCGGTACCGCCCTGTTTGAATATCAGTTGCTGCCGGTGCAGGCGGGGCAGGTCATCACCAACTTCATGAAGGAGGGGGGCTTTCTCAACTTCTTTATCGCTAGTCTGGTGACCGGTTCGGTGTTCGGCATGAGCGGCGCGCTGCTGAAAAATGCCGCCATGCGCTACCTGCCGGTCATTCTCGGCGGCGTCGCACTGGCGCTGCTGAGCGTGGGGCTGGTCGGCTCCCTGATGGGGTATGGCTTCAAGAATGCGGTGTTGCTGATCGGCCTGCCCATCATGGGCGGTGGCATGGGCGCCGGTGCGGTGCCCCTGGTGGAGATCCTCTCCGGCCCGATGCAGATGTCCAGTGCGGATCTCTTGTCGCGCATGGTACCGGCGGTGGTGATCGCCAATACCCTGGCCATTCTGGTGGGCTCCCTGCTGGCGCGCCTTGGTCGCTGTTATCCCTCCCTGACTGGCAACGGCAAGCTGATGGTCAAAGAGAATAGCCAGAGCATTGCTGACGAGCAGGCCGAAGCGCCGACCCTGCAGAGTCTGGGTATGGGCCTTTTCATCAGCTCCAGCATGTTTGTGCTGGGTTCCCTGCTTGGCAACTTTATCCCCATGCACCCCTTCGCCCTGATGATCCTGGCGGTCGCTTTTATCAAGGTGAGCGGCCTGCTGCCGCGCCGTTATGAGCAGGCGGCGGCCGACTGGTATCAGTTTGTGGTGAGCAACCTGACCCCCTCCCTGCTGGTGGGGATCGGTGTCGCCTACACCAGTATTCCGGAACTGATCAGTGCCTTCTCCATCAGCTACTTCGTGCTGGTCATGGTCACCGTGATCGGTGGCGCCCTCGGCGCGGCGCTGGTGGGCCGGATGATCGGTTTCTATCCCATCGAGGCGGCCATCACCGGCGGGCTCTGTATGGCCAACATGGGCGGCACCGGCGACGTAGCCGTGCTCTCGGCGGCCCAGCGCATGAAGCTGATGCCCTTTGCCCAGATCTCCTCCCGTCTCGGCGGTGCCGTGATGCTGATTTTGGCGACCGCTCTTATCTCCCTGCTCGCCTGATACCGGATTGAGGAACAAACAAGATGAACGACATCATGATGGGCACCAGCCTGCCCTATGCCGAACGCAAGCGTCAGGGTGTACGCGGCCGCATGCCGCACAAGGAGGAGTCCCTCTCCCAGCAGCGGTGCCGGATCTACCGATTGGTCAGCGCCATGCAGAGTCCGTTTGACCAGCATCTGCTGCTGCGCCAGCTGCAGGAGGACAATCCTGTGCTCTTCTACGATCTGGTGCGCCACCACCTGCCGGAGCTGCTGCCGATCATCTACACCCCGGTGGTGGGGGAGGCGTGCCAGCGCCACAGCGACCTCTATCTGCGCAGCCACGGGCTCTATCTCTCCTGGCATGACAGGGACGATCTTGACGACATCCTCGAGTCGGTGGAGCAGGAGGTAGACGTGATCGTCATCTCCGATGGTGAGCGGGTGCTGGGGCTCGGCGATCTCGGTATCGGCGGCATGGGGATCTGTATCGGCAAGCTGGCGCTCTACTCCACTGCGGGTGGTATCAACCCGGCACGTACCTTGCCGCTCTGCGTCGATGTGGGCACCAACAACCCCGAGCTGCTGGAGGATGACTCCTACCTCGGCTGGCAATCCCCGCGTATCGATGGCGAGAGCTACTACCACTTCATGGACAAGGTGGTGGCCGCCATTCGCAAGCGCTGGCCGCAGGTGGTGTTGCAGTTTGAGGATTTCGCCGGCAAGCACGCTGCCAACCTGCTGGCCCGCTATCGCGACGAGCTCTGCATGTTCAACGACGACATTCAGGGCACGGCGGCGGTCGCCTCTGCCTGCGTGCTGGCCGGTTTGCAACAGTCGGGTATCGCCCTCAGTGATGCCCCTGTGCTGATCGTCGGTGCCGGTTCTGCCGGTTGCGGCATTGCCGCCATGTTGGCCCAGCTGGCGGGGAGTCACGACGGCGTCTGGCTGTTTGATCAGGACGGGGTGGTCTGCAGCGATCGTCCCAACTTGACTCGTGCCCAACAGCCGTTTGCCCGCGCCGTTGAGGAGAGGAGTAGTTCGCTGCTGGAGACCATCCGCCAGGTGCGCCCGGCGGTGCTGATCGGGGTGAGCGGTCAGGGCGGCCTCTTTACTGGCGAGGTGTTGCAGGCGATGGGGGATGTGTGTGCGCAGCCGGTGATCCTGCCACTTTCCAACCCGACCCGCAGTGCCGAGGCTACTCCCGAGCAGGTGTGGGCCGCCACAGATGGCCGCGCTTTGCTGGCCACCGGCAGCCCGTTTGTGCCGGTGACGGTGGCGGGGGAGCGGCGGGTTGTCTCCCAGTGCAATAACGTCTATGTCTTCCCGGGGATTGGTCTCGGGGCCTGCGCGGTCAAGGCGCGCCGCATCAGCGATGGCATGTTGCTGGCCGCGGTGCGGGCAGTTGGCGCCTATCCGCTGGTAGCGGGCCGGCTGTTGCCCCCCATCGAGCAGGTGGGAGAGGTGGCCCGCGCCGTCGCCAGAGCGGTGGCACTCAGTGCCCGCGAGGAAGGATTGGCCGATTTTGCCGGTGATCCGGCACCTTTGATTGACCAGACCTGGTGGCATCCGCACTATTGGGCTGCGTCCTGACGTTTTAAGGTATGTGCATGAAACTTCGCCACCAGTTGGTCACCCTCTCTCTTGGGCTCTCCCTGCTGCTGATCCTCATTCTGGGCAGCCTGCTGGCCCTCTTTATCCGTCATCTGCTGGAGAGCAACTTGCAGGATAAAGGGAGCGATCTGGCACGGGTGATGGCGGCAGACACCCGGGTGGTCGAGGCTCTGCGTCAGGGGAGTGATCCTACCCTGCGCGGCTACGTGGAGGCGGTCTGCAACCGTACCGACGCCACCTATATGGTGGTGACCGATGAGCATGGTCGCCGCCTCAGCCACCCCAACCCCGAGCTGGTGGGGCAGAAGTTTCGCGGCGAGGATATCTGGCCCGCGCTGCAGGAGCGACGCAGCTACTGCTCCAAGGATCGGGGCACCATGGGGCCGGCGATCCGCTGCTTCTCCCCGGTGGTGGGCGGGGATGGGCGCGTCATGGGGGCCGTGGTGGTGGGCTACCTGATGCAGCAGGTGGAGGGCATCTATATGGAGCGGGTGGCCCTGCTCATCAGCGCCATAGTAGCGGTGCTGGGGTGTGGTCTGCTGCTGGCGCTCTGGGTGCAATACCTGCTGCGCAAGACCCTGCTCGATCTGGAGCCGGAGGCGATCGTGCGCCGCTTTACCCTGCAGGATCTGGTACTTGAGCACATCACCGAAGGGGTTATCGCCCTCGATGGCCGCGGCAACATCAACATGATCAACAGCACCGCCAGCTATCAGCTGCGGCTGCCGGTCACTGGGCGCCACGCCCTGCAGGGGCAGTCGCTGGCGGAGCTGGTGCCGCCCCTTGCCCCCTGTCTGGAGCAGGAGGGGGGCGAGGTGAGCTTCACCATTCAGGGGGAGTCATTTGTCGGTCGCTGGCAGGCGGTGCAGGGCAAGGCGCCGGGGCGGCTGCTGATCTTCAGCCGTCCGGAGGTGGCCGCCAGTCTGGGGGTGCAGGTGACCCACCTGCGCCAGTATGCCGAGATGCTGCGGATGCAGAGCCACGAGTTCGCCAACAAGCTGAGCAGCCTCTCCGGCCTGTTGCAGCTGGGCCATGTGGATCAGGCGGTGGAGCTTATCCAGCAGGAGAACGAAGCGTGCCAGACCATGCTGCAGGAGCTGCTGCGGCTGATCGACAACAAGCCGGTGGCGGGGCTTATTCTCGGCAAGTTCAGCCGGGCCCGCGAGCTCGGGGTAACTCTGGAGCTAGATCCCGATTCGGCGCTGGCGGAGTATCCGGCCTCGGTCTCGGCCGATCTCATCACCCTCATTGGCAACCTGCTGGACAACGGCCTGCAGGCGGCCTGGCGCAACCGCCAGCAGCGGCCACCGCGGGTGCTGCTCTCTCTGTGCGATGTAGGGCGGCGGCTGGTGATCGAGGTGGAGGATAGCGGCGAGGGGGTCGACGAGGAGCTGGCCGATCATCTGTTCGATTACGGGGTGAGTCGCCAGAGCGGCGATCACGGGGTGGGTCTGTTCCTGGTCAAGGAGACCGTGGGTCGGCACGAGGGTGTGATAGAATGGCGGCGAACCGCCGAGCAGACCACCCTGTTTGGTATCTACTTGAATAAAAACCAATTAATGTGAGCCATGGACCCAATAATCACGCTTGTTATTGAAGATGACGATCGGATCGGTGCCATCTTGTCAGAACTGGTGGCGGTGACATCCGGTTTCTCCCTGCTGGGGCGGGCCGGCACCCTGGCCCAGGCCGATGCCATGATGGCCGGTGTGGTGCCCCAACTGCTGCTGGTGGATGTCTCCCTGCCCGATGGCTCCGGCCTTGAGTGGGTGAGCCGCCTGCGCAGCCACAACCGCGAAGCCTATGTCATCATGGTGACCGCCTCGCGGGATGTGGAGACCATCCAGCAGGCCCTCAATCTGGGGGTTCATGACTACGTCATCAAACCATTGCGGCTGTTTCGCATCCAGCAGAGTCTGGATGAGATCCTGCAATTGCACAGCCGTCTGTGCGAGCGGGGTCGGCTGGAGCAGGAAGATCTCGACAAGCTGCTGGGCAAGGGAGGGCGCTCCCAGATCAAGGAGATGCGCGTCACCCCCAAGGGGATCGACAGCATCACCCTGCGTCAGGTGCTGGATCTGCTGGCGGGCGAGCCGGAGAACGTCTTCTCCACCGACACGGTGGCGTTGCGACTCTCCCTCAGCCGCACCACGGCGCGCCGCTATCTGGAGTATCTGGAGTCGGAAGATCGGGTGGATGTGGATCTCAACTATGGTCAGCGGGGGCGGCCGGAGCGGCGCTACCGCTGGCGCCGGGCCGGTTGAGATGCGCACTGGTGTACATTGCAGAAACAACAAGGGAGCCATGGGCTCCCTTGTTGTTTCCGGATGATGTACGTTTTCAGGCGGCTTCCCGTTCGGCTACCGGCGCACGCCCCTTCAGCTGGGAGGCCATCACCCCGCCTAGGATCAGCCCGCCACCCAGCAGGTGATAGCCGTGGATTGGCTCGCCCAGGCCGACGACGGCGATCAGCGCCGTACAGAGCGGCATCAGGTTCATAAAGACCGAGGTGCGCTCGGCGCCCATGCAGGCGAGGCCGCGCATCCAGCAGTAAGCCGCCAGCAGGGAGGAGGCGAGCCCGGCGAAGAGCACCAGTCCCCATCCTTCGGCTGGAACCGCCATCGAGTCTGCGCTGAGAGCGAGCGGTACCAGCAGAAGTACCGCCAGCAGGATCTGCATGTAGAGGTTGAGCCAGGGGCCAAACGGCAGTTGCCAGCGGCGGATCAAGAGGCCGTAAAGGGCGTAGCTGGCGGAGCCCAGCAGCATCATGCCATCCCCCGGGTTGATGCCGTTATGGAGCAGGGCAAGCGGTTCGCCTTTGCCAAGCAGCCAGAGCACCCCGAACAGGGAGATACTCATGCCGAGCAGTGCCTGTTTGCCGGGACGCTGGCCGAAGAAGAGCGCCCCTTGCAGCAGAGTAAGCAGCGGAATGAGGGAGCCGATCACCCCCATATTGGTAGCCGAGGTGCTGTGGGCGGCGTAATAGGCCAGACACTGGTAGAGCACCATACCGAGCGCCGCCAGCACCAGCAGCTTGCCGAGCCAGGGGCGAACCTCACTGCGTCGCCGCCAAAGGGTGGGCAGGCAGAAAGGGGTCAGCGCCAGGGCGGCAATCACCCAGCGATAGAAGGAGATAGCCGCGGGGTCGAGCACGCTGGCAGCCGCCTTGGACACCACGGTATTGGTAGCCCAGATCAGCACCGCCATCAGCGGAAAGAGAAGAGGGGAAAAGATTCGCATCAGAGGCTCCTTATTAACAGGGGGCCAAGTCTACCCTTGTCTTTATATTATCAAGTAGCGTAAAACAGACAGATGACCCAGCAGAAAAGACAACTCTTTCTGATGCACCTTATTCCGGCCCACACGGGCTGCGTCTGCCCGCAACTGATGGCTGCTTTTGACCTGTGCCGGAGACCGAGCCAACAGGGCGTTGCATCACGCCTGCTCCTCTCTCTCGCTGACAAGGGGCGCTGATGGCCACTCACCAGTTTCAGCCGGTAGATGTCGTTCTGCCCGCTCCGAATCCGCTCTATTTCAGTTACCAGCAGATGCTGGCCGACAGCGCGACCGTGCTGCACTCCCACCCCTGGGGCCAGCTCAACATGATCAGTCTGGGGATCATGGAGATAGAGCTGGGGGATCAGCGACTGGTGGCCCCTGCCGACTACCTTATCTGGGTACCGGCGGATCTCGACCACACCTCCTACAACGAGCAGACCCTCGACTACACCTCCATCTACGTCAGCCACGAGCTGGCGGCCAAGCTGCCGCCAGAGCCCAGATTGCTGCTGCTAACCCCACTTATTCGCGCCCTGCTGAGCGACTTTTGCGAACGGCGGGTGAGCCATATGGCGGATGAGTGGGATCAGCGTCAGGCCGAGTTGCTGGTGGAGCGACTGGCGCGCACCCGCTGTCAGGAGAGCTACCTGCCGATGAGTCAGGACAAGCTGCTGGCTCCCATGCTGGCGGCGTTGCACAGCGATCCTGCCGATCCCCGTACTCTGGCCCAGTGGGCCGGACAACTGCACACCACAGAGCGCACCCTGGCGCGGCGCTACCTGCGGGAGCTGGGGATGAGCTTCGGTCAGTGGCGGGCGCGGCTGCGGTTGCTCAAGGCGCTGGCCTGGCTCAAGGGGGACATGTCCATTCAGGAGATTAGCTGGCGGCTCGGTTACGGCTCCACCTCGGCCTTTATCGCCATGTTCAACCGGGAGCTGGGCTGCTCCCCCCAGCGTTATCGCCAGCAGTCAGGTCGATAACAAATCGCCGGACATGTCATCTGGTGAAGCAAAACAAGGAGGGCGCCCGCAGGCGCCCTTTCTTATGACATCTGCTTGCGTTAGAAGAAGCCGAGCGGGTTGATGTCGTGACTCACCAACAGGTTCTTGGTGTTCTGGTAGTGGTCCAGCATCATCTTGTGGGTCTCGCGGCCGATCCCCGACTTTTTGTAGCCGCCAAAGGCGGCGTGTGCCGGGTAGGCGTGGTAGCAGTTGACCCAGACCCGGCCAGCCTGAATGCCACGCCCCATGCGCCAGGCCAGATTGCTGTCGCGGGTCCACAGGCCTGCCCCCAACCCGTACTGGGTGTCGTTGGCAATGGCCAGAGCATCCGCCTCGTCCTTGAAGGTGGTGACCCCGAGCGCCGGCCCGAAGATCTCCTCCTGGAACACCCGCATCTTGTTCTGACCGGAGAAGATGGTGGGCTGGATGTAGAACCCCCCCTCCAGTCCGCTCACCTTGGCCGGGCCGCCGCCGATCAGCATCTTGGCCCCTTCGCCGCGGCCGATCTCCATGTAGCCCAGGATCTTGTCGAACTGCTCGCGAGACGCCTGCGCTCCCACCTGAGTGGCGGTATCGAGGGGGTTGCCCTGCACTATGGTGCGGGCACGGGCCAGCACCCTGTCCATGAAGTCGTCATAGATGTTGGCCTGCACCAGCGCGCGGGAGGGACAGGTACACACTTCCCCCTGGTTGAAGAAGGTCATCAGCATCCCTTCTACCGCCTTATCGATGTAGCTGCTCTCGTGCTGCATCACGTCGGCGAAGTAGATATTGGGGGACTTGCCGCCCAGCTCCACGGTGGAGGGGATCAGCTTGTCGGCGGCGCAGCGCAGGATATGGGCGCCCACTTCGGTCGAACCGGTAAAGGCCAGTTTCTGGATCCGGTTGCTGGTGGCCAGCGCCTGACCTGCCTCGGCGCCGAAGCCGTTGACCACGTTGACTACGCCGGGGGGCAGGATGTCCTTGATGAGATCCATCATCAGCATGATGGTGACCGGGGTCTGCTCGGCGGGCTTGAGCACGCTGCAGCAACCGGCCGCCAGCACAGGGGCAAGCTTCCAGGCGGCCATCAGCAGCGGGAAGTTCCACGGGATGATCTGGCCGACCACGCCGATGGGCTCCTTGAAGTGGTAGCTGACGGTGTTCTGATCCAGCTCGGCGGCCGAGCCCTCCTGAGCGCGAATGCAGCCAGCGAAGTAGCGGAAGTGATCCACCACCAGCGGCAGGTCTGCCGCCAGGGTTTCGCGCACCGCTTTGCCGTTCTCCCAGGTTTCGGCTATGGCGAGTCGCTCGATGTTCTGCTCGATGCGAGCGGCGATGCGCAGCAGCAGATTGCTGCGCTCGGTGACGCTGGTCTTGCTCCAGCTGGTAAACGCCTTGTGGGCGGCATCCAGCGCCAGTTCGATATCGGCGGCGTCGGAGCGGGCGACCTCGCAGAATACTTTGCCATCCACCGGCGATATGTTTTCAAAGTAGCGGCCGGCGCGCGGCGCCACCCACTCACCGCCGATGAAGTTGTCGTAACGGGACTTGAAGCTGACCAGGGCACCTGCCTGACCGGGAGCGGTATAAATCATCTCATCATCCTTTATGTGTGTGATCCTGACCGGACTGGCTGACAGACCGGTTGCCAGCTGATATCGCAAGGGGCGTGCCAAAGGGTATGACCAGCAGACAAAAAGGTTACAAAAACGTTATCAAATGGGGTGTGGCAGCGTATCTTGGTTAACCAATGTCCACGGCTATTGCGATAAAACTGTACCGTTTCTGGACAGTGGCCGAGACAGTCGTGCTGTTTGTGAACAGGAGGCGTGATGAGTGAGTCACTTCAACCCGGTCCCGGTCCGATCCAGCGTTCCTGGCAGCGTTGCCTGCATCAGGGGCTGAGCCGCCAACAGAGTGCCGATCTGGACTTGCTGCCCCAGGGGGAGCTGTCGGCCCGTCAGGAGCAGCACAGGGCGCTGATCGCCTGCTTCCAGCGCTTTGTGCTGCCGCTGTTTGCCCAGTTGCTGGCGGGTCGCCCCTGTCGCCTGTTGTTGTGTGACGGTGAGGGGGCCATTCTGGCCGCCAGTGGTGATGAGGGGTTCGCCCGCCATGCCGAGCGTATCTTTTTGCGCAGTGGCGCCCGCTGGGGGGAGGCGAGCAAGGGTACCAACGCCATCGGTACCGCGCTGGCCGAGCAGAGCGAAGTGCAGGTGCTCGGCAATCAGCACTTCTTCGCCCAGCACAGCTTCCTTAGTTGCAGCGCTTGCCCGTTGCTCGGGCCAGATGGGCAATTGCTCGGGGTGCTCGATATCTCCACCGATGCTGCCCATCACGATGGCGATATGCTGGGCACGGTGCGGCTGCTGGCCATGACCCTCGAAAACGCACTGCTGGCGCGTCAGCCGGGCTGGCTGGTGGATCTCGATCCCCAGAGCCTCTGGTCCGCTCGCCTGTTGCTGGGAGAGGAGGGGGAACTGCTCGGCGCCAACCGGGCAGGCCGACTCTGGCTCGGCCAGCACCCTTTCGATGGCAGGCAACTGCTGCGCGAGGGGCGTGGCTTGCGGCTGGTGCCAGAAGCGGACGCGACATCTTCCTGCACCGCGCTGCCGGGTCACTCAAGCCCGGTGCCACATCCGCAGCAGGTGCCGCTCAAGATGCTGGAGCGCGGCATTTCGCTGCTTATCGAGGGGGAGACCGGCAGCGGCAAGGAGCATCTGGTGCGGGCCCTGCACCGAGCGTCCAGTCGGCGGGATCAGCCACTGGTGTGTGTCAACTGTGGCGCGTTACCAGCAGATCTGGTGGAAGCCGAGCTGTTTGGGTATGTGGGCGGGGCCTTCAGCGGTGCCCGCAGCCAGGGTAGTCAGGGTTATCTGCGTGCAGCCCATGGCGGCATGTTGATGCTCGATGAAATTGGCGAACTGCCGCTGCAGGCTCAAACCCGACTGCTGCGGGTATTGCAGGAGCGCAGCGTGACGCCGGTTGGCAGTCACAAGCCGGAGGCGGTGGATTTCTGGCTGGTCAGTGCCAGCCACCGGGATCTGGCGGCCATGGTGCAGAGTGGCGCATTTCGCGAAGACCTCTATTACCGGATCTGCGGCTGGCGCCAGCAGCTGATGCCGCTGCGCCGTTGGCCTGCCGCTGAGCGTCTGGAGCTGATCCAGCGACTGTTGGCGGAGATGGACCCGACCCTGCGTCTGACCCGCGATGCGGAGCAACAGCTGCTGGCCCATCCGCTGCCCGGCAACGTGCGCCAGCTCAAACAGGCACTGGAAGTGGCCTGTGTGCTGGCAGAGGGGTTGGGTTGGATAGAACCCGCCCACCTGCATCTGCCCAGTGTGGCCACAGAGCCCGGCGCCTTGCCGATGGGGGAGGCGACCAGCTTGCGTGAACAAACCCGGCGGCAGGTGCAGCAAACGCTGGCGGCATGCGGCGGCAATGTGAGCGAGGCCGCGCGCCAGCTGGGGATCAGCCGCACCACCCTCTACCGGACGCTGCGCGAAGCCCCTTGAGTGCTCACTCCCCCTCATCGGTCGTTTCAAGACGCACATGACGGCTGGAGCACTGCCCATCCAGCCGCTATGATGCGCCCTTGCCGGGGCATTGCGCCTGTTGACTCATCCGTTGAGGATTTTCTGCCATGTCACAACACATAGGGGCGCTGACCCTGCTGGTGGCTGATTACGATCAGGCCATTCGCTTTTTTACCGAGGGACTTGGCTTTGCGCTCCTGGAAGACACTCGGCTCGATGAACCGGGCAAACCGGGCAAGCGCTGGGTGCGGGTTGCCCCCAAAGGCGCCCCCGGTTCCGCGTTGCTGCTGGCACAAGCGGCCAATGCGCAGCAGCAGGCCGCCATCGGCCAGCAGGGCGGTGGCCGGGTATTTCTGTTCCTCGAGACCACTGATTTCTGGGGGGATTACCAGCGCATGCAGGCGTACGGTGTTCATTTTTGTGAACAGCCTCGTGACGAGCCTTATGGCACTGTGGTGGTGTTTGAGGATATCAGCGGCAACCGGTGGGACTTGTTGCAACGTACTGCTGCCAACTGAATCTGAAAACGTTTATCATCCCGCCTGTCATAAAGTCATAAAAGTGTCACAGAAAATTCTAATAATTGGCGCACCCATCTTCACAGAGGAGAGAGAAGGGAATGGCTAAGCGAATTCTGGTGGTCGAGGACGAAGCACCGATCCGCGAAATGCTCTGCTTCGTGTTGGAGCAGAAGGGATATGAGACGATTGAAGCGGAAGATTACGCCGATGGACTGGCGAAGGTGCGCGAACCCTACCCCGAACTCATCGTGCTCGACTGGATGATGCCGGGCGGCAGTGGCATCCAGTTTATCAAGCAGCTCAAGCAGGATGAGGTGACGCGCCAGATCCCGGTGGTGATGCTCACCGCTCGCGGTGAAGAGGAGGACAAGGTGCGTGGTCTGGAGGCCGGAGCCGACGACTACATCACCAAGCCGTTCTCGCCCAAGGAGCTGACCGCTCGCCTCCATGCGGTGATGCGCCGCGTGTCGCCCACCTCGGTGGATGAGGTGATCGAGGTGCAGGGGCTGAAACTCGATCCTGTCTCCCACCGGGTCAGTGCCGAAGAGAAGGCGCTCGACATGGGGCCGACCGAATTCAAGTTGCTTCACTTCTTTATGACTCACCCCGAGCGGGTCTACAGCCGTGAACAGCTGCTCAATAATGTCTGGGGTACCAATGTGTACGTCGAGGACAGAACCGTGGATGTGCATATTCGTCGCCTGCGCAAGGCGATTGAAGAGACAGGGCACGACAGATTGATCCAGACGGTGCGTGGAGCCGGATACCGCTTCTCAACCCGTCTCTAGAGGCAGTTATGTTGCAACCTTACGCCTGGCGGCGACAGTTGTGGCGAATGGCGTTTTTCTACGCCCCCTTCGCATTGGTTGGCTGGTTGATTGATCATCTTGCCCTCTGCCTGCTGGTGGCGGCCGTGTTGCATCTGGGCTGGCACTATCGCTTCCAGAAGCGGCTCTCTGACTGGTTGTGGCACGACCGCAGCCTGGTGCCCCCCAGCGGCAATGGCAGCTGGGAGTACATCTTCAACGGTATCTACAAGCTGCAGCAGCGTCACCGCGCCCGTCGCCGCGAGCTGGCGGGGCTGATCCGCCGCTTCCGGGAGGGGGCCGAGGCGCTGCCCGATGCCGCCGTGGTGTTTCGCACCGATGGCAGCATCCTCTGGTGCAACCGGCTGGCGGAGCAACTGCTCGGTTTCCGCTGGCCGGAGGATGCCGGCCAGCATATCGGCAACCTCATTCGCAATCCTGCCTTTAACGCCTATCTGGGCAAGGGGGCGTATGACGAGCCCCTCGAGATGCACTCCCCGGTCAATGAGGAGAAGTTTCTTGAGTTTCGTATCATGCCCTACGCCTCCGATCAGGCGATGCTGGTGGTGCGGGATGTCACCCGCTTGCGCAGTCTCGAGAAGACCCGCAAGCACTTTGTCTCCAACGTCTCTCACGAACTGCGCACTCCGCTGACCGTGCTCAAGGGTTATCTGGAGATGACCGAGGAGCCGCCCCCGCCCGCCATGTGGGCCAAGGCGCATCGGGTGATGATGGAGCAGACCATCCGGATGGATAATCTGGTCAATCAGCTGCTCACCCTCTCCCGTATCGAGGCGGCTCCGACCGTGGATCTCTCCCATCTGGTGGACATGCCTGCCATGCTGGGGCTGCTGGAGCAGGAGGCGCGAGCGCTCTCGGGCGAACGGGCCCACCAGCTCGAATTTGTGGTGCAGCCCAATCTGCTGGTACGCGGGGATCAGGAGCAGCTGCGCAGTGCCGTCTCCAACCTGGTCTACAACGCCATTCACTACACCCCGGCGGGGCGAAAAATTACCGTGGAGTGGCGCAAGCAGGGGGCGATGGCGCTGTTTGCCGTGAGCGATGAAGGGGAGGGGATTGCCCCCGAGCATCTGGCGCGGCTGACCGAGCGGTTCTATCGGGTCGACAAGGCACGCTCGCGCCATACCGGCGGCTCAGGCTTGGGCCTTGCCATCGTCAAGCATGCCCTCAGTCATCATGACTGCCAGCTCGATATCGAGAGCCGGGTCGGCCTTGGCAGCCGCTTCAGCTTTCTCATCCCGAGCCGTATGGTGGTGATTAAATAGTCTTTTATGGCAATGAGTTAGCTGCAAAAAGAGGGCCTTTGAACGGGCCCTCTTTTCATTTGTTCAAATCTGTCGTGATGTCATTAAAGTGTCACATTAAATCCATAAATTTGTCACTGCCAGGTCAGATACTGGCGCCGTCTTAAGAACGGACCTTCTGTAACTTTGGAGAGATTGGATGAAACTCAACAAACTGGCTGGTGTAATCGGATTCACCGCAGCAACCCTGTTTTCTGTCAGCGCCCTGGCTGCCGGTGTGGATAAAGACCTGCCGGATTACACACCGACCAGCGGCATTTCGGGCAACCTGTCCTCTGTCGGCTCGGACACCCTGGCCAACATGATGACCCTGTGGGCCGAAGAATTTAAGCGCTTGTACCCCAACGTCAACGTGCAGATCCAGGCCGCAGGTTCTTCTACCGCACCGACTGCCCTGACCGAAGGTGTTGCCCAGTTCGGTCCGATGAGCCGTGCCATGAAGGCCGGTGAAGAGGAAGCATTCGAGAAGCGTTACGGCTACAAGCCGACTGCCATCCGCGTTGCAGTCGATGCCCTGGCGGTGTTCGTCAACAAGGACAACCCCATCAAGGGGCTGACCATGCCGCAGATCGACGCCATCTTCTCCAGCACCCTGAAGTGCGGCGAAGCCAAGGCTGCCACCAAGTGGTCTGATCTGGGTCTGGACGGCAACTGGTCCTCTAAGGATCTGCAACTGTTCGGTCGCAACTCCGTATCCGGTACCTACGGTTACTTCAAGGAGCACGCCCTGTGTAACGGCGACTTCAAGAGCGGCGTGAACGAGCAGCCGGGTTCTGCCTCCGTGGTGCAGTCTGTCTCTGCCTCCCTGAACGGCATCGGCTACTCCGGTATCGGTTATGTCACCTCCGGCGTGCGTGCAGTACCGCTCTCCAAAGATGGCAAGACCTTCATCGAAGCGACCTCCGATAACGCCATCACCGGCAAGTATCCGCTGTCACGCTTCCTGTACGTTTACGTGAACAAGCATCCGAACAAGCCGCTCTCCCCGATGGAGCAAGAGTTCGTCAAGATGATGCTCTCCAAAGCGGGCCAGAACATCGTTGCCAAAGATGGCTACGTGCCGGTGCCGGCCAAGGTGGTACAGGCTGACCTGAAAAAGCTGGGTATCATGTAACTGCCCGCAGTCAGCATGCCCTGATAAAACGAGCCCCAAGCGGGCTCGTTTTGTTTTTGGCGGCTGTCAGTTTTGTTAATAGCGCAGGATGGATATTTTTCCGCCAGCCGGGGGCTGGCTCCCTTGCGCAGCAGGGCGGCATTTCCGAGAATAGGGCAACGTTATGGCAAAGGATCCCTTCATGATTGCGTCCCTCACCAAGTTTGGCCTGGTAGCCCTCTGTAGTTCCCTGTTGGTCGCTTGCGCCCAGTCGCCGACCGGCCGCAGCCAGATGCTGCTCTACTCTCCCCAGCAGATGAATCAGTTGGGCGCCGACTCCTTCGAGCAGATGAAGAAGCAGGAGAAGGTGAGCAAGGATGCCAAACTCACCGCCTATGTCTCCTGTGTCGCCAAGGCGGTGACCGCCCAGGTGCCGGCCAGCTATGGCATCACCAACTGGGAAGTGGTGGTGTTTGACTCCAAACAGGTCAACGCCTTCGCCCTGCCTGGCGGCAAGATTGGTGTCTACAGCGGTCTGCTCAAGGTGGCCAAGAATCAGGATCAGCTGGCGACCGTCATCGGCCACGAGTTGACTCACGTACTGGCCCAACACTCCAACGAACGACTCTCGCGCAGCCAGCTGGCGGGGATCGGTCTGGCGGCTGCGGACATTGCCATGGGCACCAGCGAGTATCGCGGCGCCACCATGGCCGCCCTTGGCCTCGGGGTCGAGGTGGGGGTGATGCTGCCCTACGGCCGCACTCAGGAGAGCGAAGCGGATCGGCTGGGGCTTGAGCTGATGGCGCGTGCCGGGTTCAATCCGGCCGAGGCGATCCCCCTGTGGCAAAACATGAGTGCCGCCGCCGGTGGCAACACCCCGCCGCAACTGCTCTCCACCCACCCGAGCAACGAGAACCGGATCGCCGAGTTGCAGGCGCAACAGACGCAAGTGCTGCCGCTCTATGAGCAGGCCCGCGCCAACGGTCTGGTGCCCCAATGCAAGGCATAAGCCTGCGCATGGCGCGCAGCGACGATGCCGCCGCCATGACGGTGATGCAGCGAGCCAGCTGGCTCGCTGCCTATGGCCAGGTGCTCGGTGCTGACCTGCTGGAGCAGCTGGACGTCACCGCCCATCTGCAGATTTGGCAAAGCCGTCTGGCCGAGCCGGGCCCAAGGCCCATGCTGCTTTGTCTCGATGAGGTGGTGATAGGCCTGCTCTACTGGCAACCACAACAGGAAGCGGGGCAGAGCAACGCACTGATCCGCGCCTTTTACCTCCATCCCGACCATTGGCGACAAGGCTATGGCAAACGGCTGTGGCAGGCGGTGGCGATGCAGATGCGCCGCGTAGGTTGCCATAGCGTCAAATTGTGGCTGCTCGATGGCAACCACATAGGCGAGGGGTTCTACCTGCGACGCGGCTTCGTCTTTGATGGCGAGGAGCGCACCCTGATAAGCCTCGGGCAGCCCTGCCTGCAGCGACAAATGAGCCGTTTGCTCTGATCACTCTCCCGTTTTTCGCCTTCGGTCACTTTATTTTTTTTGCGAATTAATACAATGTCCCCCTTGGAACAGAGTTGGATAAACACGGGCTGACAAGGGAGTGCTGGCATGTATTACGGCTTTGATATCGGTGGCACCAAGATCGCTTTTGCGGTCTATGACGGTGCATTGAACCTCTGCCACGAGGAGCGCATGAGCACCCCGGGCAACGATTACGAGGGGCTGCAGCAGCTGATCCGCTCCCGGGTCGAGCAGGCGGATGCCCGCTTCGGCGCGCGGGGCTCGGTCGGCATCGGTTTCCCCGGTGTCATCAATAGCCAGGATCACAGCATAGTGGCGGCCAATCTGCCCTCCATCAATGGTCGCCATCTGGGCGCCGATCTGGCCGAGCTGCTGGAGCGGCCGGTCAAGGTGGATAACGACGCCAACTGCTTCCTCTGGTCCGAAGTGCATCAAGGGGCAGCCGACGGCGCCGGCAGTGCGCTCGGCGTCACCATCGGCACCGGCATCGGCGGCGCCGTCTATCTGGCGGGCAAGCTTATTCAGGGGCGCAACTGGCTGGCTGGCGAGATTGGTCACTACCCCTTGCCCGCGACCATGCTGATGAAGTACCCCGAGTTGCCCCGTCCCCGTTGCGGCTGCGGCCGTCTGGTCTGTTTTGAAACCTATGCCTCCGGCACCGGTCTGGAGCGTCTCTATCACCATTTCCATGGCCAGCGCGCCACGGGTCACCAGATTGTGGGACGCTTCGAGGCCCATGAACCCCATGCGGTCGAGACGGTCGACTGCTGGTTGGAGATCATGGCCGCCGGGCTTGCCACCGCCATTTCGGTGATTGATCCCGAAGTGGTGGTGTTGGGGGGCGGCCTGAGCGGCCTGCCCGCCCTCTATGAACAGCTGCCGCTGCGTCTGCCCGGTCACTTGCTGCCCGGGGTCGCCCTGCCCGAGATCCGCCAGGCCCGCTTCGGCGGTGCCGGTGGTGTGCGCGGCGCAGCCTTGCTCAATCTATGAGATCAGATGTGGGGTCTGATCTCCCCGAAAAAGGAGTCCTCATGACCCGTCTTGAAATCTGTATCGACAACCTGGAATCCCTGTTCACCGCCCAGCAATCCGGGGCGGATCGCATCGAGCTCTGCTCTGCGCTGGGTCTGGGCGGCCTGACCCCCTCCTACGGTTTTATGCAGCTGGCTGCTCGCCACGCCAGTGTGCCGGTGTACGCCATGATCCGCCCGCGCGCCGGGGATTTTTGCTTCAACGACGGCGAGTTCGAGATGATGCTGCAAGATATCGCGGCGGCCCGCTCTGCCGGTCTGCAAGGGGTAGTGGTCGGTTTGCTGGATGAGGAGGGGCGGGTGCCTGCCGCCAAGCTCAAACAGCTGGTGGATGCAGCAGGCCCGTTGGGAGTCACCTTCCATCGCGCCATCGACCTCTCCTCCGACTGGCGCCTCGATCTGGAGACCATAGTCGCGGCCGGTTGCGAGCGCATTTTAAGCTCGGGCCATGCGCCGACTGCGTTGGCTGGGTTGGAAACCCTGCAGGAGATGCAGCAGGCGCTGGCGGGGCGTGCCAGCCTGATGCCGGGGGCCGGGGTCAATGCCGACAACGTGCGTACCATCATCGAGTTCACCGGAGTGAGCGAAGTGCATATGTCCGGCATGGGCTGGCGCGGCGGCATGGTGCCCCATGGCGTAAATATGGGCACCTCGGATGATGGCCGGGTCAATATCACCGATGGCGCCAAGGTGGCCGCGGTCAGAGCCTTGCTGGATCGCGGTTAAGCAGATCGCCGCCGTTGGGCGGCGTTCATCCGCATCTTGTGTGAAGTTCCTCCCACTGACGGGGAAATCAGGGGGGGCCCCGGCAGCACCCCGGCCAAAAGTCTGATATTATCCCGCCTCTTTACTACATGGATCTGGAGCAACATCTCAATGTCCCAATACGACTCTATCGAACAGAAGGCCAGCTATGGCATCGGCCGCAACATGGGTGATCAGCTGGCGCAGCAAGCCTTCGCCGGTCTGGATATCCCGGCCCTGCAACAAGGTCTGGCAGATGCCCTGAATGGTCTGGAGTTCGCGGTCAGCCGTGACGATATCAATGATGCCTTCCAGGTGATCACTGCGCGTATGCAAGAAGAGCAGGAAGCCGCCGCCAAGGCCGCTGCTGCTGACGGCGAAGCCTTCCTGGCTGATAACGCCAAGCGCGCTGAAGTGAAGGTGACCGACTCCGGTCTGCAGTACGAAGTGCTGGTAGAAGGCAACGGTGCCGTTCCGGTAGCCGGTCAGTCCGTGCGTGTGCACTACCACGGTACCTTCACCCACGGTGGCGTATTCGACAGCTCCGTCGCTCGCGGCCAGCCGGCTGAATTCCCGGTGACCGGCGTGATTGCTGGCTGGGTTGAAGCGCTGCAGCTGATGCCGGTTGGTTCCAAGTGGAAGCTCTACATCCCCCACGATCTGGCCTACGGTGCCCGTGGCGCGGGCTCCATCCCGCCTTACTCTGCACTGGTATTTGAAGTCGAGCTGCTGGACATCCTGTGATCCTGCTGGCTTGATGCAAACGGCGACCCTCGGGTCGCCGTTTGTTTTTGGGTTATGTGATAGACAGCATTTGTCGCGACCAGCGGGCTGGAGAGCAGAAAAGGGCGGCACTTTTGCGCTTTTTACTGGTTTTTTCAGAAACGGGAACAGGCATACTGCGACTCATTAGAGAGGATAAGGAGAACCCGATGAGCAAGAAGATGAAGAAAGTAGCGGGGCTGGCCCTGTTGCTGCTGAGCATTCCTGCCAGTGCTGATGCCATGCGCTGCAAGAACGCCCTGATAACCGAGGGAGATACCACCGCCGAGATGCTGCTCAAGTGCGGTGAGCCGATGTTGCGTGAAGAGCTCAACCGCAACGAGGAGAACCAGTTTGGCAACATGGTGCAGGTCAAATATGGTGAACGCTGGACCTACAACTTCGGCAAGAACGAGTTCATGCGCTTTGTGACGGTGCGCAACGGCATCATTACCGATATCGAAAACGGCCCGCGCGGCGAGTAGCCGGCGGGCAAAGCATGGATGCACAACAGACAGTAGGGCAAGACCCTTTGACTCACATGTCCGGCAAGGGGTCGCGGTGACCAAGTTGTCTGACCGCCAGATTGATCTGGCGAGCCAGTCTTAGCCGCTGGCGGCAGGTCAGGCCATGGAGGCTGATCCTGCCCGCGTTGAATTCAAATGTCCCCAGCGACTCGATGGCAAAATAGCCTCGATGAAAGCTCTTGATGTAGCGAGCGATCTGCCGTGGGGATAACTGCTTGAATACCTTCATCACACGGTTCCCTGATTGCCTGGACAGGGCACACTATGGTGTCGGTCGATGACACTGATATGACGGTTTATAAAGATTTGCATGAATCCTTATTTTGCCTGTGGGCTCGGCAAATTGACGGCGTCATCGAAAAAGTTGTGCCATGGCAAACCACTGCACCGATATACTGCGGGCTTGAATGGAACAAATAAAAGGGCCTGTGCGTGGAATGGGTTGATGTGGTGGACGGGAATAACCGGGTGATTGGCGTGGCCGAGCGAGCCAAGGTGCGGCGGGAGAATCTCTGCCATCGCGCCAGCTATATTCTGGTGCTCGACGACGCGGATCGGATCCTGGTGCAGCGACGCACCCTCAGCAAGGATTTCTGCCCCGGCATGCTGGATGCCTGCGCCGGTGGCGTGGTCACCACCGGTGAGGAGATGGAGCGCTCCGCCCGCCGCGAGCTGGCCGAGGAGCTGGGGATTATGGATGTTCCACTGCAGGGCTTTGGCAGCTTTTATGCAGAAGGGGAGGGCTACCGGGTTTGGGGCGGCCTCTTCAGTTGCCGTTATCAGGGGCCGCTGCAGTTGCAGGCCGAAGAGGTGAGCGCGGTGCACTGGATGAGCCAGGCCGAGATTGCCGAGCGCGCCAGCGAATTTACCCCCGACTCCCTGCTCGCCATCGCCACCTGGCAGGCGAGGCGCTGACCAACTTCATATATCCTCTTCTCCAGAGACAAGACGGGCAGCCTGATGGCTGCCCGTCTGCCTTTGTGCATTTAGTTGGTCTGCTACACCAGCTTGAGGCGCCGGTTGGTGCGCCCGCAAGCGCTCGGTTTGGCGAGCCAGTGCCCTTGCCAGTCGGTGGCTAGCCGCAGCAGCGGATACTCCAGATCGAGCCTTGTCACCACCAGCTGGCCGGTCTCGTCGCCACTCACAGGATTGCCGCTGGCGGGATCGATGATTTCGACGATGCAGCTCTCGTTGACGATAAAGCCCTGACCAGGCTGACTCTCGTAGGCCACCACCCCCACATCCTGCCACACCAGGCAGTTGAGGGCCGCAATGCCGTGGATGGCGTGCAGTGGCGCGGTTTCGGGATGGGTGGCTTCGCACAATAGGGCGTGGCGCAGCGAGTCGCTCGGGATTTCCGCCGCTTCGGCCGCTTCCAGCAGGTCGAGCAGGGCCACCAGCGGGCCGACATAGCCGGTGGGTTGATAGCGCAACAGTGCCTCCAGCTGGCGCTGGGTATCGTGGGGCCCGCAGGGCACCACGGGAGCCCCCAGCTGGCGGGCGCCGTTATCGAAGATAAATGCGGTGGGGCCAGCATGATAGTCGTGGCCGTTGAGCATCACTTCCCCCGCCTTGAAACCGGCGGCAAACAGTGCCCGGGCGGCGCCCCACCAGTCTGCTCCCGCATACTCGGGGATGGCCAGCTGGCCCGGACAGGAGAAGACCCGCAGCGCCTGACTGGCGGGGCGGCCGGTGAGACCGGCAAAGGGGGGGTGAGCCTGCTGGGCGGCAAAGAGCTCTTTGCTGTCGAGCAGTGGCAGGGTGGCCAGCTCTGCCAGATCCTCGAGGCGACACTGGCGATAGGCGCTGGAGTAACCGGCGCAGTATTGACTGACATGGGTAAGCTGATGATTGAGCTGGTCCAGTTGCTGCTGTTCGCGCATGGCGGGGGGACGAATTTCCAGACCATCGTAATAGTGTTGCATGGGGCCTCCTGGCGCCGTGAAACCAGCTCAAGAGTAGTCTGCCCAAGGGGAAAATGCCTGCCGCTATCCATGGTCAGGCTCAGAGCCGCTGTTAGGCGGCATCGTCACTCTGGGATAAACTGGCGACTTTCCATCACGACTCAGGACGAGAAATCATGATTGCTGTAGGACACCCCCTGCCTGCGGGCGAATTTACCTTTATCACCGCCGAGGGCAAGCAGCTGCGGGATAGCCAGACGCTGTTCGCCGGTAAAAAAGTAGTGCTGTTTGCGGTACCCGGCGCCTTTACTCCCACCTGCTCCAATGCCCATCTGCCCGGTTATGTGGTGTTGGCCGATCAGTTCATGGCCAAAGGGGTGGATGCCATCTGTTGTCTGTCGGTCAACGACGCTTTCGTGATGCGTGCCTGGCAGACGGCCCAGAATGCCGAGGTGATCACCATGCTGGCAGATGGCGATGGCAGCTGGACCCGGGCGCTGGGCCTGGCCAAGGATACCGGCGCCTTTGGCGGCATCCGTGCCCAGCGCTTTGCGTTGATCGCCAACGATGGTGTGGTCGAGCAGCTGTTTTTGGAGGCGCCGGGCAAGTTCGAGGTCTCCGATGCCGCGAGCCTGCTGGCTGTGCTGTGAAATGTTAATCACGGTTTGATTTCCCCTTGAAATGGGAGGTGGCACAGCTACACTGGCGCCACTTTCCCATGGTGCCTGCCCGTTTAGGCTGGCGCTTCGTTGCTGATAACAAGAGATGAAGATCCTATGACCCTGGCTTTTGTTGCCCTGATTGCCGGACTGGCGCTGCTGGTCTGGAGTGCAGACAAGTTTGTCGATGGCGCTGCTGCCACCGCCCGTTATGCGGGGATGCCGCCGCTGCTGATCGGCATGGTGATCATCGGTTTTGGTACCTCGGCCCCGGAGATGGTGGTCTCGGCACTGGCGGCGTCACAGGGCAATCCCGGGTTGGCGCTTGGCAATGCCTATGGCTCCAACATCACCAATATCGCGCTGATCCTGGGTCTGACGGCACTGATCAGCCCTATCGCGGTGGCCTCTCAGGTTGTGCGCAAGGAGATCCCGATCCTGCTCGGTATTACCCTGCTCTCCGGCGCCCTGCTGATCGATGGTCATCTGGGCCGGATGGATGCGGTCATTCTGGGGGCCGTCTTCGTTGCCCTGATGGGCTGGTCCATCTGGGCTGGCATGAATGGCAAGGGAGATGCGCTGGATACCGAGACCGCCGAGGATATCGAGAGCGAGGGGATGTCTCTCAAGAGCGCTATCTTCTGGCTGGTGGTCGGGCTGGTGCTGCTGATCGGTGCTTCCCGTCTGCTGGTCTGGGGGGCGGTGACCATCGCTCAGGCGCTCGGTATCAGCGATCTGGTGATTGGTCTCACCATAGTCGCGGTGGGAACCTCCCTGCCGGAGCTGGCCTCGTCGCTGATCGCCATTCGCAAGAACGAGCATGATCTGGCCCTTGGCAACGTGCTCGGCTCCAACCTGTTCAACACCCTGGCGGTGGTGGGGATTGCGGCGGGCATCCACCCGCTCGATGTGGCGCCGGAGGTGCTCACCCGTGACTGGAGCATCATGATGGGGCTGACCCTGCTGCTGCTGGTGATGTGTCTGGGCCGCAAGGTTCAGGGCCGTATCAACCGGTTGGAGGGGGGCGTGCTGCTGACCTGCTTCGTCGCCTACACCGGCTGGCTGCTGACCAGTCAGTTTATCTGATAGGGGTTGGTGAAATGAGAGAGGGGGAAGCGCAAGCTTCCCCCTCTTGTTTTGCCCAGTGAACCTGTTGGCGAGCGAGCGGTGTGCTCAGGCTACTGCCACCAGCTTCTGCCCCTTCTGGCTGCTGTCCAGAATGAGGATGCTGGCCTTGGGGAAGAAGTTGAAGGTGGAGGCGGAGGCCCAGGTGTAGGCGCCCATCACCTTGCCAACCACCAACTCGCCGATAGCCAGATCCGGCAGCATGATGCCATCGCGGATCACATCCACGCTGTCGCAGGTGGGGCCGGAGAGCACCGAGTTGTGCTGCTCGCCGCTGGCATAAGGCGTGCTCACCGGATAGGTGACGTGGTCATAGAGCTGGCCGTTGTAGCTGCCGTAGAGGCCGTCATCCAGGTAGTACCAGATCTTGTCGCCGCGGTGGGCCTTGCCCATCACGCTTGAAACCGAAGTCATGGCCGGCGCGCTGATAAAGCGGCCCGGTTCGGCAATCTTCTGCACCGTGGCGGGCAACTTGGCCAGCGCTTCGCGGATCGGGGCGCAGAAGCCGTCGATATCGAACTCGCCCCCCTCATAATCGACCGGGAAACCGCCGCCGATATCCAGTACCCAGGGCTTGAGCCCGAGCGCCCAGGCCTGCTCCATGATCTCGCGGCAGGCGTCGATGGCCTGCACATGGCGACGGGCGTGGGGTACTTGGGAGCCGACGTGGAACGACAGCCCCATCACCTTGATCCCCTTGGCGTGGGCCAGTTGCAGCAGCGGCAGCGCCTGCTCCGGAGTGCAGCCGAACTTCTTGGAGAGATCGACCTTGGTCTCGGGGTTCGGGAAGCTGACCCGCAGCAGCAGTTTCACTTCGTCCTTGTAGGGAATGAACTTCTCCAGCTCCAGCGGGTTGTCATAGACAAACACGGTGCAGCCGAACTCCAGCGCGTAACGGATATCGCTGTCGCGCTTGATGGGATGGGTATGAATGCAACGCCCCGGGCGAACCCCCTGACTGCGCACCAGATCCACTTCGCCATTGGTGGCCAGATCGAAACAGGCCCCCTCTTCCTTCAAGACAGAGACCACCGCCTCATGGGGCAGGGGTTTGAGTGCATAGTGCAATCGTACATCGGGCAGGGCGGCGGCCAGGGCCCGATACTGTTTGCGGACGGCTGCCTTGTCGAGCAGCAGCAGGGGGGAGCCGAATTGTTCAACCAGCTGACGGTAATCTTGTGCGACCACATCTTTTGCAACCAGGGCGTCGTTCATTCTCTTTTGAAAGTCCTTAGGGGGCGTGATATGCCCAAGCCATATGCGATTGAACCGGCGACGGCCGGGTCAGGCGAGCGGTCCGGTGGGACCAACCGAACACAGTGCATAAATTGATGACAAAGTGCTTGGTTATGCAGCGGATTATCGGCTTATTGATTCTGTGTGCAAGCATTTTGATTGGATATGTCGGCAAGATTTTCTTGGCGAAACGAGAGGGATCACTGTTCTCTATCCGCCATTTTTCCCGTTTGGGCCACATTTGATCCGTGCGAGCCTAACTTGTTGATAGTTAACTAACATTTAACATTCTTGCCGCGGTTCTGGTGGTCACTAAAAAAATATAAATGGGGGCGGCCAAGTGCGAGACAGCTCACATTTTTTGGATTAACATGCCGACTTCCTAATCCAAACTAGTTCGGATGAAGGTAGCAGGAGAGCGATGGGCAACCATCCACCGAAGAAGTGAATCTTTCAGGTACCGGGCAACCGGTGTGGACTGCTACTGGACGATACTCTGGAGAGACCCGTTAAATCGGGCGCCGAAGGAGCAAGGCACCATGACTACCCGCAAGGGCTGGCTGGCGCCGGAAACTCTCAGGCAAAAGGACAGAGGGGATGGGATGGTTGTACCTGGGCTTGGCCCGCATCCGATCGCCTCTGGCCGATCGCGACACCTATGGGAAGATCATCCTTCTCCTCCTTAATTTCTGTTTCTTAAGGAGGATGCATGTCATCAATTCAATCGGCGTTAACCGCCATCGATAGCTTTATCTGGGGTCCACCCCTGCTGATCCTGCTGGTCGGGACCGGTATCTATCTCACCCTGCGTCTGGGTCTGCTTCAGGTGGTGCGCTTGCCGCTCGCTCTGCGGCTGGTCTTTGGTCGCGATCAGGGGCAGGGCAAGCAGGGGGATGTCTCCAGCTTCGGCGCCCTCTGTACAGCTCTCTCTGCCACCATCGGTACCGGCAACATCGTAGGGGTGGCTACCGCCATCAAGCTCGGCGGCCCCGGTGCCCTGTTCTGGATGTGGATGGCGGCGCTGTTCGGCATGGCCACCAAGTACGCCGAGTGTCTGCTGGCGGTCAAATACCGCGAGCAGGATGCCAACGGCCAGATGGCGGGTGGCCCCATGTACTATCTGGAGAAGGGGCTCGGCTCCAAGCCGCTGGCCAAGTTGTTTGCCCTGTTTGGCATCGGCGTGGCTTTCTTCGGGATCGGTACCTTCCCGCAGGTCAATGCCATCTCCGACGCCATGAGCCTCTCCTTCTCGGTGCCCCGCGAAGCGACCGCCGTGGTGCTGACCCTGATCGTGGCGCTGGTGACCCTGGGAGGGATCAAGTCCATCTCCAGCGTGTCGAGCAAGGTGGTGCCCTTCATGGCCATCTTCTACATCGTCGCCTGTCTGGGCGTGCTGGTGAACAACGCCAGCGCCCTGCCCGATGCCGTCATGCTGGTTATCGAGAGTGCCTTCACCGGCCATGCGGCGACCGGCGGCTTCGTCGGTGCCAGCATCATGCTGGCCATTCAGTCCGGGGTGGCGCGCGGGGTCTTCTCCAACGAGTCAGGTCTGGGCTCTGCACCCATCGCTGCGGCGGCGGCCAAGACCGATTCGTGCGTGGAGCAGGGGCTGGTCTCCATGACAGGTACCTTCATCGACACCATCATCATCTGCACCATGACCGGCCTGACCCTGGTGGTCACAGGCGTGTGGAGCGGCGATGCAAGCGGCGCGGCCATGACCAGTCTGGCCTTTGCCCAGGGGCTCGATGCCCATGTTGGCCAGTATCTGGTGAGCATTGGCCTCCTGTTCTTCGCCTTTACCACCATCCTTGGCTGGAACTACTACGGCGAGCGCTGCACCGAGTACCTGTTCGGGGTGAAGGCAATCAAGCCCTATCGTCTGGTCTATCTGGCGCTGGTAGCGAGCGGTGCTTTCCTCCATCTGGACATGATTTGGCTGCTGGCCGATATCGTTAATGGCCTGATGGCGGTGCCCAACCTCATCGGCCTGATTGGCCTGCGCCATGTGGTGATCGCCGAGACCCGCGCCTACTTTAGCCGGGATCTGGATAGCGAAGCCGAGCCGGAGCCGCAGACGGCCTGAACGCCTCAGCCCGTTTCACGCTCCCCTTGAAAAGAACAAGCCACGACTCCGGTCGTGGCTTTTCATTGGCGGGGTTGTACTTTTTGCGGCGGTACAGCACCAATGAGCTGCGATCGTGTTTGTGCAGCTGATCTCAATGGTTGGTTGCTATTGAACAGTTGCTTAATAGCCTGTGATACACTGCAGCAATTTGCATATTTCCATACATTTCTAGTCTTTTTATACATTATGCCTGATTTATAGGGATTTTCATGAGCGCAGTCATCAGCCAAAAGCTACAGAGCAGCCGTAAAGAACTGCTGGATATTGGGCTTCGCAATAACATGCTCAACTTCCGCAAGACAGCCAAAACTTTGATGGTGGTCGATGAGCGATCTGAGGAGGTGTTCAACATCCTCTATCGCCAAGAAAAGGCCATGACCTTTGCACCGATGGCCCGCAAGAGGCTGGCCGAGCTGGCAAAAGCCGCCAAGCCTGAAGAGGCAGGGGATGACACAGCAAGTGACGAGGAGTTGCTGCATGAGTTGGATAGTTTGGGCTGGTCCAGTGTCGCTGACGAGGCTGATGAAGATGAGGCGGGCAAAGCCCGTCGCCATATGGATACTCATTTGCAGACTGCCATTGATGACGAGCGTCTGTTCCTGCAGTTGTTGAAGATCCACACCGAGGCTAAAGGCTTTATTGAGGAGCAGGGCGTAAACACGCTGTTCCTAGCCCTTGGATTCTTGCATTGGTACGAAGCGGATAGCTCCGAGAACCTGCGCAAGGCACCTTTGATATTGCTTCCGGTCTGCCTTGAGCGCAGCGGCGCCAAGGATGCTTTCAAGCTGAAGTATTCAGGTGATGAGTTGATGGCGAACCTTTCTCTGGTCGCCAAGCTCAAGACTGATTTTGGTTTGGATATGACCTCCTGCGCGTTCGACGAGGATAGTCTAGCGACCGATGAGAGCGGCCTTGGCCGCTTCTATGGTGATGTTGCAGATGTAGTCAGTAAGCAGGGACGCTGGAAGGTCGCCAGCAACGAGATTGCGCTGGGCTTCTTCTCGTTCGGCAAGTTTTTGATGTTCAGGGATCTCGACCCGAAAAGCTGGCCGGAAGAAAAGCAGCCTGATGCCCATGGAGTGATGAAGCGCCTGCTTGGTTCGGGCTTCGGGGATATTGGGGCGGCGTATCCGGAGGATGTGAATATTGACTCGGTGATTGCACCGGGAGATGTACGTTTTGTGAAGGATGCCGACAGCAGCCAGACAGAAGCCATTCTGGAGGTGCGTGAGGGTTCCAACTTGGTTATTCAGGGACCACCGGGTACGGGTAAGTCACAGACGATCACCAACATCATCGCCGAGCTGATCGGCCAGAAGAAAACGGTGTTGTTTGTTGCCGAAAAAATGGCTGCGCTTGAGGTGGTTAAGCGTCGTCTGGATGAAAGTCATCTGGGCGATGCCGTTCTTGAGCTGCATAGCCACAAGTCCACCAAGCAGTCTGTGCTCAAGGAGCTAGGACGGACTCTGGATCAGGGGCGACCATTGACCAACGTGGGCGAGGACGACCTTGCCAGATTGAAAGAACTGCAGGATGGCCTGAATCAATACTGCGAGGCTGTGAGTGCTTCCGCGGGCGCGAGCGGCTTGCCTTTTGTCGATGTGCTTGGCCGTTACTTGAAGCTGAAGCGTGTCTATGCCGGATTGCCGGTCATTCCTTTTGCGCCTATGGCAGCCTGGAGCTATGCAGAACAGCAAAAAAGGCTTGAGTTGGTTGAGGAGCTGGTGCTGCATCTGGAGGAGATGGGACGGCCTGATCTAAGTGTCTTTTGGGGTAGTGAGCGGACGTTCTTTTCGCCTATAGAACAGAGCAGGGCTAATGATGCACTGCAGTTGGCAGGTTCGCATCTCAATGCATTGCAGTCGGCAGCCACGGCACTCTCTGAACGGTTAATGCTGACTCAGCCGGCCACTTTGGCAGATGTGGATGTGGTATGCCGCGCTGCTAGGCGTGCGGCCGAAGCTCCGCGACTCGAAGGGGTGCAGCTTTCAACGGGCGAGTGGCAATCCAGGCGTGATGTCATTCGTGAGTTGCTGGAGGCCGGCGAGCATATGACTGCTTGTCGTGCTAAGCATGATAGCCAATTGATCGACGCTGCTTGGGAACAGGACCTCCTCGAGGTTCGACAGAGCCTTGTGGCTTATGGCGAAAAGTGGTGGAGAGTGTTTTCGGGACGTTTCCGTGCGGCACGTAGCCGTTTGCAGGGGCTAGCCCGTGAGACATTGCCCACGACCAATGGGGGCATGCTGGAGCTGGTTGATTCGGTACTGACTTATCAGCAGAACAAGAAGGTCTATGACCAGTACGAGGCATTGGGTAGCGCCCTTTTTGGTGCCCAATGGCAGCGTCAGAAATCAGACTGGGCGGTGCTTGAGCGTTTGAGCGCTTGGGTGATCAAGCTGCATGACGATTTGGGTAATGGACAGATTCCACAAGGCATCATTGCCTTCTTGGCTGGGCATACCGATGCCAGTGGCTTGGGTGATACAGTCACCAGAATAGAGCAACATGTTGTCGGGTTAGACAAGGCCTTGCGCAGTGCGCTTGAAGTCACCGGCATGCAAGCGGAGAACGCTAAGGCTGACGTCAGAAAGCTTGGTCTAGCTGCTCTTGGCGAGCGTTTGCAGCAGTGGCAAGAAAGTCTGACGGCGCTTTATCAGATGGCGCGGTTCAATGTCCTCGCGGAGCAGCTGCACAAGGCTAAATTGGACGACTTGCTGGAAATTGCCGTAAGCAGTGATGAGCCCAAGCAGCTACCTGCAATTCTGGATTTCTCTTGGTATTCGGGTTTGGTGCAGCGGGTATATGCAGAGAAACCAGCGCTGCAGCAGTTCGACCGCATTAAGCACGAACATCAGATTGCACGGTTCAAGTTGCTCGACTTGGCCTCGCTCAATCATGCGCAAACGCATTTGGCTAGACAGGTTTGGGAGGGGATGCCCAACATCAATCAGCCAGGTGAAATGGCAGTGCTGCGGGCTGAATTGAACAAGAAGCGTCGACATATCCCGATCAGGCAGCTGATCGAGAAGGCTGGTCGGGCCATTCAGCAAATCAAACCTGTTTTCATGATGAGCCCCATGTCGATTGCGAACTTCCTTCCTCCAGGAAAGCTGGAGTTCGACGTGGTGGTGTTCGACGAAGCCTCTCAGGTGAAGGCCGTCGATGCATTCGGTGCCATCATGCGTGGTAAGCAGGTAGTTGTGGTCGGAGATACTCGGCAGATGCCCCCTACTGATTTCTTCAGCCGCGATGTTGAGCTAGATGACGAGGATGCAGCGACCGCTGACATTGAAAGCATCCTGAGTATGTTCAAGGCGGCCGGAAGCCAGGAGCGCTATCTCCGGTGGCACTACAGAAGCCGGCATGAGTCATTGATTGCCGTATCCAACGTCGAGTTCTACGACAGTAAATTGGTAGTCTTCCCCTCTGCCGGCCAGCATCCCCACGCCAGTGGCGTGAGCTTCGACTATCTGCCTGATGCGCTGTATGACCGAGGTCGTACCCGAACCAATAAGGGGGAGGCTAAGGCAGTTGCACAGGCTGTCATGCAGCATGCTATTCGAACGCCTGAACTCTCGTTGGGTGTTGCCGCCTTCAGTGTGGCGCAGCGAGACCTGATTCAGGTCGAGATCGAATTGCTACGCCGGCAGATGCCAGAGGCTGAGGCATTTTTCACTTCTCAGGGCAGTGAGCCGTTTTTCGTCAAAAACCTGGAAAACATCCAGGGTGATGAGCGGGACAAGATCTTTATCAGCATCGGCTACGGTCGCAATGAGTCCGGCCGGATTGCCAAAGAGTTTGGTCCGCTGAACCGTGAAGGCGGGCATCGTCGCCTCAACGTTCTGATCACACGAGCCAAAATGGCAATGCGAGTCTTCTGCAACTTCAGGGCTGACGAACTGGAGATTGATGCTGGGGCTTCCCTCGGCGTAAGGGCTCTGAAGAACTTCCTGAAATTCGCTGAAACGGGTGAGCTTGAAGTCGCTCGGGAGACCGGTAAGGCAGCTGACTCACCGTTTGAGTTGGAGGTAATAGAAGCGCTGCGTGAGCGCAATTATGAGGTTGAACCGCAGGTGGGAACTGCCGGATATTTTATCGATATCGCAGTCAAGGACCCAGAGTATCCTGGGCGTTATTTGCTGGCAATCGAGTGTGACGGTGCAGCTTACCATAGCTCGCGTTCCGCTCGGGATCGTGACCGTTTGCGTCAGGGGGTATTGGAGGGATTGGGATGGAATTTCCATCGGATCTGGAGCACGGACTGGTTCCGCAATCCGCAGCAGGAAATTACTCGTGCTGTAGCGGCCATTGAGGCGGCTCGAACCAAGATTGCTGATAGACGTGATGCGATCCCTGAAGTCGTGCCGGAACCGAAGCATGAGATCATTCGAGGAGCTTCTGCCGAGGAAGCAGTACCGAATTCGAGCCAGCCATACGTGAAAGCAAATTTGGCGCTAGTTGCATCAACAACTGAGTTGCACCAAGAAAAACCAGAGCAATTGGCACGAATGATCCAGTCAGTAGTCGATGTGGAGGCTCCTGTTCATAGCATGGAAGTGACACGACGGCTCATGGGGGCATTTGGTGTCACACGTGCTGGAGTAAGAATTACAGCTGCCGTCGAAAAGGCCATTCTTCTCGGTGCAAGACAGAGGTTGTTCAACTCGAAAGATGGATTCTTGTATTCTGCAGATAGTCGAATAATCCCCATTCGTAGCCGTGCTCATTGGGGGGCTGCGGAGCGTAAATTGGAATGGGTTGCGCCAGAGGAAATTGATAATGCTCTGTTAGAGACCGTTACTCTTGGCTTCTCAATGAACAGTGATGAAGCAATTTCCGGCGCATTGGGACTATTGGGTTTTGGCCGTGCCACATCAAAGATTACGGCCGAGCTTGAGAAACGAATCCATCACCTTACCGCTACTGGGCGACTACAAGAAGCCGGAGGTGTTGTCACTACTACGTTGCAGTGATGAAAATAATGTTTACAAGTAATCTGCTGCAGACAGCCTAAGTCCACTCCTATTGCAAAGCCACGACTCCGGTCGTGGCTTTTTTGTGCGCTGTGTCTATGGACGGGGACTTTCCCTCTCCCTTCGGGATAAGGTCAGGATGAGGGGGATAGTCCCTCGCTCAGCAGGCTATCCAGACGTGCTCGCACTTTCTCTACCAGTGCCTGATCGCTACCGCGCCAATCGATGCAGCTTGCCAGCGTGGTGGAGGTTCTCGCCATAAAACGCAGCTCGCCGCCCGCCAGCTCGTAGAAGCGGCTTGCCATCCTGGTTCCCTCATCCACATCACCCGCCACCAGCAGCATGGCTTGCGCCAGCACGGCGCCCTGATGATCCTGCCCCGGCGCCAGCCAGCGCTGGGCGGTACCGGTGATCTTGCATCCCCCGATCACCAGATTGTACTGACCATCGCAAAAGGATCCGGGCACGAAGTCATAGCTTCCCTCAAGGCCGTACTCCGCCAACAGGGTCAGCAGCGGCGCCCCCAGCAGCCGGTAGTAGTGGGCGAGATCTGTGGTGGTGCGGGGCAGCAGCAGGGATAGGTTGAGGATCCCCGCCCCGTGGGGCACGGCGGTACCGCCACTGTCGCGCACATGTACTGGCCAGCCTTCATCTGCAAGTTGCTGGCCGGCGGCTTCGTAATGGGGGAGGCGGGTATCTTTGCGGGTGACAATCAGGCATTGGGGCGCCTGCCACAGGTGAGCGCGGGGCTGGCCGTCATGGGCACAGTCGCGCAGCCAGTGCTGCTCTTGCGCCAGTATCTGTGCGGGTGAAGCGGTATTGGAGAGGGGGGAGAGCAGGCGATAGGGCATGGCGGCATCCTCAAAAAAGGCTGCCCAGCACACTACCCGTGGCGACTGGCAAGGTAAAGCCCCGCAGTGCGGGGCTGTTTGCTATCTGTAGGCTGTGTCTCAGGAGTGGCGCGCTTCGCGCTTGGGCAGCAGCAGGTTGAGCACGATGGCGGTAATGCCACCGGTGGCGACGCCGTAGGAGAGCACGCTCTTGGCCAGCTCCGGCAGGTGTTGCAGCACTTCCGGCACCTGCGCGACTCCCAGCCCCATGGCCAGCGACACTGCCAGGATCATCAGGGCGCGGCGATCCAGCTCCTCGCGGGCAATGATGCGCACGCCAGCGGCGGCGATGGTGCCGAACATCACGATGGTGGCCCCCCCCAGCACGGGCTCGGGTATCTGCTGCACCAGGCTGGCGACCGCCGGGAACAGGCCAAGCAGCGCCAGCATGGCGGCGATAAAGAGCCCGACATGGCGGCTGGCCACCCCGGTCAGCTGAATAACGCCGTTATTCTGGGCGAAGGTGGACATGGGGAAGGTGGAGAACACCGCCGCCAGCATGGAGTTGGCACCATCAGCCAGCACGCCGCCTTTGATCCGCTCCATATAGACAGGCCCTTCCAGCGGCTCGCCGGAGATATCCGAGGTGGCGGTCATGTCGCCGATCGCTTCGAGCGCCGTCACCACGAAGATGATGGCGAGCGGCACGAACAACTGCCAGTCAAAGCCGAGACCGTAGTGGAGCGGAATGGGCACCATCACCAGCGGGCCGTCGAAGGTGGGGGCGCTCACTTTGCCCAACAGCAGGGCCACGGCATAGCCCGCCAGCATGGCGATCATGATGGCGGAGAGGCGCAACCAGGGGTTGCGACTGCGTTGCAGCAACACGATAAGGCCGAGCACCAGCAGGGAGAGGAAGAGGTTGGTGTGGCTGGCGAAGCTGCCATCAGAGAGGGCTGCATAGCCGCCGCCCATGCTGATGAGACCTACCTTGATCAAGGTCAGGCCGATCAGCAGCACCACTATGCCGGTGACCAGCGGGGTGATGATCCGTTTCACCAGATGGAGGAAGCGGCTCATCACCACGATAGTGAGTGCGGCAACCATCATGGTGCCAAACAATGTGCCCAACAGATCCTCGGTGGGCATGGCGGCCTGTTTGAGGGCGAGACCGGAGGCGATGATGGGGCCGAGGAAGTTGAAGCTGGTGCCCTGTACCGAGAGCAGGCCGGAACCGATGGGGCCGAAGCGGCGGGTTTGAATGAAGGAGGCGATGCCGGACATGACCAGCGACATGGAGACGATATAACGGGTGTCGGCGGCAGGGAGGCCGAGGGCATTGGCGATAATCAGGGGCGGGGTAATGATGGCGACAAACATGGCGAGCATATGCTGCAGGGCGGCGAACAGCGTCTGGGGCAGAGGCGGGACATCCTCTATACCATAGACCAGTTCGCTGTGGGCTCGCCTGGGTGGATGTGCCTCTCGATTGGCGCGTGTGACAGCAGCCTGTTCCATAAGTACCTCGAATTGTGTGGGGAGGGGGAGAAAATTGGGCGCTATTGTAGTGATTGAAATGAGGCTGACCAGCGCTAATTATGCAAAAAAAGGTTTATTTTTTGATGGGTTGAAACGTTTGCGCGCTGCGATTATCATCTGTCGGTTTGTGTGACCGACCTCTCCTTTTTATTCTCCCCGCTAATGACATTTTTACCACTTTGTAGGTGTAGAATGAGCCCTCAGTATTCATCGTGGAGACTCTGGATGCTCAAGTTGTCAGAGTTCTGGAGTGCGAGGGTTCACTCCGAAGACTTTACTCGTACTCGCATGGGCTTTATGACGGTGCGTTTGCGCCTGCTGACCTGCTTGCTGATGCTCGGATTGCCCGCCTGGGCCGTGGTGGATTGGTTGACCTTGCCCGCCGTTCATTTCGAGCAGCTATTCCAAGCCAGGATCTTCTGCACCCTGGCGCTCTCGCCACTTATTCCGCTCTCGTATCTCATCCACTTCAAGCGGGAACGGATGAAGCTGGCCCTTGGCTACCTGATGGCCGTGATGATGCTCTTCTCCCTCTTCTGCCTGAACAGCTTTGGCGCCGGACAGGAGTTGCAGGCGGGCTATGCGGCCTTTCCCTATCTGCTGATCACCCTGTTTGCCATCTTCCCCATCCCCCTCTCCCTCGGCTTGCAACTGGCTGGTGTGGTGCTGGTGACCATGCTGCTGGGCCACTGGCTGCTGGTGGGCCAGAGCATCTGGAGTCAGGCCACCCTGAATCAGGTGTGGGTGCTCGGCATGTTTACCATGGCCAGCTGCTGGGTGCAGTGCGGCCAGCTCAACATGCTGCTGCGGCTATATCGGGAATCGACCACCGATGAGCTGACCGGCATGATGAACCGCCGCCTGCTGATGAAGCAGCTGGAGCAGGCCAGAATCCGGCTGCAACTCAAGAAGAAGCCCTTTGCGGTGATGCTGCTGGATCTCGATCGCTTCAAGCGGATCAACGATATCTACGGCCATCTGGCGGGGGATGCGGTGCTCAAGGAGGTGGCTACCACCCTGGGCGAGCAGCTGGAGCCTGACATGGTGCTGGGGCGTTATGGTGGTGAAGAGTTTGCCATCCTGATGCACAACTGCGCAGATCCGGCGCTGGCGAGCAAAATGGCCGAGCGGCTGCGCATTGCCGTCGAGGCGCGGTTGGTGAAGAGCCCCACCTCGGACGAATTGCTGGAGGTGACGGTGAGTATCGGGATTGCCATGGCTCGTGCCGATGACACCATCGATATTCTGATCAACCGTGCTGACGAGTGCCTCTATCAGGCCAAGATGGCGGGACGCAACTGCGTGGTGGTCGAGGGTCAGAACCGCGTAAAAACAGATGCCGCCTGAGGGCGGCATCCTGTTGGCAATGAGCTGGTGCGATCAGGCCAGCTTGTACTTGCCGGAGAGCTGCTGAGCCAGCAGCTTGAACATGTTGAACACTGCCATGGTCTTGCCGGTCGGGGTGCCATCTTCGGCCAGGAAATACTCCCCCTTGAACACCAGAATATCCCCCTTCTGCTCCACCGAATCGGCGCGCATACCGTGGATGAAGTCTTCATGCTCTTTGATGATCTTGTTGGCCATCTCAAGCAGGGCCGTCTCGGTGATCAGCTCTTTCTGTGGTTGCATGCTCGTCTCCTTAAACGACTACTGGACAGGGAAACCGTGGATCCCTGCCTCTGATTGAAGAGGCGCCCAGCATACTGCAAACAGGGTTTTTCTGTCATTGATATGACCCCGATTTGTGGCTGTTTATCCGATCACCAGATTCTTCAACCAGCAGCGCTGGCGAATACGGCGCTGCACCAGCAGCACCTTGCTAAGCTCCTCCAGCAAGACCACCGCCACCACCCAGGAGAGGGGCCAGCCGAGCAGCGTGACCGCCACCCAGGCGAGCGGGATGCCGATGCACCACATGCCGACGATGTCGATAAAGATGCTGTAGTTCACATCACCGCCAGAACGCAGCACTCCGATGATCCCCACCATGTTGAACACCTTGAGCAGCATCCCGAGGCACATGATGCCGAGCACCTGTCCCGCCTCCGTCATCAGCTCGGGGGGCAGGTTGCCGACCCACTGCAACAGGTTGGCTTGCAGCAGCCAGACGATGATCCCCACCAGTAGCGCGCCAATCGGTGCCAGCAGCAGGAACAGCTGGGAGTGCTGCCAGGCGACCTCGTACTCCTCGGCCCCGAGCCGGTGGCCGAGCAGGGTGGAGCAGGCCACCGCCAGTCCGAAGAAGAGGGAGATAAGGATGCTCTCCAGGGTGCCGAGTGTGGTCATGATGGCCAGCGAATCGGTGCCAAGATGGGCATAGAGAAAGCCGTAAATCAGCATGCCGAAGGCCCAGAGGCCGTCATGGAACAGCAGCGGCAGGGCGATCAGGGTAAAGCGCACCACCTCCTTGCGCTTGAAGGCGGCCAGCCAGTCTGGTGCGCGCGGGATCAGGCGCGCTTCATAACGCTTTACGTAGAGCAGTAGCAGGGCTGTCTGCAGCAGCCGGGAAATGGTGGTGCCCCAGGCCGAACCGGCGACCCCCATCGCCTCGAAGCCGAAGTGACCGAAGATGAGGGCGTAGTTGAGGATGACGTTGGCGATGATGGCGATAATGCCGATGCGGGTCGGAGCGGCGGCATTGCCGACCGAGCGCAGGGCTGACTCCAGCGGCACTACGATGGCGGTACAGAGGATGGTGGCGCCGGTGATCATCAAGAATTGATCCGCCAGTGCCCGCAGTGCCGGATCCTGACTGGCAAAACCCAGTACGCTGCCCGGTGATAACACATAGATGAAGGCAAAGGGCAGGGTGACCAGCAGGGCGCCCACTATGGCCAGCGCCAGGGAGCGGCGCACCCCGGCCATCTCCCCGCGCCCGAAGTATTGTGCTGCCAATACCGAGACCCCGCCCGCGAGGCCCGCTATCACCAGCAGATTGAAGAAGAAGACCCGGTTACCCAAGCCGACCGCCGCCACAGCCGTGGTGCCAAGCTGGCTCACCATCATGATATCGATGAGGCCGAGCAGGGAGAACATCATGGACTGTAGCGAGACAGGCAGGGCCAGCCGCCACAATCGGGTCATGAACTCGCGATCGGTGGTTTGTTTTAAAATCGCTTGCCAATAATTCATAGTTGTTAACCGGGTATGAGAAAAGCAAGGTTTGTCAGGGGTATGATAGGTGCTGGCGAGGCTCTTCTCACTGTGAGTAGCTCTCGGTTTTCTTGTGTAAAACTATCCTGTTGAGGTGTTATGCCATTTGCCAGCGAGTGTCTGGAGATAGCGCCAGCCTGTGAAGAGCAGATGCTGGGACGTGAAGGGCTGCCCCTGCTCGGCGAGGCGGGGATCTTCCTGACCGGCCTCTCCCGGGTGCGAGATCACTACCTCATCCGTCGCAATCGCCCCGAGTTTCACATCCTGATGGTGAGTCACGATGAGGGTGGCGCGCTGCTCACCGACGAGGGTGAGCAAGCCATTCCGGCCGGATCGCTGATTTTCCTGCCGGCCGCCGTGCCCGGTGGGCTCAAGCTGATTGGCGAAAGCTGGCAGATCAGCTGGATTTTGCTCGATGACGTGCCGCGCTGGCAGCACCTGCATCGCCTTGGTCACCGTATCTGGCAAGGGGATGGCGGCGATCAGCTCTACCATCTGCTCAGCCTGATGCAGGGGGAGGGGATTCGCTCTTCGCTGCAACCTCAACTGCTCAGCCTGTTGCTGGCGCTGCTGGAGCGCACCCTGCAAGGGGAGGTGCGCGGCACCCCTGAACTCAGATTGCAGGCACTGTTTCGCCGGGTGGAGGCGCGCCTGGACGAACCCTGGAGTGTCGCCCTGCTGGCCCGACAGATGGCCTGCTCCGTTCCCCATCTTCACCGGCTCTGTCAGCAAGCGTTCGGTATGGGGCCGATGGCGAGGGTGACCGAGCTCAGAATGAACAAGGCGCGCCAGCTGCTGCTCTATACCAACTGGCCACTTGGCGAGCTGGCGGCCCGGGTCGGTTACAGCGATGGGGCCAACTTTGCCAACCGCTTTCGTCGTCTGACTGGTCAGACCCCCGGCGCCTTTCGTCGACTGGGTCGCAAACCTTTTGCAACGGATGTGCAAACTCTTTGAAATTAATGAGACAAGCCCCTAGGATCGGCGGGTCCCTGCGTCTAGCTAACCGTTTAGGTACCAAGATCCATGTTTGAAGATAATAACCAGAAACGTCCTCTCTACATTCCCTACGCCGGTCCCGCCCTGCTGGAGACCCCCTTGCTCAACAAGGGCAGCGCCTTCACCAGCGAAGAGCGCAGCAACTTCAACCTCGAAGGTCTGTTGCCCCAGAATATCGAGACCATCGAAGAGCAGGCCGAGCGCGCCTATCGCCAGTTCATGGCGTTTGGCAACGACATGGACAAGCACATCTATCTGCGCAACATCCAGGATACCAACGAGACACTGTTCTACCGTCTGCTGCACAACCACCTGACCGAGATGCTGCCCATCATCTACACCCCGACGGTCGGCAAGGCGTGCGAGGAGTTCTCCAACATCTATCGCCGCGCCCGTGGCCTGTTTATCTCCTATCCGGACAAGGACAGGATCGATGACATGCTGCAAAACGCCACCAAGCAGAACGTCAAGGTGATCGTGGTGACCGATGGCGAGCGGATCCTGGGTCTGGGTGACCAGGGTATCGGCGGCATGGGCATTCCCATCGGCAAGCTCTCCCTCTACACCGCCTGTGGCGGCATCTCGCCCGCCTACTGCCTGCCGGTGGTGCTGGATGTCGGCACCAACAACCAGCAACTGCTGAATGACCCCTTCTATATGGGATGGCGCAATCCGCGTATCTCGGGGGATGAGTACGCCGAGTTTGTCGATGCCTTCATTCAGGCGGTCAAGCGCCGCTGGCCCGATATCCTGCTGCAGTTTGAGGACTTCGCCCAGAACAACGCCATGCCACTGCTCAACCGCTACAAGAACGAGCTCTGCTGCTTCAACGACGATATTCAGGGTACCGCGGCGGTGACGCTGGGCAGCCTGATCGCCGCCTGCAAGGCCTCCGGCGCCAAGCTCTCCGAGAAGCGGGTTGCCTTCCTCGGGGCGGGCAGCGCCGGTTGCGGCATTGCCGAGCAGATCGTGGCGCAGATGAAGGCCGAGGGGCTGACCGATGCCCAGGCGCGCAGCCGGGTCTTTATGGTGGATCGCTTCGGTCTTATCACCGACAAGATCCCCAACCAGCTCGACTTCCAGCGCCGTCTCTCCCAACCGGTGGAGCGCATCGCCGACTGGCCGGTGGGTGACAACATCTCCCTGCTGGAGGTGATGGAGCATGGTCGCCCGGACATCCTGATCGGGGTCTCCGGTCAGCCGGGGCTGTTCACCGAAGAGGTGGTCAAGACCATGCACAAGCACTGTGCCCGTCCCATCATCTTCCCGCTCTCCAACCCTACCTCACGGGTCGAGGCGACGCCGGCAGACCTTATCCGCTGGACCGACGGTCAGGCGCTGGTGGCCACCGGCAGTCCGTTTGCACCGGTGGAGCACAAGGGCAAGCGCTACGTCATCGCCCAGTGCAACAACTCCTTCATCTTCCCGGGGATCGGCCTTGGCGTCATCGCCTCCGGCGCCACCCGGGTGACCGACGCCATGCTGATGTCGGCCAGCCGTGCGCTGGCGGAGTGCTCGCCGCTAGTGAAAGGGGAGGAGGGATCTCTGCTGCCGGATCTGGCAGATATCCATCAGGTCTCCCGCTACATCGCCAAGATGGTGGCCAAGACCGCCATGTTGCAGGGCAAGGCGGTGCAGACCCCGGACGAGGTGATCGATCAGGCCATCGACGCCAACTTCTGGCATCCGGAGTATCGCCGCTACCGCCGCACCTCGTTCTGATTTCTGCGAAAAGACGCAAAGCAAAAGGGATGCCTCGGCATCCCTTTTTGCATCCTGAGGGGATGCAGCTTCATCCCCTTAGTGTTGTCAGACGTGGTTACTGGGTCACTTGCTGCACGCCGGTGACGCGTACTTCTACACGGCGATCCGGCGCCAGGCAGGAGATCAGCTGAGCCTTGCCCTTGACGCTGTTGCACTGGGTGCCGGTGACCGGATTGGCTTCACCGCGACCTTCGATGGCAACTTTGCCAGCCGGCAGACCTTTGCCAACCAGGAAGTCGGCCACGGTACGGGCACGCGCTTCGGAGAGTTTCAGGTTGTAGGCATCAGAACCGATACGGTCGGTGTAACCGACGACCACGGCGCTGCCATCTTTCGGCTGAACATCAACGATCTGCTGATACAGCGTATTCAGCGCTGCGACACCTTCTGGCTTGAGGGTGGATTTGCCAAAGGCAAACAGCACGTCAGAGCTCAGGGCGAAGTTCTTGTCGACCAGTACCGGCTCGGGAACCGGCTCAGGCGCAGGGGCGGCAACCGGGGCAACATAAGAGGTGCGATTCGGGTGCATCACCAGCTCCAGGGTTGCGACGCTCATGTCGCTCTCCCAGGTTTTCTGCTCGTCACCCAGATTCCACAGATAGCGGTAGCGTGCCTGCACATCGATAAGGTCGGAGAGCTTGGCAGTCAGACCCAGACCCGCCAGCGGTGCAGTGCCGTTGTCGCTGTTGCCATTGCCGTTGACGTGATTGAAGTAGGCACCACCTTCAGCAAACACCGAGAAGATGTCGCCCAGCGGCAGGCGGGCGATACCGGAGAGGGTTGCACCCTGGGTTTTGAAATCGGCACCGTCCACGCCCGCTTTACCGGCGTAGAGGTAGCCCAGTTCAGCTGCGTAGTAGTCGTTGAAGTTGTAACCGCCGAACAGGCTCAGCGCAGTTGCGTCTTTGTCAGTGTCTTTGCCAAAATCATCCAGACCGTGGGCATATGCCCAACCTGCACCAACACCGGTGTACCAGTCATCGGCAGCCTGAGCTGTGGTGCCTGCGGCGGCGAGCGCCAGTGCAATCAGAGTAGGAGCCATTTTGAGTTTCATCGGTTTATCCTTGTTGTGTTAGCCCATGTCGGGCAATGCACTTGTTTTTATTGCTGCGAAAAATCGCCAGCAAAGTGGATAGCGAAGGCTTTGGACTCTCATGATGCAGTGGCGTCATGGACAACAGACCGGACAAGAAGCGCTTTTTAGTGCTTATCCAATACCTTACAGGCGCAACTACTTTATGCTTTCGAGACGGGGCAGGCAAGGGCAGGGAGGCGGGAGTGAGGGATGCAAGCTAGAACTAGATGTCTAGTCCTGAAATAGGTTTACACATTTTCAGCTAGCATTTCTCTACTCAGAACCCCCTATGTACCGCATCGGGGGTTCTGTATTTCAACGCATGATGCGGCCGCTCCGCGTTGTAAATATCCACCG